>JBAXGE010000075.1:0-10465 GCA_037139555.1 Phycisphaerae bacterium
GTCTTTTGGTATGTTATTCGCTAACTGTTAACGTATTCGCCGGTCCTATCCTGCATAAACTGAACCTTTGTGTTCATCTATGCGTATAAATGCCGGTTTTACGTGGACGTTACCGCCCGGCTAGGGTATAGTCAGGGCATAGTTTCAACGATACTTTTTCAGGTAAGCGATTATAATGGCTTCACAGACAACAAATGGTGGTTCCGGTTCGGGCTCTGGCACTGGCGGCAGCGGTGGTGGCACCGGCCCTACCAGTGGTAGTGGCGGGTTTCGTGGCCGCAAGGTCACCACCTGTTCCTTCTGCGGCAAGTCCAGCCGCGAAGTCGGCCCCATGGTCGAAGGCCCCAACGACATTTACATCTGCCAAAATTGTACCGATCTCTGCCAAAACATCTTTCGGCAGGAACGCCGCCGGATGAGCAGCAGCAAGCCCAGCTTTGGCCAGATTCCCCCGCCCCGGCAGCTCAAAGAATTTATGGACCAGTACGTCATCGGTCAGGACGCCGCCAAGCGCGCCCTCTCCGTGGCCGTGCATAACCATTACAAGCGCCTCGTCCATGCCGACGCCGGCTCCGCCGACGAGATCGAAATTGAAAAGAGCAACGTCCTGCTGATCGGGCCCACCGGCTCGGGCAAGACCCTGCTCGCCAAGACCCTCGCCCGTTGCCTCAACGTGCCCTTCGCCATCGGCGATGCCACCACGCTCACCGAGGCCGGCTATGTCGGCGAGGACGTCGAAAACCTGATTCTCAAGCTCCTGCAGAACGCCGATTACGATCTGGAAGCCGCCCAGCGCGGCATCATCTACATCGACGAGATTGATAAAATTGGCAAGACCAATATGAATGTCTCGATCACGCGCGATGTCTCCGGCGAAGGCGTCCAGCAGGCCCTGCTCAAAATGCTCGAAGGCACCGTGGCCAATGTCCCCCCGCAGGGCGGCCGCAAGCATCCCGAACAACAGTACATCCAGGTGGATACCTCGCACATCCTCTTCATCTGCGGCGGCACCTTTGTCGGGCTGGATCACATCATCGGCAAGCGGCTGGGCCGCAAGATGATCGGCTTCAACTCCGAAGTCGCCGCCAGCCAGGAAACCCCCGATGCCAGTTGGCTGCTGGGCAAGGTCGTCCCCGATGATCTCATCGAATACGGCATGATCCCCGAATTTGTCGGCCGTCTGCCGATCATGGCCCCGCTGCGTCCGCTGACGCAGGAAGCCATGGTCCAGATTCTCACCGAGCCCAAGAACGCCCTGGTCAAACAGTACCAGAAGTTCTTCAGCATGGAAGGCTGCGAACTGGACTTCACCGCCGGCGCCCTGGCCATCATCGCCCAGCGCGGCCTGAAGCGCGACACCGGCGCCCGCGCCCTGCGCGGCGTCATGGAAGAAATCATGCTCGACTTGATGTACCGCCTCCCCGACCTCGCCCAGCGCGGCCGCTACATCATCGACGAAGCCGTCATCAACGGCGAAGTAGACCTCTTCGCCCGCCCCCCCGAAGCCCTCAAACAAAGCGCCTAACCCGACGGCCACAACACAACACGATTCCCCCACGGGCTGCCCCCAACCGGCAGCCCGTTTTTTTTGTTGGTTTTCCCTGCCTATGAAGAAATGCGCCTCACGCAACGGCGCAACGACGCAACGACGCAACGAAACCACCAAGCATGTAGCCAAGACTATTTGCTTGCGTACTTAGAAATGGTTATAGTCGCCGTAGCATATGTAGTCGTACCGGCATGTTTTTGAAGGATGCTGATATGAGTGATGATGAAAAATGTCCCGAGAGTACGTCACCTGCAGTGGCTAAAAATACGTGGTTAAAAATTTTTCATCACCCGTTGTTTGGAATTATTTGCGCGATTATTGGTGTTTTGGGTACTGTTTTAACGGTATATTCCATCTACGCTGGTCAGCGTTCACGCGAGCTTACATACAGCTTTAATCCGGTCCGTACAGAATTAGTGAATCTTGGTGAAACGTCTTCATTGACGGTTAGTTACGACGGTAAACCCGTGAAAAACTCTGTTACCGCAATTCAGTGCTTAATTTGGAATGCTGGCAATGAACCCATACGTGCCGAAGACATCCTTGAGCCCATCGCGATTAAAGCCCCTAAAGATGTCAAAATTCTTGAAGTAACAGTACGCCATGCTTCACGTCCTCAAGTTAAATTTCTACTTAATTCAGAGAAGATGTCTTCTGGTGTAATTGAATTGACGTGGAGAATATTAGAACAAAATGATGGTGCAAGTGTTCAAATAGTTTTTGAGGGCGATCATATAGCCCCCTTTAATATTGAAGGTACGATTGTTGGGCAAAAGCATATTATGCAGCACAACGTTGGTGATGGTACACTGCGGAACGCATATGAGGAACGTGCTGCACGGATGGCGATCTCACGCGGACTATTGGTCATCACTCTTTTACCGTGCCTTTCTGTGTTGGTGCTTTGGGTGTATCTTGTTGTGAACAGATATCACATAAGAAAGTCAATAAAGTTAATGCCAGCCGATGTGAAGCGTCTGCGTCAATTAGAACGGATGCGGCCGTATACACGATTCGAAATTCTTATGATGTTTTTGGTGGTGATAATCACTTGTTGGGTAATTATCGAACTTTACAGGAGTTGGTGGAACGGGATTCCTTTCGACTTTTAACGTCAGTCAATCTGGTATTATTGGCGTTATTGCCCCAACCCCTTTTCCATCTCGCCAATAATTCGTATTTGCATTAATTTGTAATACTGAATTCCCCTCCCCCCACTTGAATTTACAAGCCGATCACCTATACTGAAATCATGCCGTGCGGAAGAAATTCGGCTTCATGCCGCGTGATCAAGTGGTACGCCACGCGATCCTATACCCGTCGGCATTTTTTTATGCGCCAAGCTGGGTAAACTTCCGGGTCGCAAGCGTAAGGGGAGCCTTCTGGCCATATAACGCCGGACCTCGGAGCTTCTTCACCGCCCCATCCAAATCTATAATTTGCCCCACCAGCGGCCAAATTGTGGTGAGATAGCGTTCTTCTTTCCGTTCATAAAAACGCTGTAACGCCCATAACATATAGTCCACTGCCTGCAATGGCACAATCTGGTGCGGGGTGCTATTGGTAACATGATTGACCGTAGGATTCATAAAACCAAAGCTTTGCGCAAAGATTCGATTGGCCTCCTCCAGCGCCTGCTTCAACGCATGGGTACGATCATTGCCAAAGCGCTGCGCGAAGCAGATATTGGTGGTTTTGGGCAAACCGTGCAACCGGGAGAACAATTCCTGCACCAAAGAGTCATACAACTTATTGGGGTGGTAACGATAATCAGGATCGATCTTGTTGCGCGCAAATACTTCTACCGCCAATTGCTGCTTGTCTTTAACCACCGCATAAAATTTGATCTTATGCCTCAACAGCAACTCAAATACACTCCACCGCACTTCGGCGATATCATCCTTGGCATGAAAAGCCACCGCCGTTTTCTGTTCCTGCGGTTGTAGCGAAGGCACCTTGGCAAAATAGGCGTTACTGAGCAACCTGTGCCGCAGCGCTTCTAAATCAGCCGCCAGTGCTGTGGGGTCGTCAACATGGAGCTTACCCAGCATGAAATAATTGGAGCAACCCTTAGTTCCCACCACAATATCACCTTTGTGACTGAACAACGTTGGATCGCCCGCCTCGTCCACATAGTAATGCACCACCTCGGTGGGGGTAGTTGATTGGGGGTGATTCACAGTAAATTCCCAGTCACAAAATTTGAGGCGCTGACCGCAAGGATGCGACTCCGATAGTTCCCATAATCATGCGTCAACACCTTTCCAAGGCCCCAGATTATCCGGGATAAACCACAATAAGGCCAGTGCGAACGACCGACAACGGTGGTGCCCTGAGCTATACAAATATTGCCCGTTGGGGCAGAATGCGCCAAGCTCCCCGTAAATGCCCGATCAACCCAAATTTACTCAATCCCCTTTTCCATCTTCATCACCTCTTCCGCCAGCACGCTGTAATCCGCCGCCCCGGCGGAGTTCGTGGCGTATTGGAAGATGGTCTGGCCGAAGGAGGGGGCTTCGGCCAGTTTGATGTTGCGGCGGATCGTGGTGTTAAAGACCACCGCGTCCGACCAGGGTTGGTTCTGGCCGCGGGCTTCGGTGATGAAGTTTTCCACCTCGCCGGTGACTTCGCCCGTCAGCCGGGCGGCGGATTCGAATTGGCAGAAGATAATCCCCGACACCCGCAGGGCGGGGTTCAGACTTTCCCGCACCAGCCCCACGGTTTCCAATAATTTCGCCATGCCCTGCAACGCCAGAAAATGCGCCTGCAACGGGATAAAAACTTCGGTCGCATACGCCAGCGCATTCAGCGACAGCAGCCCCAGCGACGGCGGGCAATCCATCAGCACATAATCCGCGGCCAGCGCCTTGGCCGCCGCCATGTTGCGCAGCAACTGTTCGCGTTTGACCACGGCCACCAGTTCCTGTTCCGCCGCCGCCAGATCGGTGGTGGCGGGGATGACCGACAGTTTGTCCGTCACCTTGTGCAGACAGTCGCGCAGCGGGATGCCATCGGTCAGGGCCTGATACGTGCCCTGCGTGACCCCGGCGGGATCAATGCCCAGATGCGTGGTCAGATTGGCCTGCGGGTCCAGATCAATCAGCACCACACGCCGGCCCGCTTCGGCCAGCGCGGCGCCCAGATTCACGGTGGTGGTGGTCTTGCCCACGCCACCCTTCTGATTAAACAAGGCGATAATGCGGGTCTTCATGGGCTGGGGGCCTCCTGTACGCGGCTCAGATACCGGCTATAAAATATCAGCAGCGCCCCGAGCACCAAACCCGCCAGCGGCGGCCAGGTATAGGCCGGGGCAGTCGTGGTGCTGGAACGCAATAACGCCAACAACGGGACATAATCATACCATCCTTTGGCCCACGTGCTGGCAAATTCCGCCTGCAAATAGGCTGCCGCGGGCAGTCCCACCAGCAACCCCGCCCCGGCCACCAGCACCGCCGGCTGCCAGCGCGGCCGGGCCTGCACCAGCGCCTTGCCCCCCAGTGCCAACGCCATCAGCCCCGCGAGTTCCCACAGGCCAACCAGCGCCGGGCCAGAGCGATATTCGATCATCCACCACGCCATCAGCCAACTGGGCAGCACGCCCAGCACGCTGCCAACCGTGGGCCAGAGCAGCCCCGCCGCCTTTTGCGTCGGCCAGAATATCAGCAGCCACACCGCCGCGGCCATTTCGACATACGTCAGCGCCAGCCGCCACGCCCCGTTGGGCACCGTGCGCGGGGTGAACTGCACATCCGCCACCGCCAGCGCCAAACCGACCAAGGCACACGCGCCCGCCGGGACGGCACTGGCCAGCGTGATCTGCCACGTATGGGCGTGGGGCAGTGGCGGCGCTGCTGGGGCGGTGGTGGTCACCACGGTTTAGTTTCCTGTGCCCGGCGGAACCGGGCGGGGGATATGAACCTGTTCAAAACGGATATCCACATAGCCGGTGCGGGCATCCACCCGGCCATAGCGCATGTAAATCTCGCTGAGGGCTTTGAGCTTGGTGGGCAGACTGACCTCGAAGAATTTCTCTTCCTGCGGTGGCCGGCCCCAGAGAATCTGGGTGTTGTAATGCGTGTTGAGCACGATATGCGGTTTGCTCTTGTCCAGTTGCCCGCCCAGATTGCTCAGATCAATGCTGTCAATCTGCCCCGACCACGGGTGGCCGGTGAGTTGCTGGACCATTTGCAGCCCGGTGGAAACCGGGGCGCTGACAAAGGGCGAACCGGGTTGCGGCATGGCCTCGGGAATGCCCAGCAGCACAAAAAAGCCCAGCATGTTTTTGCGTTCATCAGCGCGATACGTGCCGGGCAGACGCACTTTTTGTTCATCTACCAAAGCCAGTTCGTCGCCCTGACGCACCAGTACCACCGGCCGGCGGAATTCCGCGCTGATCTGGATGGTAATCAGCCGCTGCTTGGGGTCTTCGATGCGGCGTACCCACTGGATGCGCCGCACCCAGGCATTGGACCGCAGCTGGGGGGCCTCGGTGTATTGCCCGGACACGACGAGCAGGATTTCCTTGTCCAGCGGATTTTGGATGCGGTTGTAATTCTCCATGCTGCTGGCGATGAAGCTGGTGGCCGTGCCTTTGACATCCGCGATGATGGATTGGTCCAGCCACGGCGGAGCGCCCAGAATTTCCACCCGGATGGGCCAGCGCTGCTGGGTGCTGGCGGTTTGAATCTTTTTGTCCGAATACGTTTCGATATAGCGATAGCCAAAGCCGATGCCCACACCCACGGCCACCAGCACCAAACCCATCAGCAGCGGGCGCAACCATCCCGTCGCGGGATAGCGGGGCGGTAGCGCTGGGGGAGGTGGTTGCATGATTCCTGTTTACCGATAACTGTTCGCGGGCACATCGCGCAGGGCCAGATGTACCAGACGATGACACAACTGGGGGAAGGCGATCCCCGCCTTGGCGGCGGCTTTGGGCACCAGCGAATGACTGGTAAAGCCCGGCATGGTGTTGATTTCCAGCACGTAGACCTGATTCGTCCGCGCATCCACCATCACATCCACGCGCCCCAGATGCCGCACGTTCAGAACCTTGTAGGTGGCCACCGCCGCATCGCGGGCCGCGGCCAGCGTGGCGGCGGGCAGGTCAATATCAAAGACATAGCGCGTGTCGTCGCGCTGATACTTGGCGTCGTAATCGTAGAAGGTGGTGGCGGGGATAATCTGGATGGTGGGCAGCGCCTGCCCGTCAATGATGCCGATGGTCAGTTCCGGCCCGGTGATGAAGCGTTCCAGCATCATCTCGGGATATTTTTGCAGCATCTCGGCCAGAAAGGCCCGCAGTTCGCTTTCGCTGTGGCAGACCTTGCAGCCCACCGACGAGCCTTCCAGCGGGGGCTTGGCCACGCAGGGCAGGCCCACAGCATGCGACACGCGCCACGATGCGGTAAAGTCTTCGCGCCCGACGATTTCCCACGGCGCAGTAGGCACATCGAGTTCCGCCAGACACGCCTTGGTGCGGGCCTTGTCCATGGCCAGCCGGGCGGCGGGGGGGCGGCAGCCCACATAGGGCACGCCGCGCTGTTCGAGGATTTCCTGGATTTGGCCGTCTTCGCCGAATACCCCGTGCAAGACCGGGAACACCACGTCACAGGGCTGGTCCAGCCCGGCGAGATTATCCGGGCCGACATCGGATTCGAACACCTGATGCCCCAGACTGCGCAGGGCGTTGGCCACGGCGGCGCCGGAGATCAGCGAGACTTCGCGTTCCGCGGAGATGCCCCCGCGCAGGACGGTGATTTTGAGCTTGTCATCCATGACGGCCCTCGTGGTTGGTTGGCGGTGGTTACCAGATAACCACTTCGCTTTGGAGTTCGACACCAAATTTCTCGGCGACTACACGTTTGATATGCGCGATCACGGCCAGCACATCCGCCGCTTTGGCGTCGGCATTGGCACAGATGAAGTTCGCATGTTTGTCCGATACGCTGGCCCCGCCCACGGTATAACCCTTGAGCCCGGCCTGATCAATCAGCGCCCCGGCCCGCTGGCCTTCGGGGTTGCGGAAGATGCACCCGGCGCTACGCTGGGCCAGCGGCTGGCTGCCTTTTTTGTACATCCAGATTTCTTTGACTTTGTTCAGTACCCGCTGGGGGTCATCCTCGGTCATTTTGAACGTGGCTTCGAGGATGAACTTGGCGGAGATATTGGTCTGGCGGTAGCCGAATTCGATTTCATCGCGGGTCAGCGTGTCCAGCGTGCCGTTGGCTTCCAGCACGGTGACGGTTTCTACTGCGGAGCCGATATCGCCGAACTGGCCGCCGGCGTTCATGCGAACTTCGCCGCCGACGCTGCCGGGGATGCCCGCGAGGCATTCCAGCCCACTGAGGCCCAGGCGCGTCAATTCCATAATCAGTTCCTGCACGTCCTTGCCCGCGCCCACGCGGATGCGGTTGTCCGCTTCGCGCGTGATCTGGGTGAAGGCCGGCTGGTTGAGATGAAACACCGCCGCGTCCACGCCTTCGTCGCGGACCAGCAGGTTGGCCCCGCCGCCGAGTACGAGGACGTTGATATTCTGTTCCGCCACGCGCTGCAGCATGGCGCGCAGTTGGGGGATGTCTGAGGGGGTGCAAAAGAACCGGGCCGGGCCACCGAGGTTGAACCAGGTGCGCGGGGCCAGGGGGACATTTTGTTGCACGTTAGCGCCGAAGTCGTCGTACCAACTCATCAGTTACTTCCCAAACGGGGCCCGCGCCCATGGAGACCACAAGGTCGCCGGGACGCACATAAGCTTCCAGATACTTTACCACGTCCGAAAACGTACCGATATACTGCGCGTTGGAACTTTTCGCATTGATATGCTCGACCAGAATGGTGCTGGTGATGGCCTTGCGGTCATCTTCGCTGTCGCGGGCATAGTAAATATCGGGAATAATCGCCAAATCGGCCGCGCGGAAGCTCTTGGAGAAGTCCTCCAGCAGCAGCCGGGTGCGGCTGTGCTGGTGGGGCTGAAATACGCAAATGAGGCGCTGCGGCTCGTATTGTTCGCGCAGGGCCGTCAGCGTGGCCTGAATTTCGGTCGGGTGGTGGCCGTAGTCGTCCACCAGGGCCACATCATTGACCATGCCGATCAACTGGCTACGGCGATCCGCCCCGGCAAAGGAGTTGATCCCGGCCTGAATCTTGTCCCAAGGCACCCCGGCATTGTGGGCGATGGCCGCCGCGACGGTGGCGTTGGCGATATTGTGCCGGCCGGGGATGGACAGTTCCAAGGGGCCCATGACCTGGCCACGGTAACTGAGCCGGAAGCGGGCTTTGCCCCGGCCGATCTGAATCTGGTCCGCTGACCAGTCGGCGGGGATTTCGATGCCAAAGGTCTCGACCCGTGCTTTGGCCCCCTGTGCGGCCTTGAGGGAATTAGGATCGGAGCCGTTGACCAGTACCAAGCCCAAGGGATGCACCTGCGAAAGATATTGCGCAAACGAGGCGATGATTTCATCAAGGTCTTTGTAATAATCGAGATGATCTTCTTCCACATTCAACACCACGCCGATGTTGGGATGCAGATGATGGAAGCTGCGGTCAAATTCGCAGGCTTCGACCACGAAGATGTCGCTGGACCCGCTGCGCGACGAACCACCCAATTGCGGGCAGGTGGCGCCGACCACAAAGCTGGGATCAATCCCCGCCTGCAGCAGTACGTGCGCCGTCAGCGCGGTGGTGGTGGACTTGCCATGTGTGCCCGCGATGGTCACGCCATGCTTGAGCGCCATCACGCGGCCCAGCATCTGGGCGTACTTCACCGTCGCCAGCCCACGCTGGGCGGCGGTGACGCGTTCGGGATGATCTTCTTTGATGGCCGAGGAATAGACCAGCAGTTGCGTCTCGGCGGGAATGCTCTCCCCGACCTGCTCATACGAGACGGTCGCGCCGGCTTCGGCCAGCCGATGGGTGACGTTGGAAGCGGCGCGATCGGTGCCGCTGACGCGCGCGCCGAGAGCGAGCAGCATCGCGGCCAAGCCGCACATGCCACTACCACCGATTCCGGTAAAGTGAATTCGTTGTCCTTGGAAGGGGTTGGCTTCGGCCTCGTCTCCGACGAGTCTTAAAGCCATGCCTGTTCCCAAAGAGACCTGCGTCCGTGCTAGGGTACTCATAATGGTCCGCCTCCATGCGGTACTAGGATTTACCATATTATTACAGAAGTTCCGGGAAAATGAATCAATAAAACTATTTTTTTTTACAGAATCTTCCCCGGAGGCACCGGCGGGCGGGGTTGGCGGGGGTTGGTCCGGCATATGTTTGGGTTCCACCCAAAGGGGCAAAGTGCGACCTAAGCCGCAAACGCGGGGTCTTTTTCCACCAATTCCAGCAGAATATGCAGCACCACCTGATGGGCTTCCTGGATGTGCCCGGTGTCGTCACCGGCCACGTTCAGGGCCAGATCACACAGCGGCAGCAGGGGGCCGCCGCCTTTGCCCAGCAGGCCGATGACCTTGCCGCCGGCCTTGTGCATGGCTTCGGCCGCGGCCAGCAGGTTGGCACTCTTGCCGCTGGACGAGAAGATGACCAGCACGTCTTCGGGCTTGGCATAGGCTTCTACCTGCCGGGAGAAAATATGGGCAAACGACCAATCGTTGGCGATACAGGTCAGGGCCGTGGTATCGGCACACAGGCAGATGGCGGGCAAGGCCCGGCGGGGGCGGGCATATTTGCCCACGAGTTCTTCGGATAAATGCAGCGCCTCGGCGGCGGAACCGCCATTGCCGCAGGTTAGAAGCTTGCCCCCGGCCTTGAGCTGGGTCAGCACCATCTGCCCGATGGCGGCGATGGTATCGGCGGATTGGGCCATTTGGGCGATGGTATAAGCCGCCCCGGCGATGCGTGATTTGATCAATTCCATGTTCGGGCCTCCTGGTACAGGTATAAAAGCGTAGTATAACGCTAGGCGGGCCT
>JBAXGE010000076.1:0-10451 GCA_037139555.1 Phycisphaerae bacterium
GGCGCTTGGCGCTGGGGGCAAACGCCCCTAAACTGACGGGTTATGAGTACACCATTGCACAATCCCAAGGGTACACGTGATTTCTATCCCGAGGCCATGGCCGTGCGGAGGTATATCGAAGATACCTGGCGGCAGGTCTCGATCCGGCATGGTTTTGTCGAAGTGGACGGGCCGACGTTTGAATATCTGGACCTGTATAAGATCAAGTCCGGGGATGAAATTGTCTCCCAGCTTTTTCACTTTGAGGGACGTGCGGACAAGGAAGGTCAGACCGATCATTTCGCCCTGCGGCCGGAATTTACCCCGACGCTGGCGCGGATGGTGGCGGCCAAAGCCAATGCGCTGCCCCGGCCGATCAAATGGTTCAGCATCCCCCGCTGCTATCGCGGCGAAGCCCCCCAGAAGGGCCGCGGCCGCGAGTTCATCCAATACAACGTGGACATCCTCGGCGGGGATACCCCCGAAGTCCGGCGGCAGTTTGATATCGAGTCAGCGGCGCTGTGTCTGGCGGTGCTGCGGGAATTCGGCCTGAGCGAAAAAGATGTGGTGCTGCGCTATAACGACCGGCAACTGGTGGAACACCTGTTCCGGGTGGCGGGCTTGACCGAGAGCCAATTCGCATTCGGATTCTATCTGCTGGACCGCATCGGCAAATTGGCCCCGGCCCAGCGGACGGAACTGTACCAGCAGAATAATATCGCTCCGGCCCAACGAACCTTCTTTGAAAAACTCGCGGGCCAACAAAACCCGCTGACGCCGGCGTTCTGGGCCGACTTGCCTGAGGCGCAGGGGGTGGAAGAATATTGTGCCGCCGTGCGCACCGCGGGCAGCGAGGTGGAAGCCACGCTGGCAGTGATGGGCTTCGGCCCCGGCTGGGCGCAGTATGACGCGTCCATTGTGCGCGGCTTGGCGTATTACACGGGCTTTGTGTTTGAAGTGGGCGACACCACCGGCGTCCTGCGGGCCATCGCGGGTGGCGGGCGGTATGACAAACTGGTGGAGATGTTCGGCGGGCCGTCCTTGCCGGCGATTGGTTTTGGTATGGGCGATATGGTGCTGCAGGTGTTGCTGGAAGAAAAGAAACTGTTGCCAGAACGGCTGATCCCCAAGCCGGATGTTTTTGTGGTCAATGCTCTGGACACCACCGTGGCGTTGCAGAAACTGCTGGCCGAATTGCGTCTGGGGGTGTTTGATCCGACGACCAAAGCGATCACGCAACCCGGACTGGCTGCGAGCAGCAGTTACAAGGCCACCAAGAATATCGGCAAGCTGTTACAGGAAGCCGCCCAGAGTGGCGCCGGCGTGACGGTGATTCTGGCGCCGGAGGAATACGCCCGGGACGCGGTGAAGCTCAAGAACATGCAGACCCGCGAAGAATGCGAAGTTCCGCTGGTCGAACTCAAACAGAAATTGTTGGCCCTGCGGCAATCCTTGTGACGATGAGGTGTCGTTCATGGGTCCACGCTCCAAACGCACCTCGCATTACGAAGCCGCCTTTGAACTGTGGCTGCGGCAGCGCGGGATTGCGTATGTGGCGGTGAACGAGGCCAAGCGGACATTGCTGCAGAGTGCGAAGCTGAAAAGTTTTGATTTCGTGGTCTATCGGACGGATGCGACCAATCTGATTGTGGATGTTAAAGGACGCACCGCGTCGGCCAAGGGGGGCCTGCCCAACTGGGTCACGCGTGAAGATATTGACGATCTGCGGAACTGGCAGGAACTGTTTGGGGCGGGGTTTCAGGCGTATTTCGTGTTTATGTATCAATTCCCGGGTGATCCGCGCAAGGCGATGACCAAGGAACTTTTCCACTTTAACGATAAATGGTACGCGGGGTATGCGTTGGATGCGGGGGCATATCGCCAGCACATGCGGGCGCGTTCGACCAGTTGGGGGACGGTGGATTTGGCGCCGGAGGCCTTCAGTCAGGTGGCGGTGCCATTGGTGGACATCCTATAATTTATCGCTTTTCCCAATAAACTCACGTTTCTTTAGATTTCGCGGGCTGCGGATTTGATACCGTACCTATTCGGTACTATATTTATATGTCGCCTATACTAGTTGAGTCGTGGTGATAAGAGATAAAAAGGACCGTGAATGCCAACCGCAACCAAAACCATCGAAGAACTGGCCGCCCAGGGCTATAAATATGGGTTCAGCTCGGATATCGAGATGGATCAGGCCCCCATCGGCTTGTCAGAGGCGGTGATCCGCCTGATTTCGGCCAAAAAGAACGAGCCCGAGTGGATGCTGGAGTGGCGGTTGGTGGCTTATCGGCATTGGCTGACCATGGTGGAGCCACGTTGGGCATTTTTGAAATTCCCGCCGATCAACTTTCAGGCCATCAGTTATTACGCAGCGCCCAAAAAGCACAAGGAAGGCCCCCAGAGTCTGGCGGATGTGGACCCGAAGATTTTGGAGACCTACAACAAGCTGGGGATTCCACTCAGCGAGCAAAAGCAGTTGGCCGGGGTGGCCGAAGTGGCGATGGATGTGGTGCTGGACAGTGTTTCGATTGTAACCACGTTCAAGACCAAGCTGGCAGAGGCCGGGGTGATCTTTTGTTCGATCACCGAGGCGATTCAGAACCATCCGGAGTTGATCAAAAAGTATCTGGGCTCGGTGGTGCCGGTGACGGATAATTTTTATGCGGCACTGAATGCGGCAGTGTTCACCGACGGGTCGTTTGTGTATGTGCCCAAGGGCGTGCGCTGCCCGATGGAATTGAGCACCTATTTCCGCATCAATGCCAGCAATACCGGGCAGTTTGAACGCACGCTGATCATCGTCGAGGACGATGCCTATGTCAGCTATCTGGAGGGCTGTACCGCCCCCACCCGGGATGAGAACCAACTGCACGCGGCGGTGGTGGAACTGGTGGCGATGAATAACGCGACGATCAAATATTCCACCATTCAAAACTGGTACCCCGGCGACGCCGAAGGCAAGGGTGGGATTTACAATTTTGTGACCAAACGCGGCAAGTGCCTGGGCCACAACAGCCACATCAGTTGGACGCAGATGGAAGCGGGCTCGGCCATTACCTGGAAGTATCCCAGTTGCCTGTTGATCGGCGACAACTCGGTGGGCGAGTTTTATTCCGTGGCGGTGACCAACGGCCACCAACAGGCCGACACCGGCAGCAAGATGATCCATATCGGCAAGAACACCAGTTCGACGATTATTTCCAAGGGCATCTCGGCGGGCCAGGGGCAGAATATTTATCGCGGACAGGTGCGGGTGAATCCCGGCGCGACCGGCGCCCACAACTATACCCAGTGCGATTCGATGCTGATCGGCCAGAAGTGCGGGGCCCACACCTTCCCGTACATTGATGTGCGCAATCCCAGCAGCAAAGTGGAACACGAGGCCTCGACATCCAAAATTGGCGAGGACCAGATCTTCTACCTGCGGCAGCGCGGGATTTGTCAGGAAGATGCGATCAATTTGATCGTGAACGGGTTCTGCAAAGAGGTGTTTGCGGCCCTGCCGATGGAGTTCGCAATCGAAGCCCAGAAGTTGCTGAGCGTCAGCCTCGAAGGCAGCGTGGGTTAAGTCTTTAGAGTTCACAGTTTATCACGGTAGGAGTTTGGTATTATGGCCTTAATTGAAATTAAAAACCTGCATGCCCGAATCGCGGAACGCGAGATTCTCAAGGGCGTGAATCTGACGATCAACCCCGGTGAAGTCCATGCCATCATGGGCCCCAACGGCTCGGGCAAATCCACGCTGGCCAGTGTGCTGGCCGGGCATGAGGCGTATGAAGTCACCGCAGGCGAAGTCATATTCCAGGGGCAGAACCTGTTGGAGTTGGAAGCCGATGAGCGGGCCCGGGCAGGGTTGTTCCTGGCGTTCCAATATCCGGTGGAAATCCCCGGTGTAAGCAACACGGCCTTTCTGAAGACGGCGGTGAATGCGATACGCAAGCAGCGCGGCCAGGGGGAACTCGACGCGCTGAGCTTCATCAAGTTGGCCCGGGCGAAAGCCAAAGTGGTCAACATCAGTGAAGACTTTCTGAAGCGGAATGTGAACGAAGGCTTCTCGGGCGGTGAAAAGAAGCGTTTTGAAGTCTTCCAGATGGCGCTACTGGAGCCGTCCTTCTGCGTCTTGGATGAAACCGATTCGGGGCTGGATATTGACGCCCTGCAAGTGGTGGCCCACGGGGTGAATGTGATGCGCGCTGCGGGCCGATCGTTCCTGCTGATTACCCACTATCAGCGGTTATTGACGTATATCGTGCCGGATTTTGTGCATGTGCTCAAAGACGGACGGATTGTGAAATCGGGGGGCAAGGAATTGGCCCTGGAACTCGAAGCGCATGGCTATGCGGATTTCCAGGAAGCCGAATTGGCCGCCCACTAAGACTCAAGGATGCAGCTCATGACTACCGATATCGCCAGCCAGATACCCTTGGCCGAGATGGCCGAACTGCCGCAAGCCCAATTATGGACCACTACCCTGGCAGGCGTAAGTCAGCCTTTGGAACTGGCGCGGGAACATATGCACAAAGTGGGGATGCCCACAGGCAAGGAAGAGGCCTGGCGCTATTCGCGCTATGCCCCGCTGGGTACGGCAACCTTCGTGGCCGGGGCCAAACCGGCGGTGGATGTGGCGATAACCCCCGACCTCGCTGCGGATCAGGTGTTGATTAATAATGGTTGGTTGGACCTGATGGGAGTTGCTACAGCCCATCTGCCGGGAGGCGTGTTTATTGGGCGTCTGGCCCAGGCCCCCGCTGCTATTCAAACGGCCGCACTCAAGCACTGGTCCAAGATTCTCCCCGCCAATACCGATGCCTTTGCCAGTTTGAATTTGTTACGGCATGAAAACACGCTGCTGATTTATGTCCCCAAGGGGGTGACGCTGTCCCGGCCGGTGGCGATTTACAACCGGGTGACCAGCACACAGCCGCTGGCTGTATTCCCGCGCATCCTGATCGTGGCGGAGCAATCCAGTGCCCTGACGGTGTACGAACGTCATGAGGGTCCGCAGGATGTGGGGTATTTCAATGGCACCTGTGTGGAAGCCTTCGTGGGTGAGAATGCCAATCTGGACCACTATTATCTGGACACCAGCGGAATGGCCAGTCTGTCGGTACAACACCGCAACACCCTGATGCAGCGGGCCAGTAATTACCAGTTCCACAGCCTGATGATCGGCGGACAGTTGTTGCGGATGAATGTCACGCCGACCATGGCCGGGCCGGGGGGCGTGATGATTCTGAACGGACTGTATCTGCCCAGCGGGCACCGGCATCACGACATTTCGATGCGGGTGCGGCACAGTGCGGAGCATTGCGACAGCCACCAGTATTACAGCGGAATTTTGCAGGATTTCAGCACGTCGGCCTTCAGTGGCCGAATCAATGTGGACCCCGGCGCCCAGAAGACTGATGCCAAGCAAACCAATGCGAATCTGCTCTTGAGCAATGAGGCCCGGGCGCACACCCGGCCGCAGTTGGAAATCTATGCTGATGATGTGAAGTGTACCCACGGTGCCACGGTGGGCCAGTTGGACGAAAAGACCGGCTTTTATCTGCAGGCCCGGGGCATTCCCAAAGACATTGCCCGCGGGATGCTGATTTATGCGTTTGCCAGCGAAACCATCGGCCGGATGCGGAATGTAGAACTGGGCAAATTATTTTCCCGCCTGATGCTGCGGCATCTGCATCTGGGCGAAGCGATTGAATTGGCGTTGACGGAAGATTACTTCGATTGATAACCCGAAAGGAAATGACCATGAGCGACTACAGCCATCCCGAAGTGCTGGTATCCACCCAATGGGTGGCGGATCATCTGAATGACCCGAATCTGCGGATTGTGGAAAGCAATGAGGATATTTTGCTCTACGACGTAGGGCATGTGCCCAACGCCGTGAAGGTTGACTGGGTCAACGACCTGAATGATCCGGTGGTGCGGGATTATCTCAGCCCGGTGGCCTTTGCCAAACTGTGCGCGACCAAGGGTATCAGCCCGGATACGACCGTGGTTTTCTACGGCGATAAGAACAACTGGTGGGCGGCGTATGCGTTCTGGGTGTTCAAATTATTTGGACACCAGAAGTGCTTGCTCATGAACGGCGGTCGGAAATGCTGGGAGTTGGATGGCCGACCGTTGGTGAAGGAGAAGCCCACGATCCCACCAGCGCTCTATCCAACGCCGGTGCGGGATGATACCCCCATCCGCGTGCTGCGGGATGAAGTGTTGCAGCATGTCAAGAAGTTGGGCCGACTGGTGGATGTGCGTTCGCCGAAGGAATACTCGGGCGAAGTGACCCACATGCCGGAATATCCGCAGGAAGGGGTGTTGCGCGGCGGACATATTCCCGGCGCCATCAGCATCCCCTGGGCCAAAGCAGCCAATGAGGACGGTACGTTCAAGTCCCGCGCGGAACTGGAACAGTTGTATCTGAAGGACAACGGGCTGAAGTCCGATGAATATACCGTGGTCTATTGCCGCATCGGCGAACGGTCCAGCCATACCTGGTTTGTCCTGAATTATTTGCTGGGTTTCGGTAATGTGCGAAATTACGATGGCTCCTGGACGGAATGGGGCAACGCCGTGGGCATGCCCATTGAAAAGTCGCTGCCGGTAAAGTAAGACTGCGGCTGGAAATAATCACGGGCGGTACGGGTTTGAAATTATGGCCCGTACCGCCTGTATATTTTGGCTCATCCGGTATTTCTGATCGCCGCCAGACAGGTCTGGAAAGCGCGGATGTGCGTAAAAAAAACGGACACTCGTGAGGAGTGTCCGCTAGGGGGCATCAATTTAAGGTTGCGGGCAACACTTACGAAGCCAGAAAATCCTGAAAGTTGCCTTTGAACATGCGATAGACATCTTTCTGTATGTCAGCGGCAGTGAGGGGCCAGCCGGTGGCGGCGGTATCGGTGTATTTATCCACCAGCACTTTGCCGATGATCTGACGGCTGTGATCCCACTTATAGAGCAACTGATCCAGCACGCGGGCGTCGGAGTGTTGCGGGATCATGGTGGTGCCCAGCAGTTCCAGACGCATGCGCGTGATTTCTTCGATCAGTGAGGGGTTGTTCAGGAACCACCAGCAACCGAACACCATCAGGTTGCCGAACTTGCGGGCGGCCACGCACAGGGCGTGGACATTTTCGCGGGCCAGCATGGTGACAAAGAACTTGTTTTGCGGGAACTGGGCACACAGCCGTACCACAGCGCCGACATCGGAAGTCCCGACCATGTCGCCGGCATCGCCCAGCGCGGGATTAACCCGCATCTTGGAACCGATCATCATGGCGAAGGGGATATTGCGCTCGGCACACACCGGCAGCACAATCTTTTCCAGCGCATCCTGCCCGGCCTTTTCGGCGGGGTCGTTGGATTCGACAGGATATTTGAATTCCGGCGGCAGCGACACGGCCATATAGATGCCGGCCACACGATCCAGCCAATCACGCAGGAACTTCTGGGCCTGGGTGATGCTCTGGGCATCCACGGTGGCGCTGCAGGGATAACCCCATTCGGTCATTTTCTTGGCGGCCAGCGGCCAGTTGCGCAAAATCGGGTCAATGCGGAGCACCCCGGTGAAGCGGGGGTCCTGACCGACCTTGGGATTGGCCAGCCAGCGGTTGCGTTCGTTGTCATCAAAGACCGCGTTGGTCATGGTGATGGATTCGACGTTGGAGATTTCCATGACCTTGTCCACGTACTTCGACGGGTCCTGCGCGGCGAACCATTTGCGCGCCCGAGTCAGGTCTTTGCGGGTGTCCACTTCCAATCCGAGTTTTTCCATACAGGTCAGCACGCCGCGACAGGCCTCGGAAATGGGTGTGCGTTCGACAAACAGGTGCTTCCAGATATGATCGGCCTGCGCCTGCTTGCTCATCTTCCAGAAGGCGTCATAGGGCAATTTGCTCGCGGGGACAATGCGGTAGACTTCGGCGACGAGATAGTGATACGTCAGCAATTCATCCAACCCCCACAGCAACATGCCCGCAGGATCGGCCTTGCCGGTGCGATTGGTAACGGGTGTGCCGAAGGTGGGCGGATAGAGATGCGTGTGCATATCCACAATGGGTTGGGCGGTCACGGCGGCCGTGACGACTTTTTCGATCTGGCTGCGTGTGGTCAAGAGCTTCGCAGGGACTGCGGACTTACGTTTGGTTTTAGCGGGCATCACTGGACTCCTAGGTAAAAATAGCGGACTAGAAAGCGTATTTTTACCACAGGGGACGGGGATTGGAAAGCCCGCAGTCACTTCCACTGGGTGCGCAGGCGGCTGGCGGGGTAGTAGAACGTCAGTATATCGGCGGTGCTGCGGCCTTTTTCGGCCAGCGCTTTGGCCCCCCACTGGCTCATACCGATGCCATGGCCAAAACCCCGGCCCTGGGTCAGGATGATATTGGCGCCGGAATCCTTAATTTCGAAATAACTGCTGGGAGGCTTGGGGGCCACACCGGCGGGGTCTTGCAGCAAGGCCAGACGGAACTCTTCCGCCCGTATGGGGGCTTGATAGCCCTTTTCATCGGTGAGTTGAATTTCAGTGGGACGTTGGGTGGTAATGTTACGTTTGGCGATAGTGACTTTTTGGACGTTACCCAGCGCCACTAATTGTGGGAAGCTGTTACGCTGACCCCAGACCTGCATAGTTCGGGTGATGTCGGCCTTGCTGACGGAGATATCTGGCCATTGGAACTTCGGGGCGGCGGCATCCACGGGCCCCACGGTGCGGGCCGAAAGCGGGGCCACGGAGATATCGCCCCAGGCCTCGGCGGGGTCCACCGTAGCGCCGCCGGTGACGCTGTGGAAATACGTGCAGAAGATACCTTCTTTGTCGGTGACGGTGGTGACCAATACCTGACCGCGCGTGGCCGCCACGGCAGCGCGGCTGTTGGCGGTTTCCGCCTTTTGCCCACCGTACACCTGGGAACTGGTATCGGCGGTCACATCCCATTGCGCGGCAGGATCACGGCTGAATATCTGAAAGGTGGCATAAGTACGCGCGGCGATGGCCTGAGCCCGATAGGCGGCCGGCGCCCAGCGGTCGGGCATTTCTTTGGGCAACACACCGGCCAGATAATCTTCCAATGGCAGCGTGTTGAGCAAGACGTATTTGTTGTTGGGAGTTTTGCTATTGGCCAAAGTACCGCGATAGCCGGTTTTGGGGATGGCAACTTCCTGATCACTGGGCGCGGAGAGGCGTACGCGAATCACGGGTTCTTGGATGAGTTTGGGCAGCGCGACAATGGCGGGCTGAGGTTTGCCCAATGCGGGCGGTTTGGTCCACACTATCTGTACGCCGGGGGGCAATACGCGCGGGCCGGTGGCACCGGGCTGATGGGGCTTACCGATTACCAAGGGTTCGCCCGTGGACGGGGTTGGCTTGTTATGATGACAGGCCACCAGCACGCCCAAGGTGGCCGCGGGCAAAGCCCATAGCAGATACGATTTACGCCAAAAACGTTGCATAGCCATACCCTCCTTGGTAAAAGCCGGCAGCGTAGCGAAGCTTACTCGGGAATCTTACGCAAGGTCAGGTTGTAGGTCGTCAAGATGGCCTTGATTTCATCCAAGCTGGTCTGGCCGAAGTTCTTGATGCCCAGCAGTTCCGCTTCGGTGCGGCAGGCCAATTCGCCCAGCGTATTGGCGCCCAGACGTTCGACGGCTTTCTTGCTGCGGACCGAAAGTTCAATTTCCGCCAGTGACTTGTTGAGGATATCTTCGGGTACGCTGTTGGCCAGTTGCTGCTGGATCATTTCCTTCTGCATCTGACCATGCTGTTCTTCGGCGTACTGACCGAGGCGGAAGCCCTTGGCCACGACCATCTTGCGGATTTCATCAAGGCTGGTATCGCCAAAGTTCTTATAGGCCAGCAAGTCGGCTTCGGGCACCCGGAGCAATTCGCCCATGGTGTGAATTTCCATTTTCTTGAGGCAGTTGCGGGCCCGGACCGACAGTTCGAAATCGGTGACCGGGGTTTCCAGCATTTCGTGATTATTTTCGTTGCGCTTTTCGATATCTTCGTCAATCTTCATGCTGACGGATTCGGAGGCGTCTTTCATGAACAACTTGGCTTTGGCATGATTGGGACATTCCGAGAGCAGACGGCCCATGAGGACTTCGCTGTCCACGTAGCGGCCATGATCTTCATAGAGCACCGCAAGATTGAGTAGGGCGCCTTCGAATACCGGGCAACGGTCCACGAGGATTTCATACAGCGCGATGGCCTGCTCATCCTGACCGACCAGGTCCAGGAGGCTGGCGAGTTTGAACATGGCCAGTTCGTGTTCGCTGTCCTTGGCGACGGCCTGTTCCAGCAGTGCGATGGCCTGTTCCAGATAATTGGGGCCCGATTTCTTCAATACCGCCAAGGCTTCTTCATACAGCTTTTTGGCTGCGGGGACATCGGAAGCGGCATCGAAAGTTACGCTAGCAAGGGCTTGTGTCATGTGACCTCAATCTCCAAACGGACAGAATGCAAA
>JBAXGE010000077.1:0-10444 GCA_037139555.1 Phycisphaerae bacterium
CCCCACCCCCCCCCGGCGCCGCCCTCCACTTCAAAAACAACCTCGTCGAAATCCACACCCGCAACTACACCGCCACCCTCGATCCCGCCCGCGGCGGCGCCATCACTTCCCTCCTCGACCATTCTCTCAACCGCAACCTCTGCCCCGCAACCGACGCGCATAACCTCGCCCCCGGCCCACACACCTTCCGCGCCTTCCTTAACGCCCGGAACCAACACGTCTACAGCACCCAATCCCCCGCCACCATCACCCCCCTCGAATCCGGCCCGCTCCGCATCCGCCTCCAAATCAACGGCCACCTCGGCCCCGTCCCCTTCACCTCCTTCCTCACCTTCCTCCAAGATTCCCCCCTCATCGATTGCACCGTCACCTTCGACTTCGCCCTCGGCACCGACATCGGCGACCCCGAAGGCGAACCCAACCCCGCCCTCATCACCGCACCCCCGCGCCAAGCCTGGCACGATGACCACTTCAAACTCCTCGCCCTCTTCCCCACCTCCCTCCACCGCCACACCCTCACCAAAGATGCCGCCTGGGATGTCTGCCAATCCACCCACACCGATACCCGCTTCAACTCCTGGAACCACCTCCGCCACCGCATCATCCTCAACTGGGTCGATGCCCACGACTCCTCCGCAAACGCCGGCCTCGCCCTCTTCACCGACCGCACCACCGCCTATTACCACACTCCCGCCGATCCCCTCGCCCTCGTCCTCGCCTACGGCCGCAGCCCCGCGACACTCCGCGGAGAACAAACCCGTCGCTTCGCCTTCCTCCCCCACGCCGGCGATTGGCAATCCGCCGACCTCTGGTCCGCCCACACCCACTGGCGCAATCCCCTCCTCGCGCGCCTCACCCTCGCCGCACCCGCAACCCAATCCCACCTCGCCCTCCATCCCCCTTGTCTCGAAGCCACCTCCCTCGCCATCGAAAACGATGCCCTCATCCTCCGCGTCTTCAACGCCTCCACCAACCGCATCACCGCCCGCATCACTCCCACGCGCAAAATCCAAAACTCCACCCACATCACCCCCCTCGGCACCCCGCTCCCCGATTCCAACTTTCGCCTCGAAAACAACACCATCCACCTCCCCATGCGCCCCCTCTCCTTCGCCACCCTCCGCCTCGAGGCATTTCTTTGAAGTGGTTCTCAAAAAAGTAACTCAGCATGCTTATGTCCCAAATGTGGTGCCGGTGCCCTCAACGGCGGCGCAATTGGCCGAAACCAAGCAGCAGGATGAGGCCCGGCGGGCGGAGCTGACGAAAAAAGGCAAGCCGCTGCCGGAGGCGATTGCGTGGGACAAAGTGGCTCCGCGGGCGTATATCCGCGGGGACTACTATGAGTGGTCGCCGTATGATGGGCCGATTCTGGAGGTGCGCAAGACCACGGAAGCCACGGAAGCCACGGAAGCCACGGACTCCACGACCGCGAGGCAGCAGGTGGCGCATGGGATAATTTCCATGGGTAACGGGCCGATATAGATCCGATAGATTCAAGCGTGATCCCCAGAAAATATACCACGCATTCAGGGGTGCGCCTGCGAATATGGGATTATTAAGGTTGGTTAGGACGGAAAACCAATGGTGCTCCACAGTGTCCTTGGTTGATTACTTTAAGCAGCTGCGCTACATTACGCGCTTGAGCGGTATCGGTGGCGGTGCCAGTACAGACCCACATTGAGGAAAAACAGCCCATGAGATATTTCGTCGCCCTTCTGGTGTCATTGCTCCTCTGCGCCTGCGCGCGCCAGCCGCAAAATCCTGTTTCGGGGCCCCGAGAGGTCAGGATTGAACCCAAACCCGGTGGCGGGTGGGTGTTAAAGGTGGATGGACAGCCCTACACGGTGCGCGGTGCAGGCGGATATGAGCGGTTGGCGGAACTCCGCGCGGCGGGTGCCAATTCGTTGCGGCTGTGGCATTCCGAGGACCATGATTGGGTTGACATCGGCAAGTTGCTGGATCAGGCCCACGAACTGGGCATGACGGTCATGTTGGGGCTGGAGGTCAAGACGGCGCGGGCATTCCGCTATGGCGATATCGTTGCTAAGACCGAGCAACTCGAGCGGTTGCGCAAGGTGGTGCGCCGGTGGCAGAACCATCCGGCGCTGCTGTGCTGGGGTGTGGGCAATGAATTGGAGTGGGATCAGAACCGCGACGCGCCCCCAGCACTGTGGCAGGCCGTTAACCAGATTGCCCAGATGGTCAAAGCAGAAGACCCGCACCACCCGACGGTCGTGGTCCTTGCCGGCCAAGATGTGTGGAAGATCCGCGCGGTCATGCAGCACTGTCCGGCGATCGACATTCTGGGCATCAACAGCTATGGCCCCTTGCCGCAACTCCCCGGCCGCTTGGCCGAGGTTGGGTGGAAGAAACCATATCTGGTCACAGAGTATGGCCCGATTGGTTGGTGGGAATCACCCAAGACGGCATGGAATGCCCGGATTGAGGGTTCCAGTTCCACCAAGGCCCAGAACTATTGGGACGGCTATCGCAAGGGAGTTGGCGGGCAACCCAATTGCCTGGGGTCCTACGCCTTCATCTGGGGCCGGAAGGAAGAGGGCAGCTTTACCTGGTTCGGCACATTTACCGACCAGGGCGACACGCTGGCCAATGTGGATGTGCTAAGTGAGCTATGGACCGGCCAAGCCCCGCGCCAGCGCGCCCCAACGCTTGATAGCGTGCAGCTTGACCAGCCTGCCGATGCCGTGGCATCGTCAATCACGGTGTGGGCCACTTTGCAGGGCGCAACTCCGGGCTGTACTGTGGAGTGGATTCTGGCCACCGACCGATCCATGTATACCTTCAGTGGCGAACTGCACGAGAACCGCCCGGCGGAGATTTTGCGTCGGTGGACAACCACGGAACTCCAGACCACGTTTACGGCCCCCCAGCAACCCGATACCTATAGACTCTACGCGCTGATCCGCGATGGCCATGGCAAAGCGGCCACGGCCAACATTCCCTTCCGTGTATTGTCGCCAGCAACGACAAGTGCCAAATAACAGGCCGATGTTGCGTGGGCGGTTTCACTCGAAGTGAGGTCCATGGGCCTGCGAACAGATAAGGTATGATACGAAGTATCAATGGCTCTGGGCGTTCATCACCGCTGGCGCTCGCCTCGACATCGACCGCGGCCCGCGCGGTCGCGTTGGTGCGTAAATCTTGCGTAGCGGCCCCGGATCAGAGCGTATGGGCTCTGGAATCCTCCTCGTCGCTTACACCTCCACACACCTCACTCCCGCTATATTTAATTTACTGTCAATTCAATTTCGCCCGCCGCTACGCCGCGGTTATTCCGAGAATTATATCCGAAATTATTATAATAAAATGAGCCATTTTGGGTTGACTACCTATTCCGCTTGCCTACCACGTCTGCGGTCGAATTTTAGTGCGCCATCGCCCATGTGGTCGGACTAGGCAAAGTCCGTTTCATGTGAATCAGGCTAATCGTCAATCAAGGATTACTCCATGATACGTCCATCTGCCAGCGGTTACGGATCAGTCGGACGGCAAGGGCTGATCGCCCTGAGCGTCTTGGGCACCTTTCTGCTGGCACCGTTGGCCAGGGCCGACCTCGTCCGTGACGGTTACTTGTACGTCAGCGACTACGGGTTGTCGCAGATGGAGCGTTACAAGTACACCTACAACAAGACCACCAACACCATCACCAAAGTGATCCCCTTCGGCATCGGAAGCAACACCACCAATGCTTACTTCCTGGGCGGTGGGCCTAACCCGGTCAAAGAGGGGGTCCACGGCACACTTACCGATTTGATTCTCGTCGGTGGCAACCACGGCACCGGGGTGACCAACATCACCCGGTACACCTTGGGCGGAACGCTGATCGGCTCCATTCCAATTGACTTCAGCCCCTACAACGGGGGCAACGTCGGCATCGGTAATACGCTGGTCACTTCCGACGGCAAATACCTGTACGCTCCGCTCGAGAGCGGCAACGCCGTGGTCAAGGTGGACCTGAGCAACGGGGCCATCGTCCACAGTTACGCTTTTACCGGTGCCCATGACTTGGCCATCGCTAAAAATGGTGACGTCTACGTGGCGGACTACAATAGCGGCACCAGGAAGGTGATCCGCTTGGACTCCAACCTCACCTACCTGCAAGACCTGGTCACCTCCGCCAACTTCGGTGGTACGGGCACCTTTCGCCCCTCTGGTTTATCCATCGCGGCAGATGGCTCGTTGTTTGTCCAGAATAATGATAACACCGCCGCTGGATATGACAGCGTGCTGCACTACAAACTGACCGGCAGCACCACGCTGACCGCAACCCTGGACGCCGCAACGAGCTACATCGGCAGCGCGACCAACAACGCGCTGAATTTCACCTTCGGCAGTAACCTCGGTCCGGACGGCAAGCTCTACATCGCCACCCTCGGGGGCGGAGGGAGCGGCAGTTTCAACATCACCTCGAGCTATGTGGATGGGATCTACACTTTTGATCCGGTCACGCAGTCTATTACCCAGTTCATCGCCGGTTACAAAGAGAAGACCGGCCCGGTGGGGGCCAGCGGTCTTTCCGCACCCAAGTACCTGCAATTCGACATCAACTTCTCCCCCGCATTCGATATCGGTTACATCCCCGAACCCGCAAGCTTGCTGCTGCTGGGCGTCGGTGGCATCCCCGTTCTGTTCCGCCGTCGCAGCCGGCGGTAGGCCCGGCCACCGGTGCCATGCTCACGGCGCGGGACTGTGTATCAATATCGCATTCCATGCCGACTATTGCACGGCGTATCTGGATGAATTCGCGCTGCGCGAAGTGACGGAATCGGCGGTGGGGAAATAGTACGTGCCGGGTGGAGCAAGGTTGGCGCAACGGTCTGGGGCGGATATTCGTCGGGGGAAGGCTTTACGCGATTAGGTATATTGGGGGGGGGTGTAATAAGAGACCGTAAAAATCGTTATGCAGGCAATAGGTACACTTCGTTTACGGAGCAATCGCCCATGGCCTCATCATTCTTTCGTGTGACAAGTGAGAAAAACAATGTTGGCTTGTTCCTGTCAGTGCTGCTGCTGGCGGTGGCCGGTGGGCCGGGGTATGGTGCGGATGAGCCCTCCGCCGCGCTGGTGGCGACAGAACTGGGCCAGCCGGCAACCGGGCTGATCGTTCAGGTGGGGGCAGGAGATCGGCTGCCGGCATTGCTGGGGGCAGGGGCCACGATCGGTCTGGCGGTGGTGGCGGATGATACGGCGGCCACATCGCTGCGGGACGCCTGGGCTAAAACGGGTTTGGTGGGGCAGGCGCAGGTGGTGACGATGGCCGGGACGCGGATTCCCCTGCGCGATGAGACGGCGCGGATTTTGATTGCCGACGGTGATGTTATGCCGGCGGTTAAAGAGGCGGAGTTGCAACGGATTTTGCGTCCGGGCGGGGCGGCGTGGGTACGGCAGGGCGGGGCGTGGAAGCGCTTGACCAAAAGCCGTCCGGCCGGGGTGGATGATTGGGCCCAATACAACCATGATGCCGCGGCCAGTGATGTGTCCAAAGATATGCTTGCCGGCCCGGCCCGTAGTTTGCAGTGGACCAGTGGGCCACAGGCAACCGGAGCGCTGGGGATCCGGATTATTGACGGAATCTCGATGGCCATCGAGACCGGCGAGGCCAGCGCGGGTGCTGCCAAAGTGGGGACGCTGGTGGCCCGGGATGCCTATACCGGTCTGGTGCGCTGGCGGCGATCGGATGTGATCCCGGCGAGCCGGTATGCCTGGGTGGCGGGTAACGGACGGGTGTTCTTTTATCCCACGCCGGATAAAGATGGCAGGTATGCCAAGTACATGAAGATATTGGATTTGGCCACGGGCAAAGATGCCGGATGGGTGGAGCAGGGGGTTGCGGTGCCGGTGCCCGATGCGCTTCCGGTGAAAGAACGCGAGGTGGTGACCAAGCAACTCAAGAATCTGACGGGGGATTTCACGGTGCGGTTGACCGCAGACGGGAAATTGGTGCAGGTCATGGCGGGGCAGGTGGCAGTGGTGGACGCGGTGAGTGGCGCGCGGGTGTGGCAGAAACAGTTTGATGGCCAGGTGGCCCTGCACCCGGTGGTATTGGGCGATGCGCTGTATCTGTGTCTGGGCAAGACCGCGGAATCATGCAGTTATACGCACTGGCCGGCGCTGAGTGTGCAGGCGGTGGTGTGCCTGAACATGAAAGACGGTACCCAGCGCTGGCAAACGGCATGGGATGCGGCTAAGGGTGAGATGGTGGTTTACAATCTGGCCGGGGCCAACGGACATCTGGTGGGTTCGGCGCGGTTTAACAATGTGGTCAACAAGGGGGTGCATGGGGTGTTGGTCGTGGATGCCGCCAATGGCAAAATTGTGCAGGCAGGCCCCACGGCCGTGACCACTGGGAGGCGTGGTGAGCCCGATGAGATTGGTGGCGGGCATTCCAGCGCGCGGAGTTTTATTCTCGATGATCGGGTGTGGACGACCACCATCATCAGTCTGAATGGTTCGGTGCCTCTGTCGGCCCCGGATACCAAAGAGGCCGACCAGCGTTACGCGGGGTTGTTGCGGCCGGTAGGTTGCACCACGTACCGGGCAACGCCGAACTGGCTGTTCGGGTCGTTGACCACGTACGCGGTCAAAGGTGCGGCGCAGGTATTCCAGACGGACGCCTTGCGCACACATTGTGATGTGGGGGCCTTCCCGGCATTGGGACTGGCGTTTATCACTTCCAATGGTTGTTTCTGTACCCCCTATCTGCCGGGCTCGGCGGCGTTTCATACCCAGCCGTTTGCGGGCGTGGAAGAAGGTAACCGTTTGCGGACCGGAACGGCCAAACCCGCGGCGCGGGTGGATGATGCCGGCGGTTGGAGCACTTTTCTGCGGGATGCCCGGCGCGGGGCCTGGTCCCCGGACCCGTTGCCGGCTAACTTGGTCGAAGTGTGGCGGGTTAAACCCGATACAAATACGGCGTTGGATCCGCTTTTGGCGCAGGCGTGGAATGATGCCTGGTACATCCAAGGCGGCGTGACGGCACCGGTCATGGCGGAAGGGGTGGCCGTGGTGGCACGCAGCCACCAGCATCAGGTTGTGGCGTATGATTCGGCCACCGGGGCGCAGCGTTGGCGGGTTACTCTGGATGGACGCATCGCCGGGGCGCCCACGATCCATCAGGGGATGGTCTTGGTGGGTACGCGCAGCGGCAGTGTGTACGCCCTCAACCGTGATGACGGGCAGGTGATCTGGTGTTTCCAGGCGGCGCCACGGGTGGACCGCATCGTGGTGGACGGACAACTCGAATCGCCATGGCCGTGTTTTGGTCCGGTGGTGGCCGATGCCAAGGGGTTGTTGGTGATGGCGGGACGGCACAGCGATACCGACGGCGGATTGTGGTGGTGGCGGTTGGAACCGACCACGGGCAAGACGCTGGGCCAGGGTCGTTTCGGCGCTGATGAACTCAAGGCCACCACGCCGGGCAGCGGGCGCACGAAAAGCGAAACCGAGGATCCCTGGGTGGCCAATATCAGCAATAATATTCCGGTGGTGACGGCGGATGCGTTTCGGCTGCCCGGTCTGCGGGCCCAGCGCAGCAGCAATGGCGATCTGATCACCCCGGGCGCGACCCCCAAATTGAAAAAAGGCGAGAGTTCAGAGCACAAAGGGTGGGCGGACCGCTATGACGCGGGGGTGGTGGTTCCTGGCAATCAAGGTTTGTTGCATCGGCCCGAGTATATGTACGGATACAAACTGGCTTCGTACAGTTTTACCTCGGCCCGGTATTATGCCTATAGTGACAAGGGTGAATTCGCGATGGTGGGCGGAGCTCCGATGTTCCAGCATCGGGGCGGTACGGGCGACAGCACGCTGCGCGCGTGTCGGCGTTTGGGCAAGCTCGAGCAGCGGACCCGGACGGACGCCAAGGACCCGACCAAAACCATGAATTATCTGGTGGGTGCGGACATGCTTTGGGAGCAAGGCAACCAAAACCTGTGGCGTGAGGATGGTATTCGGGCTCTGGCGGCGGCGGACCAGGCCGTGGTGGTGGGGTTTGCGGTGACGAATCGCGACCGCTACAAAGAGCGGACCGAGATGCCGTACCGGCTGCGGGTGGTGGCGTATGCCGACGGGACGCAGGTGGGCAAAGATTTGCCGTTGCCGGCCGCGCCGGTATCCAGCGGTATTGCCATCGCGCACGGGCAGGTAATTGTGACCTGCGAGGATGGCACACTGGTGTGCTTTGGCGCTGCCAAATAGCGGGTGGTGAAGCGATGGCAACGCATTGCCATTACCCGCAAGTAACCTGCCAAGGTTACTGCAGCAGCCATTGTTCGTAGGGCATCCACACCGACCATGGTTCCGCATCTTCCTCAACCTGCCAAGCCGAGGCGCGGCCGCGTTGGCGCGGGCAGGCGCCGAAACGCCAATGCCAGCGTGCGTCCTTACCGGCTTCCACGGTGGTGGGCGGATCCATACGGAATACATAGCCCGCATACGGTACGGCATTAGCACCATGTTTGCCGACATCGGCGGCGGCCAGTGCGGTCAGTTCCGCCGCGGTCAGCGGGCCGGGGGCGCCATCGGCGGGGAGTTGGGCCAGCCAGTCGGCAAGGTTGGTGGGGATGGGGGTGGTAACGAATTGGGAGTGTAATTGCTGGTCCACCCGTTGGGCGACGAGTAATGCCCGCAGCGAGGCTACGGCGATACGTTCATCGGCCTGGGGATTGCTGGCTACAAAGAAGGCGGATATCCCGATACTCCCGAACGCCAGTAAAAATATGGTGGTCGAGACGACAATGCCGGTCCACGCGTAGCCCCGGCCATGCAGGGCGCCACCAGCGCGACGGATACGGCCCAAGGCGAGGATGCCCAGCACCAACGACGCGCCATTCAGCAGCACCCACGGGGGCGAGAAGGCAAAGATCAGGCTTAATAGTGCCAAGGTGGAGCGGCGTGATACGGTTCCTGCCGGGGCGGGGGTGACCGGGCCACTGAGCCATGCGGCCACTGGGCCGGTCAAGAGACTCCAGCCTAGCACCAGCGCGAAGAGCGCAACCACGATACCCACGCCCGCGTACAAGGTGAACAGGCTGGTGGCCCCATTAACTTCGGCGGTATTCACGGCCGTTGCCAATAGCAGGCCGGCAACGATGGGCCATGCGGTCCAAATCCACAGCCACAGTGGAAACCGTCCCATGCGGGCACCAAACAAAAAGGCGCCGCCGCCTATGGTCAGTAACAATGCGCCCACACCGGCCGCTACGGCGACGGTGGTGGTCAGGCCGCGCAGGTCGGGATAGCGCAGCCAGCCCAGCAGCGCGGTAATTACCAGCACCAAGGCCAGCAGCAATGCGGCCACGCCGATGATGCGGGCTGCCGGGGGGACGGGCAGTGAGTCGGTCGGAATTACCGCAGCACCACTTAATGCCGGCGGAGGTGTTAATACCGGCGGTGCGTGTTCGCTCATGGTTGGGCTCCTTGTGCCGGGGTCGTCCGCGCCCGCGCGGCGTTATGATTTGCAATCAGTTCGCGGGCGTCACGGGCCAGGGTGCGCGAGCGTTCCAGTTTGGCGGAGAGATACACGATGGCTTCGTCGGTCGTATTGACCCCGGCGGACAGGCTGTCCACGGCGTCTTTGGTCACGGCCCATTGCAGACCGCGTTCCCCGACGGCTTCCAGGCCCACGCCCAGCGCCACGGGCGGGCAGAAGGCGCCCACCGCATCAATGCTGGCTTTCAAGTCCTGCGGGAAGGGATTATTGGGGCGATTGGGATCGTGCACGTGCCGGTTCAGCTTGCCACCGGCTTTGAGTAGGTTGCCACCCTGACCTAAAAATTCGCGGACAAAGGCATTAGGCACCTGACTGGCGGCCAGTTCGGCCAGCGCGGCCGAGCCTTCCTCCCAGGCCTCCATCCGCAGGGCGTCGGCTTCGCGGCCATTGGGCGTGGCACCCGCGTGGGGCAGGACCAGCCCCAGTTTGGCGGTATCGAAGGCGCGCTTGGCCGTTTCCAGCCGGTGGATTTGGCTGGCGGTGAAGGTGGCCATCAGTTTTTCATCCTTGAGCAGCATATCCATGCGGGTGGCATACACGCCCAATACTTCACGCATGGCGCCCACGGCGATTTCGCGGCGTAGTTCGGCGAATTCCGTCTGATTGGCGGCCAGCCCGCCGCGCTGGTTGCGCAGGCGTTCGATTTGAGCTTCCAGTTTGGTAATCCACGGTTCATTTTTACTTACGATGGCCTGGGCTTGTGCGTATTGGGCATCGGAGATAAAGATGCCCGGATGAAACACGCGGTGCAATGCGGCCTCATCCAGCACCACCACCGCGCTGCCATCATCGCCGGCCCCGCTGCCGGCCAACGGGGCGGGGCCGATGAATACGGCCGGTGCGGGTGGGGTCTGCACGGGGTCGGCGGTAGTTTGCGGGGGCGTTTTGATGACGGTGGTTGCTGCCGGGGCGACGGTGGTTACCGGGGCGGGG
>JBAXGE010000078.1:0-10417 GCA_037139555.1 Phycisphaerae bacterium
GAAGCCCATAGAATCTAAAGGTTACGGTCCGTTTCGTCAATCGGACAAAAATATCCTTTATACGAATCTTAGTGTTTATTTTCGCTAGCCGTGGGTAAAAATCGCATAGGTGTTGCCCAAGCTGCGGGGGAGCGCAGCGCTTGACGCTTAAGTCTATGATTCAACGCTGTATACAAGGACTAATCATGGACCCAATTACACACGCAGTTGTCGGTGGTTTGATTGCCCAGGCCCTGCTCGGACGCCAGTGGCCACGCAGTGCGTGGGTGCTGGGCGCATTGGCGGGGATGAGCCCCGATCTGGATATTTTTTTCACCGGCCATTCGCTCATTGCGTCGCTGTTTCATCGCGGGCCCACGCATAGTATTGCATTGCTGCCTGTCATGGCCGGGCTGTGTCTGCTGCCGTGGTTACTGCGCGCGGCCACACGGACGCACCTCTGGCGGGCGTATGGGGTGGCCATGCTGGGCGTGGCCAGTCATCTGTTTATTGATACTTGTACCAGTTTCGGCACGATGGTCTATTGGCCATTCAGCCCCACGCGGGTGGCGCTGGACTGGGTTCCCATTGTGGACCCGATTTTTACACTGAGTCTGATCGGACTGTTATGTGCTGCACTCTGGCGCAAGCAACTACGCTGGGCCGGAGTGGGTTTGGCGGTATGTGCGTTGTATTTCAGCTTGGGCGCCATCCAACATGAACGGGTGATGACCTCCCAGACGGCTTTGGCCGCAACCCGGGGCGAAGTGCGCGAGCATGGTCGGGTGACGCCTACTTTCGGGAATATGTGGGTGTGGCGTTCTCTGTACCGTACGCAGGACGACTTGGTGGCCGATGCCGTGCGGGCAACCTGGTCAGCGCCCCAAGTCGCGGAAGGAACACGGGTTCCCCGGCCGGCGGCCAGTACGTATCCCACGACTGCGACCGGGGCGCTATTCCTGAAATTTACCGATGGTTTTGTATTGCCTTATGGCACTCAGGACGGGGCCCAGATCTGGGCGGATGCCCGTTATTCGCTGGATACGCGCGGGTTTGTTCCCTTATGGGGGATGCGTATGGATGTGGATGGGCGGGCCCAGCGCATTACGCTGGCGTCACGGTTGGGTCATTCACTCTGGGAAACATGGTGTTTGCAGTTTGGTACCACTCAGGCGTACCGCCCCTTGACGGAATGTCTTAGTGGCCCGCTGGGGCCGGCTGGTGTGCCGTCCGGGCATCACAACATCCCGTCCCCGCACAATAGTCACAGCGATACTGGTGCCGCACACAGTGGTTAATCCGATCCAGAATAATCTGGGCCATTTTTTCATCCAAGCCCAAAGGCTGGGTCACATGAAAACCGACCAAGGGAAAATTCTGGGCCGCTTCACTCACCAGCCGCGGAATGTCGCTGGTACTGTGCCGGCCCGGGGCCAGGAAATAGGGATGCACCACCACATAGGTCGCCCCCTGAGCCACACAGGCCGCGAAAGCCGCGGCAATATCGGGATCGGCCAGTTCCATATGGGCGGGTTCCACGATAGCGTGCTGTGTATAGCGTTTGAACATGGCCACCACGTCCAGCAACATGGCGTTGGCCTCGTTACGACGGCTGCCGTGATCCACCAAAATTACACCAACTTGCGCGGGCAGTTGCATCATTCTGTACACTCCTGAATAATGGCATTATAGGCCACAGGTTACGGGCGTACACAAGGACCTTAAATCGCATGACCACCACGACCAACACCCCTGCCGTACCCGCCTTATGGACCAATCGCAACTTTGTTCTGCTGTGGGCCAGCGGGGTGATCGCGTCATTGGGGGATCGCATCCATTATCTGGTGATGCTGGAAATCCTAGCCACACAATTGCGCCAGCATAAACATTGGGAAACGCAGGATGCCAGCCAACTGACCATCGTGATGCTGGCCCCATTCTTACTGGGGCCATTATTTGGCACCCTCGCGGACCGGCTCCCTCGCCGGGGGCTGATGCTGTTTGCCGATTTGCTCCGGGTGGGCATCATTATTGTGTCCCGTACACTGCTGCTGTCCTTCAGTACGGACTTTCTCATGGCACCGGCCCTGGGCACGCCGATTCCATGGGGCTACGTCATTTTGTTCAGCGCGGAAATCATCGTGGCCCTGTCGGCGGCATTATTTTCACCGTCCAAAATGGCCTTGCTGCCGGCCTTGGTGCATCCCACCCAACTGGTCCAGGCCAATGCCCTGACCGCGGCCGCCGGTACGGTGGCCAGTCTGCTGGGGTTTGTGGTCGGCGCCTGGCTGGTGGGCAATCACCTGCATCTGGCCATGTATATCAATGCCGGGACATTTTTCGTTTCCGCGCTGTGCCTGTACGCGATGCGAATTCCACCCGCGCTGGCAGCCACCACGGCCACCCCCACCAGTGCCTGGCAAGATTTCCGACTGGGCTTCCATTATGTGCGCACGCACCGCCGGACCGGCCAGATCATTACGCTCATGTTCCTGTTCTGGGCGATGGCCACATTTATTCTCAATGGCCTGGTGGGCATCGTAACCAGTCCAATGTTCATGGGCATGGCGAATGAATGGGTGGGTTATTTTCAGGGCATCGCCGGAGTCGGCATGATCGTTGGGGCGGGGCTGGTCAGTCTGGCCCGCAACAATGTACCCAAGGAAGTGGGCATCGGCCTGGCGATGGCCTGTAGTGGGCTGTTCCTGCTGGGATTTGCGTTGAGTGTGACCGTCTGGTTTCTGGCATTAGGCTTTCTCATTATCGGAGCGATGTGGGGCAGCATCCTCATGGTCACCCTCGAAACGCTGCTCCAGCGTACCACCCCCGATTACATGCGTGGACGCGTGAATGGGGTAAAAGATATTGTGACCACCACGGGATTGATCAGCGCCGCCATTCCGCTGGCCTTCTTCGAGAATATGGACCCGTTGATGGTCAAACTCATGATCGGCTTTTCGTCATTGGTCGTCGTGGTCGGACTGATCTCCATCATCAATTACATCCGCAGCGATCCCTTCCCGGTGCGACTGGCGATTGCCCGGCGCTTCGCCACGGTGGTCATGACCTTGCTGCACCGCTATCAGCGCGTGGGTCCCTGCCGCATCCCCACGACCGGCGCGGTCATTGTGGTGGCCAATCACACGGCGGGGCTGGACCCCGTGACATTGATCATAAGTTCCCCCCGCCGCAGTATCCGCTTTATGATGGCCAAAGAAATTTACGTCAAGCCGTGGTTCAAATGGATTGGCGACCTGTTCGGGATTATTCCCGTGGATCGCGCCCGGGCAGATGTCTCAAGTTTGCGCGAGGCCATGCGCAGTTTACAACGCGGCGAGGTGATCGGTATTTTTCCCGAGGGTGGTATCAGTATGGATCACCAGCTATTGCCCCCTCGCCCGGGTGCGGCCATCTTGGCCGCCCGGACCGGCGCGACAGTGGTTCCCGCTTACATCACGGGCACCCGTAAACATGAGAGTCTGCTGCGCGATTTCTTCCGTCCGGCCAAAATATCCGTGCGCTATGGTAAACCCTTAAAGTTCAGTGAATTTCACCCCGACCCTACCAACCGCCAAGCCGTGACTGACTGGGGTTATCACATCATGGACGCCATTGCCCAACTCGGTGGCGTTACCACCCCGCCTAAACCCGACCCTTCCACTCCGGCGGAAGCAATAACACCGGCAGATGCGCCCCAGCAATAATTTCCTGAGCAATATTGCCTTCCAGCAACCGGCTCAAAATCCCCTTGCTGGCCAGCCCGATGATGATGGTAGAGCAGCCGGTATCATCGGCGGCCTTTAAAATCGCCCCCGCCACATCGTCGGCACAGAGTAGCTGCGTCTCTACATTTACATTATTACGAACAATATGTTCCTGCATTTGTTCAACCAGCCGTTCACCGGGGCTGTTATCGTCCTGATTGCTGCCACTATCGTCAACGACGTGCACGAGAACCAACGTCGCACCGAGGCGTTGGGCATATTCAATGAGTCCGTCGAGCCGGGCATCCTGCTGCCAGCGGGGCGAAACGGCCAATAACAAACGACTTGGGGCTGTGGCTACTGAGTTCATAGTGGGAGCATTATACCCGTAGAGCTGATTAACGCGCAATAATTCCCAAAAGCGATATTCACTACCTAAACCACAACACCTACATATTTAGGAATATTTTGCGAGACTTTACCCCGCCCATCCGGTAGACTAACCTAGTTATAGGCGGTGGATTACCGTCTTGGGCAGTTGGATTATTGTGTACGAATAGCGCACACGAGCCTCAACGGATTGAGTAGAAGGGAGTCTTATGCTCGCGTTAAGCCGGGGCGAAGGCCAAAGCATCATCATCAACGGCACCATCGAAGTCAAGGTGGTGAAGTGGTCGCGTAGTGCGGTACGTCTGGCGATTCAGGCACCGCGCGAAGTGGCGGTGGATCGCGACGAAATCTGGCGCAAGCTCCACCCCACGGATTTGACCCCATTGGAAAAAGCCGATCGGGAGCGCCAACTGCGCTTCGGCGCTACCACACCGGTAGCACCACAGCATCACGACACCATTGAAATTGATGTACCACTGGCCCCCGATGCGGATCATCCCAAAACTCCATGATCGTGTTTACAATCACAGCTTTACACAATCGTTCTTCGCCACTAAAAATCTTATGAAACCTTTCACCCTTACCGGTTCCTTATCCCTGCTGACAGTTTTGGCATTCTGGCTTGTGGCCATAGTTGGTCAGGTGCAGGCCGCGCCTCCGGCCACCCAACCCGCCAGCCGGATTGATAATGAAATGCGGATCAGCTTGGCGTGGCAGATTGCCCTGGATGCGGCCAATTTCTCGCCGGGCCTGATTGATGGCAAGTTTGGCCGGCGCGGCAAGATGGCCTTACAGGAATATACCGCCGCAAATTTCCCCGGTGCCAAGTTGGATGACCCGCGCGTGGCCACTGCGCTAGGGGTGGATTTGCCCGGAGTGCTGGCGACCCACGTAATCACCGCGCAGGATTTGGCCCAGGTGGGTGGGACGCTGCCCACCGACTGGAATGAAAAAGCCCAACTAACGGCCATGCTGTACGAGACGCTGCTGGATGCCATGGGCGAGCGGTTCCGGTGCAGCCGGGGCCTGTTGCAAACATTGAATCCCGGGGTGGACTTTGCCCAGTTAAAAGCCGGTCAGACCATCACGGTGCCCAATATCCGCCCCCTGCTGACCCAGCCGTTACCGCTGGAGAAACTAACCAACCGCACCTTGACAGGTGTTGCGGATCACATCGCCATTGATCTGAGTGAAAAGACCATGCGGGTGTTTGATGCCAAAGAAAAACAACTCGCGTTGTTTCATTGCTCGATCGCCAAAGACAAGGAAAAACTGCCCACCCGCGATTTGCAGGTTAAAGAAATTGTCGTCCACCCGAACTATACCTTCGATCCCAAAATGTGGCCGGACGTGACCAATGTGAAGAAGATACTCACCATCCAACCCGGCCCGCGTAATCCCGTGGGGCTGGCGTGGATTACGTTGGATTTACCCGGCTATGGAATGCACGGCAGCCCCACCCCGGAAATGATCGGCAAGACAGGCTCGCATGGATGTTTCCGGCTGGCGAATTGGGATGCACTCACGATGACGGGCATTCTGCGCCGCGGACTGACGATCAAGATTTTACATCCGCCAGCCGCAGAACAGTAGGCTGATGCCGGTTGGCCAGCAGCATTTCCGCCAGCAAAAACAGCACAATAAAGGCCAGCACGCCGGGGGTTAATTGCATGCTGGCGCCTTGGGCATCAAGCCGTTGCCGCAGGTCTTCGGGAGTTTGTGCCTGCCACAGCGTCTGGGGGCTCTTAAGTTCTTTTTGCAGCGCCAGCAGATCGAGACTGGTCAGCGCGACCTCGCTACCGGGCGGATTAATGACGAATTCGCCGGTGAGTTTATTCTGTTGCCGGTCATCCTGGGTTTGCCATGTATATGTGCCGGGGAGTGCGGTGGCAGGATACGTCACCACTTGATTTTCCACCCTTACGCGCAGCGGGTTGGTTTGGCCGGGGGCTTTGATATCGGCGTATTTATACGCGGCGGGGAGTTTCCACGTGACCGCGTCGTAGGGTTCATAGGTATGGAACCGCTGTTGGACATCGGACTGGCCAAACGCCATCCGCGCCAACATCGGCACCAACACCACACTGGAACCGAGATTCGACCAATCACCCGTCAGCGCGGTGGCAAGCGTATAAATGCGCCCGCGGCCCAGACTGTGTTGCCACAAGAGGGGAATATTTTGATCCAGCCCCAGAATGCCCTGCGCATCTCTGGCCAACGGCGTGCCGAAGGTCCAAACCCCTGTCACGGCTACCTCACGAAACACGGCGTTATCATCGAAGAGATCACGCACCAATTCATGGTCGGTCTGAACCTGGGTCACCCGCCGGCCCCGGTTGACCTGCAGCGGTGCGTCCAGCGGTCCGGGCAATAAACCATCCGCCCGGCTGTAGGCCGCCGCACTCACGGCGGGCCCGAGAATCCAGCATAACCGCCCCCCGGATTCGACAAAGCTGCGCAGCTTGGGCCGGGCTGCATCGGGCCGGGCAATATCGGACATAATCACCACGTCATAGGCAGACAGGTCGGGCATATTCGCCAATGACGCGTAGGTGCAGTTGATGCCCCATGCGGTGGGTGTGGAAGCCCCCGCATAGGGTGCCAGTGCGGCCTGCACGAAATAGGCCGAGGTGCGCGGCTGGGGCCGTGCATAATCACCCAATACCAAAGCCCGCACGGCCGGGGCCACGTCCAGCATGATACTGCGCTGGTCATTCCACGTGGCGGTATCGGCGGCATCCAACAGACAAATCCGGGCACTTTGCAGCCCGGCCTGCGGCAGCCGCCACGATAAGCGGGTCTGAGCTTGCCCACCGCCCAAACGAGCGGAGGGAATTTGCATTGTGGTGGTCACCACCGGTTCGGTGGCGCCTTGAGGAATCAGGCCAATTTTCCGAACTTCCGGGCTATCGGAATTATTACTCACCTGCACATCGAATTGGACTTCGGCGCCGACAATCGCATGCCCGTTGGCCAAACGGATCCGGCCGATGCCAACATCCGCCGGGAGGTTGGTGCCCAGATTCAGCAGGACGCAGGGAGTGGTGCCCAGTTCGTTGAGTGCGCTCGCCAGCGCGGCGGGATCGGTACTATGCTGGGCATAATCAGAGATGACCACGAGCATTTTCTGGCTGCGTTGACTGCGGGCCAGCAGGGCGCGGGCGGTTTGCACTTGTTGACTCAGGGGCAGCACGCGACCCGTCAGCGCGGCCTGATCGAGTTGCAACAGACTCGGGGTTACCCCTGCCCCCAGACGGTCCAACGGCACCGGTTCGCGCCCGGTAAAGACGATCCCGCTTTCGGCGGGTTTGATCACGTCGGTCAGGAGTTGCCGGGCGTAACGGAGGCTGGTTTGCCAGCGATTGCTGCCGCTCACATCCACGGCCAGTGATTGGGAATTATCCAACACCAGCACACACGCCAGATCGCGACCATCAAAGGTGCCTCCCTGCGCCTGGAGCAAACCGGGACTCGCCAGTCCCCAGATACCGCCCCCGATCAGGACCATGCCCAAGAGCAGATTACCCGTGTGTAGGCCCCAACGTAAATTACGATGTTCGGCCGTGGACTTGGCCACATCCGTCAGTGCTGCCGCACGCGAGGATGCCGGCTTTTTGGCCCCTAACAGCGAACGAATACTCTGCCCCCCCCACAAGGTCAAAAACGCCCCGATTAATAATGCCGAAAGCAAGCCATAGGCCATCGGCCCCTGGGTACTGGCGGTCAAGGGCAGGGCCACGGCCATGCCCATCAGGGCAAAGGCCAACGCGCGAACGAGTAGTAATAAGGCTTGTTGGATGTGACGACGTTGGGCGGTACGCTGGGCGGTTTCGCGCAGAAAACGCAGCGTGGAAACGTACACCACCGGGGCGCGCAGCCGGCTGAACAGATGCAGCGCAATGGGAATCAGCCCCGCCAATAACCCCAGTAACATGAGGGGATCGGAAAAGTTCACCGCGGCCAGAATGTGACTGCTCAATAGCGCCATGTCAGTCCAACGCAGTTCCCGTGAGTTTGTTACTGGGCATCGGGTTCAAGTTGTTGGGCAAAGACCCGCAGCTCAACCTGGGTTTGCCCTAGAGCATCACGCAGGGACAGATTGACGTGCCGATTATTTTTCGGACCGGCAAATTCCAACAGGCCAAATCCACTGTCCCAACTGACCTTGTCCTTCCGATTGGGATTGGGTACCTTGGTGGTGGCATCGGCCGGGGGTGGCATCCAAAGATAGCCGGTGGATAGCTCGTAAAGCGTGTATTCCCGGCCTTTTTTCTCCACTTGACGGTATGAAAGCTCGCGACTGGCCCGTCCGCCCGACAACATGATTACACCGGGAATACGCTGGGCAAAAAGCCACTGGATGAAGGCGGTACGTTCCTCGGGAAAGGCGGCCCAGCCTGACTCGTCGGGATATTCTCCCAGCAACGGCACCCCGGCGGTGAGAACTTTGAAATTGGCTTTGGATTCTTTGAGTTTGGTCTGTAGCCAGGCGATTTGCTCGGGGCCAAACATCTGGCGTTTATCCCCTGGTGCGGGCACCCGCTGGGAAAAGGCATCGAGCAGGAAAAAGTCCACATCGCCGTAGGTGGTCATGGTAAAACTGCCGTGGGCTTTGTTGGTGCCATACGTGGGGTTGGGCCAATAGCGTTGAAAGGCCATCAGTCCTTCGCGCAGAAAGGGATATGCCTCACTATTTTCGTCCCACGGTCCATAATCGCCCGCACCCGCGACCCGATACATCGGTGTGGTACGAAAGAGTTGCTGTGATCCCGGCACCAAACGAACCTGACGCTGGGCATCCACCATGACCCGGTAGGTGGCTTGTCGTTTGGGCGGAAGGTCCGCCATTTTGTCCGGTATTTGCTCCGGATTACCCAGCATAAAGCACAAACGTGGGCGTTGTTTGGTCAAGGATTGCAGCACGGGCAGGTTGAGCGCTTTACCTTGGGCATCCAATAATAACTTGGGGGTGATTCCCGAATACCCCGCCACCGAAAATACCGGAAGCGTTCCCGGCAGCGGCGCAGTCATGGTGACCAGTTCAGGGAGCACATCCACCGGCTTGTCACCGACCAGAATTTCAAAACGATAGGCGGTATCGGGCTCCAGATCGGTGAAGGGGATATCGCAGGTAAAAGGCAATCCCCCCCCCACATCCACAGTGATGGAACCCACCGAACGTTTGTCTCCTACCGCAAAGGCCCGTATTTGTACTTCATCCGGAGTGGACAATTGCATCCAGATCCGCACGGAGTTTTCAGTCACGTGGCCAATCATGGGGCCAGCCACAATATCCGCTGCCTGTACCGACAGGGCCCCCAGCCAAAACGCCACCAGTCCAACCCACCAACGTACTTTAATTTTACCGACCATGATACACAACTACCTTACAACTTAACGCCGACCCCGGCCTCGGCCGCGCCCGCGCTGGGGCTTGGGGCCTTTGTTATTCTGCAACTTACGGTCCTGCCGATGCTGGCCGCGGATTTCGCGCTTGACCTGATTTTTACGACCCCGGGGCGCGAACTCCGCATTCAAATCGGGTTCCTTGCGGACCTGCTTGGGGGTATGGGCAGGTTCAAAGCGGTGCATCTGCACATCGCCACCCAGTACGGAGGCGTGTTCCAGCAACCGGAACGCCAACTGGCGGCCCGGGATATTCACCGAGACAATCTGCACCTTGACGCGATCACCCATGGCGATGCGCCGGCCACTGCGCTGGCCGCGCAACATGCCCATGCCTTCTTCAAACTGCCAGGTATCGCTGGGCAGGTCCGCAATGCGGATCATTCCCTCGGCGAGGAAATGCGTGCTCTGCACGAATACCGCAAAGCCGTTCACGCCGGTGACCACACCATCAATGATGTCGCCGACATGATCGGCCAGATAGCTGAGCACCTTGACGGCGCGGATTTCGCTTTCGGCCATGCTCGAGCGGCGCTCGGTGATGGAAAGATGCTTGCCCAGTTTGACCAGCACCGCAAAATCCGGCACATTGCCCAGATACGCGGGCATCAGATCGCCCAGCGCGGTCTTGGCCGCGGGTTCACCGCGCGGGGGCCGCTTGGACTTACCCTGTGTCTTGGGCTGGCCGCGTAGAACGCTATCCAGTGCCCGATGGACTACCAAATCCGCATAGCGGCGGATGGGGCTGGTAAAGTGGGCGTAATTGTCACTGGCGAGGGCATAATGGCCCAGATCCAATGGGGAATATTCCGCGGTGGTCATGGTTTTCAGCACGGCCAGCGAGACCAACTGCGCAATGGGCTTGCCGCGCACCCAATCCAATAGCTGTTGCAGGTCTTCGCGTTTGATCACCTTGGGCACTTTGCGGCCCAGCATGG
>JBAXGE010000079.1:0-10261 GCA_037139555.1 Phycisphaerae bacterium
TTGCTGGAGCTGGAAACCGAACTGCACAAACGTGTGGTCTCGCAGGATGACGCCATCAAAGCCGTGGCGCGGGCAATCCGCCGGGCCCGTTCGGGTCTGAAAGATCCCAAACGCCCCATGGGTTGCTTCCTGTTCCTGGGGCCCTCAGGCGTGGGCAAAACCCTGCTCAGTAAAGCACTGGCCGAATTTATGTTCGGCAATGAGGACTCGATCATTCAGATTGATATGTCCGAGTACATGGAAAAGCACAACGTCAGCCGACTGGTCGGCGCCCCGCCGGGCTATGTGGGGTACGAAGAGGGCGGCCAGTTGACCGAGCGTATCCGCCGGCGGCCCTATGCCGTGCTGCTGCTGGATGAAATCGAAAAGGCGCACCCCGATGTATTCAATATGCTCTTGCAGATCATGGAAGAAGGCCGTCTGACCGACAGCTTTGGCCGGCACGTGGACTTCCGCAATACCGTGATCATCATGACCAGCAACATCGGTGCGGACCTGATCAAATCCGGCGGTGTCCAGGGCTTCGGGTATGCCAAACGCAACGACGACCAGAACTTCGAAGTGATGAAGAAGTCGTTGCTGCGCGAGACCGAGAAGTTCTTCCGGCCCGAATTCATCAACCGTCTGGACGATACCATCATCTTCCGGCCGTTGAACCGCGATAACCTCTATAACATCATTGATATCGAGGTGGGCAAGATGGCCAAACGGCTGGCGGAACAGGGCATGACCCTGGAACTGACCCCGGAAGCCCGCGATTTCTTGATCGAAAAGGGGTATAACCCCGATTTCGGTGCCCGGCCGTTGCGTCGCGCCATCGAGCAGTATGTCGAGGACACGCTGTCCGAATCCATCCTGCGTGGCGACTATAAGGGCGCCAATCTGATTCGGGTGGCCCGTGATGGCGATGGGCTGAAGTTTGAGACCGTGGCGCCCCCGGCCCCGGATGTAACTACCGAGCCTGCGCCCACCGGCGGGTCAACGTAAGCTGTGAGTGATTGCCGCCCCGGAATATCCCATCCGGGGCGGTACTATTTTTGCACCTATCTGGGGCTGGGACTATAATCTCACCTGTGCGAATTTAATATTTAGACAATATAAAGGTCGTTATATGCAACTGAATCGGCGCGGTCTCATGATGGTGGCGACGCTTATGGCGTTGGGGGTTTTGTCCGCGTGCGAATCGCCCATGGCCCAATCGGGCGCGGATGATGATTTGTATTTGCAGTCGCTGGTTCGCCGCAGTGTGGGTCAAACCACCCCGGAAGCAACCATGGCACGGCCGGCGGTGGAAGGGGTTCGTGAACAGGTGTTGACCCTGCAGGCTACTGCTGCGGCCAGTCAACCCGCCACCGAGCCAAGCGGTTCTGACACAGTGGCGCCGGTAGATGTGTCCGGGGCCAACAGCCCAATTTCCAATCTGCAGGGGCCGGCGGTGGAGTATATCCAGGGCGGCGAAACCATTGTCACTTTATCGCTGCAGGATGCTCTGGCGCGGGCTCTGCAACATTCTTTGAATATCAAATTACAGGCCTACAATCCGGCGATCAAAGATGAAGCGATTACCGAGGCCAGCGCGGTGTTTGATGCGGTCTTGTTCGGTTCCAGCACCTTCAATCGGTATGATCAGCCCAGCAACCGCGTCGGTGGGGGGGCCAATGATACGCTCTGGAGCAATCAGATCGGCGTCAAGAAACTGTTGTCCACCGGTGGGGTTGCCCAAGTCGTGGCGGGACACACTTGGGAGCAGCAGAGCCAGCCCGTCGGTTATCTGTATCCCCGGGCCAGCACGGCCACGGTGGGTTTGGGGCTGACGCAACCATTGCTTAAAGGCTTTGGCCCCGAGGTAACTCAGGCCAACATTTATTTGGCCCAGCGTGACGCCCGGATTTCGCGGGCGACCTTCCGGCGTCAGGTCGCCGAGCAGGTGGGTAAAGTGGAAGAAGCCTATTACACACTGGTCCAGACGCGTCTGGAACTCAAAGTGCAGGAAGACCTGCTGCTTCGCACCCAAGAGACCTATGACAAGGTGAAGGCCCGCGAGGCATTGGATGCGGACCGGGTGAAGGTCGCACAATCCTTTGCCGCCATCCAGACCCGCAAGGCCAATTTGATTCGTGCCAAAGCCCAGGTCCGGACCGCCTCGGAACAGTTAAAAATTGCCATGAATGATCCGGAATTGGACCTGCGCGACAATCGTTTGATCGTACCATCGGATCGGCCGATTGATGTGCCGGTCACGCTGAATGTGGCGGATCAAATTGATATTGCCCTGCGGCAGCGCAGCGAATTGGAAGAAGCCCGGCTGACGATTGAAAAGGCCGATGTGGTGTTGGCCGTGGCGCGGAACAATCTGCTGCCCAAACTGGATATGACTTTGTCCACGCAGTTTTACGGCTTATCCAACGATCCCGGCACCGCCATGGGCAATGTGATTGACCCCAATAAGTTCATTGATTATACCGCCGGCTTGACCTTTGAAATGCCCATCGGCAACCGTCAGGCCGAAGCGGCTATGAAGCGGCGCAATCTGGAAAAACGCCAGGCGCTGGTGAACATGCTCGGGACCGTGCAGCAGGTGGTGCTGGATGTGCGGACACGCTTACGTGAGTTGGCCACCACCTATCAGGAAATCGCCGCCCGGCGCAGCGCCCGCGAAGCTGCCTTTGAGGAGTTGGATGCAATTCTGCAGAAAGAACGGTTTGGCCAGGCCCTGTCACCCGAATTCCTGCAACTCAAACTGGATGCCCAAACCCGTTTGGCCGCGGCGGAAATCGCCGAATTACAGGCCACGGTGAATTATTCGCTGGCTGTGATGCGTTTGGAACTGGCCAAGGGCACGCTGTTGGAATACAACCGTATCGCCATTGACACCCCGCCGGAAGAAGCCCCCAGCCGGCTGCGGATACTGGGTCAGGTTTGGCCCTGAGCCAAGCCCAACCACAATTAATTATCCGGCCCCGGTCCGGTTGACCGGGGCCGTTTTTATGCGCCAAAAAGCAAGGACCACCTGATGCAGGTGGTCCTTGGCGTCATTCATATGGGGCAAATCAAAGAGGGCCTTAGGCCTTGGCTTCGATGGTCTCGCCGACCACAATCGGAGCGCCTTCCTTGAGGCGGGTAGCCTTGCCGGTGCGTTCACGCAGGTAATAGAGCTTGGCGCGACGCACCTGGCTCTTGCGCTTGACGTCGAGCTTTTCAATCTTGGGGGAGTTGACGGGGAACATACGTTCCACGCCTTCGTTGTTCACGATGCGGCGGACGGTGAAGGACTCGTTGGTGCCTTCGCCCTTCTTCATGATGATCGTGCCGGAGAAGACCTGGATACGTTCCTTGTCGCCTTCGGTAATCTTGCAGTGAACATCAACGATATCGCCAATGTTAAAGCTGAGGGGGACCTTGCGGAGACTCTTGGCTTCGACGTGGGATAGTAAAGCATTCTTCATGATCATAACTCCAGCGGTTACCCGTTTTGGGTAATTCGTTCATGCTGCGATAAGAGTCACTCCGCCGGCGGCTTGGGCAGCAAATCAGGCCGCTTGCGGGCGGTTCGTTCCAAACTTTGTTGGCGGCGCCACAGGGCGATCGCCTCATGATTACCCGAAAGCAAAGCTTCCGGAACCGTCAGTCCCCGGTATTCCCGCGGCCGGGTGTACTGCGGATATTCCAATCCTCCCGTGACGACCGGGTCGGCGGTGGCAAAGCTCTCGGATACATGGCTTTGGGCATCACCCAAAACCCCTGGCAGCAACCGCACAATCGCATCGAGTAGCACCATCGCGGGCAATTCCCCGCCCGACAGCACATAATCACCGATGCTTACTTCCAAGGGATCAAGCACAACCTTGATCCGCTCGTCAAAACCTTCGTAATGCCCGGCCACCAGCAAAATCCGGGGCAAGCGGGCCAATTCTTCAACTAACGGCTGGTCCAATTTCCGGCCTTGCGGACAAAGTACAATCCGTCGGGCCGGGGTCGGTTCCAGCGTGTCAATCTTATCCACCGCATCAATCACCGGCTGGCACATCAGCACCATTCCGGCACCGCCACCAAACGGACGGTCATCAACTTTACGGTGCGGGTCCTGAGTAAAGTCCCGCAACTGATGCAGATGATATTGGACAATGCCTTTATCAACTGCACGTTTGAGTATGCTGGCCGAAAGCACGCCGGTAAACATTTCTGGGAAAAGCGTCAGAATGTCTATACGCATGGCCGCATACCCACCCAATTACTGTTGGGTAACTTACTTGGGGGCAGTCGCCAGCGTCTTGCGATCCTGAGCGCGGGCAAAGAGACCCTTGACGGTGTCGCTGGGCTGGGCGCCGACGCGGATCCAGTGTTCGTAACGAGCCTTGTCCACGACGACCTGCTTGGAGGTGTCCTTGGCATGGGGATCGTAATAGCCCAATTCTTCGATGACCTTGCCATCACGCGGACTGCGAATGTCCACGGCGTTGATGCGCCACATAGCGTGATTCTTCCGGCCAAACCGCTTCATGCGAATTTTTACCACGTGCGTAACCTCTTACTCGTCTGCTTGAGACAATCAAAATACTCTGTCATGACCAAGACCCTACTATGAGTCTCTCGCCATGCGTGAATCGGATAATGTACCCGCAGATACACTTTACTTCAAGTCAGCTAAGCACTTGTTGGGCAACAAATTGCCGTCAGTGCTTATGGCTTGGCCGGGACCGCAGGCAAGGGCGCCTGTTTGATGCTACCCAACTCGGGCACTTCGCGGCATTTTAGCAACGTTACCGTCTTCCCGTTTTGCGTAACAATTACCTGGCCATCAGTTGATTCTGTACCCAAATGCACCTCGTCTGTTTCACCGTTAAGACTCACACGGACGCCCTTACCCTCTGCCAAAGTTAGGTTCATCCGGTATTTCCGGGAAAAGCTGGGATGGTCCACATCGCACATGGGAACTTGGTCTTAATACCTCCGGCATGAAATCCGATCCATCTTGGTGCGGTTATGCCCTATCAAACACTCCCCGAAAATACCGGATAAACCATAAAAAAGGCACAGTGTTTAAGCTGTGCCTTGGTGGGGAATTCTTTGGTACGCTGGCTTATGCGGCGATCCGGGCAGGGGCCGCAGCGGTCACCGGAGCCGCAGCGCCGGCCGTGGCCGGGAGGGTGCGGGTCATCCACGAGCCATTGCTGGCCGTGAGGACGCTGTAGGGGACCACCCACCACATGCAGGTGAACCAGAACAGGCTGTAGAGGATGCCGTATACCCAATCGCTGTTGCGTTCCTGCTTAACGTAGTAGATCTGCATCAGAGCGCTGAACACTGTCGCCACCGCGAGGTAACGCAGCATGAACAGGGGGTTGACCAAACCGTAGACCAGGAAGGTCGCAATCACAAAATAGGGGAGAATCATTTCCAGCGAGTTCAGCGCCCAGTCAAGATTGGCCGACAGCCAGAAACGCTTGCGGAACGGCGTATAGCACCACGTGGCCCAAGCGAGGTTTTCCCGCAGGTTGCCACGTTCCCACCGCATGAACATCTTGGCCAGACCATTGTAGGTGGTGGGGATGTTGGTCCAAACCACGGCATTGCTCTGGAACAGGATTTCATGACCCTGACGCAGAATCAGGTTCGACAGGGCGCGGTCTTCGGCAATCGTGCTGGGCTTGCCCATCCACGACTGGTTATTCCACTCTTCGAGCACTTCTTCCACCGCACTGCGGCGATAGGCGCTGAACGCACCGGGGGTGCACTGCACGGTCCGGATGACGGACTGGTAGGCCCGTGAGAAATCAAACGCGATCACAAACGAAGCCCGCAGCATACGCGGGATGATGCCTTGGGAACGGTTCAAGACTTTAACGTTCCCGGCCACGCCACCCACGCGGCTGTCCGCGGCAATCGGGGTGACCAGATTACGCAGTGCGTCGTGTTCAATAACACTGTCGGAGTCCATGGTAACAATCACGTCGCCGGCGGCGAGGGCAAAGCCCACCCGCAGACCCTGCCGCTTGCCGCCATTCTTTTCCATGTTGATGGCGCAGACGTTGTCGGGATATTTCGCGGCTGCGGTGGACATGTGATGCCAGGTATCGTCTTTGCTGCCGTCGTTGATGGTGATGATCTGAAGCTTGTGGCGGGGATAGTCGCAACGCGCGATGGATTCGATGCTCTTGGCCACATCGGGGCCTTCGTTATAGGCGGGGATGATGACCGTGACAAACGGCAACTGTTCATCGCTGAGTGAGGGCATAGCTTTGTAGAACATGGCCAGTATCACACGCACGATGGTGACCACCAGCATGACGGAGCCATAGATACCCGCACCCACCATGAAATAGTGCATGACCCGCCACTGGTGCAGGTCTACCAGCGACATATTGACCGCGCCGGTGGCGATGGCGCCGCCGACGATGGCCGCGTACAGCATGACCAAAGCTATCTTGAGGGGCATGTCCGCCGGATTTGACCGACGAGCTTCCGCAATCGCGTGATCCTGATGGAATACCTGAAGGGGGGAGGAGCGCTTACCAAACCACCGCAGACTCCGCAGGGAGACAGGCAGGTTGAGCTGGGTCACGTGAGTATATCCTACAAATATATCGCACTTACGAAAATGCGGGCAGTCCAGGTGCGACAACTGGGCCCAATGGCTGCAATAGACCCACGATGGGTGAAATGGTTAGATAAACATTCTTGCAGTTTTATTGTTCTCTAGGGACAATAGTCGCCATGCCCAACCGCAATCCTCATCCATCGGTCAATTCGGTCCAAGTAGGGGACTGTATTGACGCCCATAAATTATTTGTAAGTCATTTATTTGACGTAGTTTATATTGATCCACCGTTCTTCACCCAGCGACCGTGGACGGGGGCGATTCGCACGAATGAAGGGTTAGCTGGTAGTGACGCATCGGTTTCGCAGATTCGTAATGCAGAATTTTCAGACCATTGGGCAGGGGGGATGGAAGATTATTTGGCTTGGCTCAAACCCCGGCTTAGTGCCTGTTGGGATCAACTGACCCCGCAAGGGTGCATGTTGATCCACCTGGACTGGCATGCGGTCCATTACGTGAAAGTGTTGGCCGATGGCCTTTGGGGCAGTGATCGGTTCCAAAACGAGCTCATCTGGTATTACCAGACCGGCGGGGCAAGCAAACGCCGCTTCTCCCGCAAACACGATACGATCTTGTTTTATGCCAAAGGCGATCAACATTTCTTTGACGGCAAAGCGATTGCCATCCCGCGCACGGAAAAAGCCATGCGCCGTGCCCGATCTGGCAAGGGTGCCCGCATCGCTGCCACCGATATCACGAAAAATCCCGATGATGTGTTTATTGTTTCTGCGCTGAATGCTATGGCCGACGAACGCGTGGGTTATCCCACGCAAAAGCCCTTGGAATTGTTGCGGCGGTTGGTGGTGGCACTGTGTCCGCCCGGCGGTTGGGTGGGGGACTTTATGTGTGGTTCGGGGACAACGCTATTGGCCGCCGCAGAGGCTGGACGCAATTTTGCGGGGTGTGATATCTCGCCCACGGCTGTGGCGCTGGCCAAACAACGGCTTAAAGCTTACTTGGGATAGTCGCCGCGGAGCAGGCGGATGGTCGCGGCCCGTTCGGGGTTACGGAAAATAGCCGCTCCGGCCACGAGAATATCCGCACCCGCATCCAAAGCCTGATGTGCGGTCCGAATGCCAATCCCGCCATCAATTTGCAGTCGTTGTTGCGGGGATAATTCATTTCTTAGCCAACGGACTTTGTCCAGCACTTCGGGCATAAATGATTGGCCGGTAAAACCGGGATTCACGCTCATCACCAGCACCAGATCCACCGCCTCAAGCAGGGGCCCCAGTGTGGTGGTCGGCGTGGCGGGGTTGAGACTCACACCGACGGTGACGTCCAGATCATGCAGACGCTTGATCAAATCCAGCCCGCGCTGACCGGGGGCCACTTCGATATGGAAGGTGATGTGTTTCGCCCCGGCTTGGATGAACAGCGGTGCGTATTTTTCCGGATCGGTCACCATCAGATGCACATCCTGCATCAGGCCGGTGCATTTGGTCAGGGCGGCCACGGTGTCTGGCCCCAGCGTCAGGTTGGGCACAAAGTGGCCATCCATGACATCCACATGCAGCAGATCGGCCCCGGCGTTTTCCACATCACGGACTTCCAGCCCGAGCCGCGCGAAATCCGCGGCAATGATGGACGGCGCAATCAACGGCAGATGCGGCGGGGTTTTGATGATGTTGTCAGACATAGGCCATCCCAATAAAAAAGGCGCGGGCCGAAGACCCGCGCCTCGTGGGAGTCATTATACCATTAAGCGTTATCGAGGATATCCAGGCAGGGGAAGCCTTTGCCTTCGAGGAACTCCAGGGACGCGCCGCCGCCGGTGGAGACATGGCTGACCTTGTCGGCCAGACCAAACTCTTCGATCGCGGCGGCGGAATCGCCCCCGCCGATCACGGTTACAGCGCCCTTGCTGGTGGCTTCGGCCAGTGCCAACGCCACGGCCTTGGTGCCGCTGACGAAGGGGGCCTTTTCGAACACGCCCATCGGGCCGTTCCAGACGACCGTCTTGGCATTCTTGATGGTGTTGCTGAACAGTTCAATGCTCTTGGGGCCGATATCAAAACCCGCAAAGCCATCGGGGATATCGCCCACGGCAATCTGGGTCTGGGCGGTATCGGTCATTTCCGTGGCGACCACTGAATCTACCGGCAGCAGAATCTTGCCGTTGGCTTTGGCCAGCAGTTCCTTGGCCAGTTCGACCTTGTCGGCTTCGACCAGCGACTTGCCGGTCTTGAGGCCCTGAGCCAGGAAGAACGTGTTGGCCATGGCGCCGCCGATGATGATCTTGTCGGCTTTGGCCAGCAGGTTTTCGATGACTGCAATCTTATCGGAGACTTTGGCCCCACCGAGAATCGCCACGAAGGGACGCTTGGGGCTGTTGAGGGCGTCGCCGAGGAACTTGAGTTCTTTTTCGATCAAGAAGCCGATGGTCCGCTTGCCCGCACCGAGTACTTCGGCCACGCCGAAGGTCGAGCCATGCTGACGGTGGGCAGTGCCGAAGGCATCGTTCACATACAGATCGCCAAACTTGGCCATTTCGGCTGCGAAGGCGGGGTCATTCTTTTCTTCCTGTTTGTGGAAGCGGGTGTTTTCCAGCAGGATCACGTCGCCATCTTTCGCGGCTGCGACCACTTGAGCGGTGGCTTCCCCGATGCAGTCCGGCGCCAGGGTCACGGGCTTACCGAGGATTTCGCCCAGGACCTTCGCGGCGGGTGCCAACGAGAATTTCTTTTCGGGACCAGCCTTGGGCCGGCCCAAATGGCTCATCAGAATGGCTTTGCCGCCCCGATCAATGATGGATTTGATGGTGGGTACCGCAGAACGGATGCGGCGGTCATCGGTGACATTGAGATTTTCATCCAGCGGGACATTGAAATCCACGCGAACCAGAACCCGCTTGCCTTTGACATCCAATTGCGCGACAGTTTTCTTGGCCATGAGCAGTCATCCTCGTGCTTATTAAGATTCCAAAACATCTACCCCGGCACCGGGGCCGGTACAAGCCGCCTATGCTAGAAGAAAGCAGGGCAGATGGTCAAGGCCCGCAGGCCTAAACCGCCATAAAAAGGGATTATTTAAGACTTTGGACGGTTAGAAGATGCTGTACTTGGTCAAAAGCAGCATGAAATCATCCTTGTACGGGCCGCCGATGGTTTGCGGGAAGCTGCCTTTGAGGTTTTTCAGCGTCTTCTTGGTTTCATCGGTGTCTTTGCCCAGTTTCTCGTTGCATTGCAGCACACGCAGATAGGCTTCCCACCAGGATTCGGACGCCTGTTCCAGCCGGGGGATCAACCGTACAAAGGCTTCATGGGCATCCAGATGATGGCCCATGTAATACAAGGCACGGGCCTGACCCATCTTATTAAAGATGTCATCGCGCCCGGGATTTTTAGCCTTGAAGGTATTGTCCATGTCCGTGAAGAGCTTGTAGGCTTCATCCGCGCGGCCGCCACGGATCAGCATGTCACCGTAATACTGGCGGTAGGCGTATTCATCCTTGGCACGGTCGGCCTCGCTCTTGGTTTTATCCGCCTTGGATAACTCCGCCAGCATCAAGACCAAATCGGCCGCTTCTTTGGCGGTCTGCTTGGCGCGTTCCGGTTCGGTTTTTTCGTACAGATCAATATCCTTGATGGCTTCATATACCATGCCCCGGATAATTTCCGGCGCCTGCTGGGGATATTTTTCGTAATAGATTTTCACCAGATC
>JBAXGE010000080.1:0-10169 GCA_037139555.1 Phycisphaerae bacterium
GAGGCCATGATCCGGGCGCAAAATCTGGAACTGGTTTCGCGCATCGGCAAAACGATTCTGCCCGTGCGCAATAACCGCAAATTCTTCAAGGACCCCAAAGCCATTGAGCGCCTGGTGGAAGTCGAACAACTCCTCGGCCGCGACCCCGCCGCCATCGGCCGGGCCAGTCATGTGCAATATGTGGTGCGCAAGCCGGGGTAGGCGCATGCTGAATTATTGCTCCACTACCGCCACTTTCACCCCTGAGACTGCCTAATATACGGGATGTTTTTAACTTTGACCGTTGTGACGTTATGATTCCGCTATGACCCAGTCCGAAAAACCCATCAAGACTTCGCTCCCACCGCTGCCTGTATGGTGGGTTGAGCGATTGCTGGCGCCGGTGGCGCGGGTGACCGGGGCGCTGGGGGCGGTATTGGACCGCGTCAGTGCGGGGCGCAATCCTTTAGCGTGGCTGATACGTCGGTTTAGTTCGGTGTGGCTGGGGATTTTGTGGCTGCTCCTGATGGCGGTGTATATTGCCATCGGATCGGGCATGGCGGATTTACGCGCCCGGCTGGAAGTCACCGAGATGCAGTTTTTCAACGCCTGGCCGATGGTGGTGTTGACGCTGCTCCTGATTGTGAATTTAACCATCGTCACCCTCCGGCGGATACCCCTGAATATTTTCAAATTGGGCGTGTGGGTGGTGCATATCGGGATCGTGATAATGGTGCTGGGGTGCTTCGTTTATTTTTCGCAAAAAATGGAAGGCTCGGTTCGGGTATTCCTCAAGCAAAGTGTCGCCCACTATTTTGATGCCTACGAACGGGCGCTGTATGTGCAGCGGGTGGATGCCCAGAATAAACCCGTGGGGGCGCAGGCGATGATACCATTGCCGGGACTGCCGATCTTTCATGAACATACCCCGGCGTATGGCAAACCACTCAGTATCAAAATTCCCGGCACGGTATTGGCTCAGGCTGATGCGCAGTTGGCGCCGGTGCAATTGGATATCGTCGGCTATTATCCCTTTGCCCAGCCGCAGATGGCGTGGCGACCGCAGGTCGGTACCGGTGGTACGCGCGGAGTGGAGTTTGCCCTGAGCATCCCCGGCCAGGCCGAGTCGCGGCGCTGGTTGGTGGAGGCCAATGCGGTGCGGCGGGTGATTGACAGCACCGACGCTCCTTTCGGAATCGAATTCATCGCGCGCAGCGACCCCCAGCGTTTGGAACTCCTGCAAACCCCCGGCAAGGGCCCATGGCAGGTACGGGTACGGGTCAAGAGCACCAATCAGACACAATGGCTGAATCTGGCCAGCCCTGATCGGGTCTGCCGGGTGGGGGCGTACGAAATTACGATCGGCGACGAAATGGCCATGCCGATGTTGTCGAAAGGCTATGAAGGTACCCAAAGCTCCGCGCTTAATATGACCATCAAACGGCAGAATCCTGATGGGACCGCGTTGGCCTTTGAACGCTTGGCGGTGAGTCGGTTCCCGGAATTGTCGCCGGACTTTATCATGGAAAACGGCGAGCGCAAACGCGTGCAGGCGCAAGTTGATCAGGACTTGGAAATCGTGGTACTGGATAACCGCCGGGACCAGTTTTATATCGTGGATAACGGCGCTGGTTATGCGCTTTTGCTGCGTCCGGCCGGTGGCGCGGAGCGGATGGCGCTGCAACCGCTCCGCGTGGGGCAGGCCGTGCCGGTCCAGGTGCAGGGGGTGACCTTGCAACTTGCGCTCCAGCAAATCAGCGACAACATGGTGCAGGTGGCCAGCCCCTTGATTATGCCGCCCACCCAGCGTCCCGTGCGGACCACACCGCAGGACATCATGGGCACCAGCATGATTGAAGTGGATGTGCACAGTGGCCCCGGCGAACCCCAGCGGGTTTTGGTGCAGTGGGCCCAGTTTGCTGGCACCAAACCACCGCTGGCCAATCCTGCCGCAGTGGTGACCTTGCCCGGTGGGCAGCGGCTGCAGTTGGTCTTGTCCACCACGCGCTACCCCTTGCCGGTGCGGGTGACGCTGGAAGGCTTTGCGGCCATCAAGCATCGCAATGCGGACCACAGTTATGCGGACTACCGATCGGATTTGCGCTTGGAAGATTTACGGACCGGCCAGACGCTGACTTCCAGCACCCAGTTAAACCAACCCACCATCTACGCCGGGCTGTCGTTTTTTCAGGCGGCGTGGGATGGCGATGACAAAGCCCTGCCCGAGGCCCGCTTTAGCGTGCTGGGTGTGGGCAATCGCCCCGGCATCGTGCCGATGACGCTGGGCGCTATCATGATGATGTTGGGCGTGGCGTATGCTTTTTACGTCAAGCCAATTTTACTCTTGCGGCGCAAAGCGGAACTGGCCCGCCACGCAGCTATGCGGTCCGAGTCTGGAGCTTAATTCATGTTGCGCTGCCTATATTCGCTTGGCGGGATACTGCTGGTGCTGATCACCGCGCTGACCACACTGGCGCAGGTACCTACGATGCCTGCGCTGCCAACATTGGACATGCCCCCGGCCACCAATGCCACGCAATCCACCACACTCGACCGTACCCGTTTCTATGATTCCGTCCAGCTCGAGCCGTTGCGCCGTCTGGCCATCAATCATAACGATCACGTGAAGATCATGGATTCCTGGGCCAGGCAGAGTCTGCGCACCATCACCAATGACCAAAAATTCCGAGGCAGTAATTATCTGTTCACCGCTTTGGATATGACGTTCCGCCCGGAAGTCTGGGAGCAGGAAAATATTATCTATATTCAGGCCGTGCCGATCCGCGAGCGGCTTGCGGCGCTGGTGGGGAACCAAGAAGCCCGGCGGATTATGCAGCAGGGGCGGGTCAGTCCGGCGTTTTTAAGTCAGCCCGAAGTGGCCCAAGTCTTGCAACAGATCGGTATGGATACGCGCCTGACCCCTTCAGTGAACAAGGTTTACGGCGGGTTGCAGGCCTTCGAGGATTTGCGTATTTCGCTGCGGATGGTTCCGCCGGTGGATCGTGATGATGTGTGGCATCATCTGCTGGAGTTGCGGGCCAACATTCCCGAGAGTGCCACGGAATTAAAGACCAAGGGGCATCAGACCCAGCCGGTGCGGGGCTACGATACTGCGACCTCGGCCCGGATTGTGCTGGGGATTCAGGATATGGCCTTTGGCTGGCAGGCCGGCAATGCCGATCAGGTGAATCGCGGGGTGACCGCTTTGGCCGAAGTGTTGCCCACGGTGCAGCCGCAGAGCTATCCCAGTGGCTTCACGCGGGGCTTGGAAGTGGTCTATAACCGCACCGCCAAGGGGCTGATGTTCAGCTTTCTCTATGCCATCGCGCTGGTGCTGCTGCTTATGGTCGCGGTGGGGGTGGCCTCATCGGGCCAGCGGCTGTATCGCGCGGGATTGATATTCTATATTCTCGCCGTAACGGTGCATTTGTTGATGATGGCGGCGCGGTGGTGGCTGGCGGGGCGGATACCCATCCAGAATCAATTTGAAAGTATTCTAGGTGCGGCACTGCTGGGGTGCTTGATTGGCTTGGGGCTGGAACTCTGGAAACGCAACGGCATTTATGCCATGGCCATGAGTTTTGTGGGCGTGGCTGCGATGGTGGCCTGTTATGCGGCGCCATTTGTGTTTGGTAAAGACCTGGGTGAAAACCCCGGCAAGGTCGCGGGGGTGCTCAATGACTTCTGGTTATATATCCATGTTCAGATTGTCATCGCCAGCTACGCACTGATCTCGGCGGGATTCCTGCTGGGGCTGATTTACCTGCTGGCGAAACTCTGGCACTGGATGAATCCGCTGATTGCCGAGGACGCCGATTTTGGTTCAGTGCAAACACAGCGCCGGAACTTGCTCGAAATCTTTGATGCCGCCAATGTGGTTTGTCTGCAAATGGCCTTTTGGACGCTGGGCATCGGTATTGTCTGCGGGGCGGTCTGGGCAGATCATAGCTGGGGCCGGCCGTGGGGCTGGGACCCCAAGGAAACGTTCGCGCTGGTAACGTGGATCGTCTACTTGATTGTGGTGCATTTACGCTTTGTTACCGGAGCCAAACGGGCCGACTGGACGGCCTGGCTGAGTATCGTCGGCTTTGCGATCATGCTCTTTAACTGGATTGGCGTCAATTATTTCCTGGTGGGGCTGCACAGTTACGCTTAGGTTACGGGCGGCGTTGGTGGCTTGGGCTTGCGCTTCCGCGTCGGGGGACGGGTACCGGCTTTGGTTTCGTGTTCCAGCCGATTGCGATGAATCAATAAATGGTGGTAGCTCTGGCCGAAGCGGTGCGTTTCATCGCGGATGTGCTGGAGTAATTTCAGCGCCGCATTGGTCCGGCTCAGGCGCAGGGGGGCAGGTAAGCCCGGCTGGTAGATTTCTTCTTCCTGTTTGGCCAGACTGATAATCATCCGCGGCTGTTGTTCCATGCCCGCAAACGCCTCTTGGGCCGCATGCAGTTGGCCCAATCCACCATCAATCACAATCAGATCGGGAAACAGTTCATTACCCTGCCCGGCTTCGCGATAGCGCCGGGCGACCACCTCGCGGATGGAGGCAAAATCGTCAATGCCGGTAACGGTTTTGATGCGGTACCTGCGGTAACCGTCTTTGAACGGCTTGCCATCCACAAAACTAACCAACGCACCGACCGTGGCTTCGCCCTGCAGGTGGGCGATATCAATACACTCAATGCTGCGGATTTCCGTGCGTGCATCTAGCACTTCCTGTAACTGCCGCAGGCCGTGGGTGTGATCGCGGACAAAGACCTCGGGCTGCCATTCGCGGCTGTTGCTGGGGCGCTGATTCAGGCTCTGCAGCGCTTTGATCTGATCGCGCAATTCGGCAGCACGTTCATAGTTCAGGTTCACGGCGGCATCCTGCATCTCTTTATTGAGTTCGCGCATGACTTCGCTTTGCTGGCTGTCCATAAACCGCATCAGACGCTGAATATCCGCCTTGTACGCTTCCTGCGTGATGCGGTCGCCGCAGGGGGCGGTACATTGTTTGATGGCATGCAGCAGACAGGGGCGGAAAAACCGTCGTTTGGGGTCTTCGGCGGATATTTCCAGGGTGCAGGTGCGGAATTTGAAGGCCTTTTGCAGGATGGTCATGGCGTGGTAGAGGTGGCCGGACTGGATGAAGGGGCCGAACAGACGGGTGCCATGGGTCTGGGGAGCGCGGGTAACGAAGACCCCGGGGAAATCGTCGCGGGTGGTGATTTCAATGAACGGGTACGACTTGCCATCGGTCAGGCGCACATTGAAACGCGGCCGGATGTCTTTAATTAAGCGGGCTTCGGTGAGGAGGGCTTCGACCTCGTTGGCAGAAAATAAGACTTCGAAGTTCAGTACATAATCAAGCAGGGCTTGTTTGGCCCCGCCCAGATCGGCAGAGCGGACGAAGTAACTGCCCACGCGATCGCGCAGGCAACGCGATTTGCCCACGTAGATCACCCGGTCCCGGCAGTCTTTCATCAGGTACACGCCGGGGGTGGTGGGCAGTTCCCGAGCTTTTTCGCGCAGGCGGAAGAGTCGGGTCTCATCGGGCTCATCGGGACGTTCCAAATGGAATTCCCCTTCGGTGATGTCCTCCACCGGCTCGGTATCAAATGGCTCCGTGGCCTCCGTAACCGCATCGGGCTCGGTAGGGGGTCCCCCGGACAATGATTCAGGACTGGTACTCATTGCCATGATTATAGGACGAAGTCTGCCCTGCCCTAAATGTGAATGTCGTTATGGTGAAAGACTGGGATTCAACCTCCAGGTCCCCAGTGTGTCTACAACTGATGTCAGGACTGACCGTGGGGCGTTGGCTGCCCGGCTGGACGTGACATTTTTCGTAGGGAGAGGTTATGAATACCCTGCTTCGTGCTGCTTTGGTCACCGCGCTGCTAGGTGCACTTATGATCAGTTACGGCTGCGTGCGGACTCGTTCCCATGGGTATGCTCAGGCCACTATCGTGGAATCTGAGCCTCAGCCAGTATATGGTTATTTCCAATCAGGCAGTCCCCATTACTATCGGCCTCCGGTCTACTATGCAGAACCCCGACCCTATCACCCGGTCGTGGTGGTACAACCGCAACGACCTCCGGAATATCGGCCCCCGGTCTACCGACAACCTGAACCACGTTATCCTGATCCGCGGTATCATGATCCTCGGAATCAGGTGCCGACACCCCGACTCCAGCCCCAGCCTCCACGGCCGCAGCCGCCGGTAGGGCCAACGCCGGTACATCCAAGACCCGCTACGCCCGCCCCGCATGGGCCGAATCACGCAGACCATCGGTTTCCGCAGGGGCAGAATAATCATGACCGAGGAAATTGAGGCGGCTATTTGGCTGGGCCGGGCGACCCGGCCCGTGAAGCTATATATGGATGGGTAAATTGCCTGTTTGAACCGGGTTGGTAAAACTCGGCGTTGCTTGCAGATTATGTTTGCCCGCGCCCATATTTGCGGATATGCTAATGCTTACTCGCAGTGAGAAAGCGTTTCTGGACTTTTAATGCTAGGAGCTATTATGAAGACGACCTTACGGGTGGCGTGTGGCGCGGCGTTATTGGGTGGTTTATTGTTTGCCGCCAATGGCTGTGAAAAGAGTTACGAAGAACGTCGCCCGGGCGTTTCCGATCTTGAACCCGGTAATGCTGGGGGCCTGCAATCGAAAGACCTCGTGGAAATGACCGATAAAATGGCTCCCGATCTGCTCCAGATTCCCGAAATTGTCCAGAATCGTACCAAGATCACCATCGTCATGACCGGCATTGATAACAAGACCAGTGCCCCGTATCAGGACCAGACCATTTATGTGGCCCGGTTGCGTACGTTATTGAACAAGTATGGCCGTGATCGCGTGGCGTTCGTGGAAAAGCGTGCGACGCTGGAAAAGCTCCAGGCGCAAGAAGGTCAGGTCGTGGTGGATCCGTTTGAAGAAGCCACCCGCACCAACCAGCCCGCGCCCCCGAGCCGGATCGTTCCTCAGTATGCCCTCAAGGGTGAATTTTATGATCTGCCGCGCAACGGCACCAACTATTATCTGTGCACCTTCCAGTTGACCAGTATCCGCACCGGCGAGTTGATCTGGGAAGGCCGTTACGAAGTCAAGACCCTCGGACTATAAGCAACTGGCAGGAGCAAAATGATGAAACGCACGATCGCGCTGGCGTTGGGGTTGGCTATGTTGGTAGGCGTGGCCGCCTGTAATAAAACGGCCATCAACAGCAAGGCGGAAACGAGTTTTCTGGACTCGACCGACTTGGTTACCATGACCGACCAGATGGCTGCGGCCATTGCTTCGGATTCGGATGTGGCGGCGGTTACCGCCCGGAAGCCGATGATTGTGGTCATGCAGGAACTGCGCAACCGCACCAATGAAATCCTGCGCTCGCCCGGCAAGGAAATCTTTGTGCACCGGGTCCGGGCGTTGTTGGCCGAAAAGCAGGTATTGCGGCAGCAATTCAAGTTTGTGCTCAACCGCAACGCCTATGATCGTCTGCTCAAGCAGGAAGGTTTCTCCGCGTCCAATCTGGGCGAAACGGTGGACCGGATTGTGCCGGAATATGCCCTGACGGCCACGTTCTACGCCGATACCAAGGTCAACTTGGATCAGCGGAGTGACTACTATCTCTGTACCTATCAACTGACCAATCTGGCCTCCGGACAAATTCTTTGGGAAGGCAAATACGAAACCAAGAAAGCCATTACCAAAGATTTCCTGGATTAATGTTTAGGTTTTTACCATCACCTAGTAGCAAAGGAATCGGGGATGAACAAAAGCACATCGAGCTGGCTGCACGCGGCCTTGTGTACCACTGTCGTAGCGGTCATGTTTGGGTTATTGGGGGGCTGTCAGTCCACACCCAAGGACATCCAGATTGCGGTGGATTTGTATAAGGCCGGTAATTATCACCAGTCTATGCTCCGGCTGCAGCCCAAGGCCGTGGAAAAGTCGGAAGACTTTGTCCTGAATAATTGCCGGTTGGGTTCGTCGGCAATTGCGGCGGGACAATTAGATGTCGCCGAGAACGCCTTCATGGAAGCCTATACCATCATGAATTCAGTCAAGGTGAATGATGGTGGCCGCAAGATGGCTTCGACCCTCCTGATGGAAAATTTCAAAGTTTGGAAGGGCGAACCGTTTGAACGGGCGATGGCCCATTATTATCTGGGTATCCTGAATTTGAAGAAGGGCGATTACGAAAACGCCCGCGCAGCGTTCCAGAACAGTCTGTTCAAGCTGCGCGATTATGCCGAGGAAGAAAAGGCCGACAAAAAAGCCGAAGGTGACAAGTACAAGGAATTCGAGAGCAACTTTTCCCTCGGGTATCTGGGCATGGGGTATTGCTATATCAAGACCAATGAACCCGATCTGGCAGAAGCCCAGTTCAAGCGCGCCTTGGAACTGGATCCCAATCTGTCAGGCATCATCAAACGATTGAAAGACAAACGTACGAACGCGATTTTGTTCGTGGATTTTGGTGTAGGGCCCGAAAAGGCTGGCAAGGGCTGGTACAACGAAGAATCCGTGTATGGCCCCACCCCCGGCGAGGCCGGCCCGGTTCCGCAGATTCAAGTGGGTGTGAATGGCAAGCCTGCCACCGATCCGACCATGAGCTACAGCACAACCGATACGTATGCGATGGCCCAGGATAAGAAGTGGATGGATATTGATACCATCCGCAAGACCAAAGCCGCGATCGGGACCGGGGCGATGGCCGTGGGTACCGGCGTGGCTGCCTATGGCATTCAGTCAGGGGACAGCAATGTCGCCTTGGCGGGATTGGGTATTGCCTTGGTCGGTGCGGCCATTTCGGCCAGTTCGCAGGCCGACATCCGCTACTGGGAAACGCTGCCCCGGGCGGTCTATATGGTACCCCTGTCACTACCGCCAGGAGCCCATAACGTGGATATTATCGTGGGTATTGGCACGCAAACCATCAAGGTGGACGTTGCCCCGCAGGGCGATAGCATTATCTACACCAGAAAATTGCAGTAAGCACTTACCCTGACAAACTTTAAACAGGACCCAAGTTCAGCTTGGGTCCTGTTTTTTTATGCGCCTACCTAGGTTAAAATCCCCATTATGAACGAAGCCAACGAGTACAAAGTCGAGCTTGATGTTTACTCCGGTCCCCTGGAGTTGCTGCTTTACCTCATTCGCCGTGATGAGGTGGACATCAACAATATCCCCATTGCCACGATTACCACGCAATATCTGCATTACGTGGAACTCATCCGGCGGTTGGATATCAATCTGGCGGGTGATTTTCTTGTCATGGCCGCGACGTTGATGGAAATCAAGAGCCGGATGCTGCTGCCCCGGCCGGTGGCGGATCCCACCACCGGTGAAACTGGCGGTGCGACCACGCTCGACGAACTGGCCGATCCGCGCTATGAATTGGTCCAGCAGTTATTGGAATACAAACGCTTCAAAGACACGGCGGACAATCTGTATCAACGCCGCCAGCAGGAACAGCAGCGGTTCACCCGGGCCGTTCCCAAATCCACCGGCCCGGCGCCACTGGATATCGAAGACCTGTCGCTGTATGCCCTGATTGATGCCTTCAATGCGATTATGGCGTCCATCGGCCACACGGCCTTTGGTCATGAGGTGGTCTACGATGATACCCCGATCACGGTCTATCAGGCCAATATTCTGGACCGCTTGGAAACCGCCGGGCCCTTGACCATGATGATGCTGTTTGCAGGAAAAACCAGCCGCTCAGAACTGGTGGGCATCTTCATTGCCATGCTGGAACTGGTACGTCAGAAGAAAATTCTGATCGAGCAGGCCGATCTGGGCGGGGACATCAAAATTGCACTGCATGACGATCCCGACCAACTCGCCGCGGATCACCGTCCCGCAGAAATTACCACCCTGATGCCCGTCTCCCCGGAACCTGCCGTGACCGAGCCCGGGCCTGCAATTGATCCTTTGTTCGGGAATCATGACACCACCCCGCAGGATCCGTCCGCGCAATAGAAAACCCCGGCCACATGACCGGGGTTGTTTACGTAATCTGAATTAGGACGCGGTTACTTGGCCACGCCATACTTGGCGGGATCGGCTTCAAACGCCTTGACATATTTTTCCGGGTCCTTGTTGAACTTCTTCACGCAGCCACCACAGCAGAAGTGGTACTTCTTGCCCTGATAGACCACAAACTTACCGGCTTCCACATTATCATCGGGCATGAGCAG
>JBAXGE010000081.1:0-10150 GCA_037139555.1 Phycisphaerae bacterium
GCTTCGGTGATGGCTTCGCGCCCATCACGGCGATAATCCATCTGGTAACTCTTGCGGTCGCCGAATTGCGGCGGGGATTCCGCGGCATCGCGGAAGGGGCCGTAAAATGCGGAAGCGTATTTCACTGCATACGCAAGGATGGCAATGTCGTCATGCCCGGCCTGATCCAGGCCCTGCCGGATGGCGCCGACCATGCCGTCCATCATACCGCTGGGCGCGATGACATCCGCGCCGCACTGGGCATGCAACACCGCCTGCTTGGCCAATAGTGCCAGCGTGCGGTCATTATCCACCGTGGTTTGGTGCGCCTGTCCACACAACGGGCCACAATGCCCGTGGTCGGTATACTCGCAGAAACACAGGTCGGTCATGAGTGCCATGGGAATTTGATTTTGTTTGGCCAAGCGCAGGGTGGTGCAGACGGGGTTGTCGGCGTTCAGGGCATAACTGCCGGTGGCGTCTTTGTCTTTGCTTTCGGTAATGCCGAACAGGATGGTTCCCACAATGCCCAAATCCGCCAGCCGCTGTAACTCATCCACCGCCACATCGGGGGACATTTGATACACGCCGGGCATGGAACTGACTTCCTGCCGAATATGCTGGCCGGAGCGCACAAACAGCGGCGCGACAAAGTCACTGGGGGTCAATTGCGGTCCGGCGACCAGTTGCCGTAAAGCCGGGCTGCGGCGAAGCCGCCGGGGACGGGCGCTGGGTAATTCCATACGGTTGCTCCCTGAGGAATAATTCTTATGGGGCATATTAGCCCCTAACGGACGCGGTGCCAACCGTTTACTGGCCATAATTGACATACAACGGTGCGGCGTTGGGATTGTAGACTTTGGGACCATTGATCAGCGCATGCACCGCCAGCGGGGCGGTGACGATGAGTTTGTCGCCCACCTGCCGTACGGCGCTGAATTTGCCGCCATTCACCCGCCAGATTTCCGGCCGAATGCTGGAAACAATCAACTCTTCGATACTGGTTTCAATCCGCGGCTTGGTTTTGACCGGCGTGGTGATACCAGCGGCTTTGGCCCGGGCTTCGGTCAATTGGTTCAGATTTTGTTCTTTGGGCACAAACTGCGGAATGGCCGCCAACACGTCCACATAGTAATACGTGCGGGTGATGATCTGGACATCGGCCGCGGTCTGCGTGGTCACACTGACCAGATTATCCTCCGCCAGTACCACGGTTTCGATGTTGGGGAAATATTGGGTTTGCATGGTCAACAGCACGTCGCGCAAGGTCGTGCCGGTGTGGACAAAGTCGTGCCGTACGGTCAGGTCCAGTCCTTGGGCCTTTAGTGCGGTAAAACCCATCGCCAGATTAACTTTATTTTCCGCACCGAGCTTTTTAACCAATTCTCCCAGTGTCACCCCCTCGGCCCGAAACGCCGGAATCGCCACTTTGAGCAGGCTCTTGTCGAATTCCGCGATCGTCATCCCGGCCGGTGGCTTGGGCTGTGTCGTGGCCGTCCCGGCGGCCATGATGGGCAAGGGTTGGTGCAGGTCGAGCGGGGTGGTCAACTGGGCCCGGGTCCGGGTGGGGGGATCGTAAATCGTCAGCGGCCGCGCTTGATAGGGGACTCCGCGACCCGCAGTGGGAATGGGGATATAGCTGCCAAAGGGCGGCAGGCCCCATTGGCTACCACCAAACCCGCCATAGCCGGGCGCATAAATGGAGGCTGGCCCACCCATCCCCATAGTTGAAAACGTGCTGAAGCCCTGGAACTGACTGAAGCCCAGGTTGATATTCATGGTCACATAACCACCCGAGGCGTGGGCATTCACATTCAGGACACTGCCGGTGTTGAGCGTACGCACGGTGGGGGTGGTGGTAATTACCTGCGCCGAGGTATGACCAACACCAGCTAACGCCAGAGCTAATCCGAGGATGTGACCAATACGATTTCGCATGCCGTTCATTATAATAGAACGTCACCGCCAAACGCCGATAATTTCATTCGCTTTCCCATGGGAGCCGATTATACTGTTGGGGGTATGGCACCCAGTCGGAGTTAGGACACGGATGTCTGATGCTATCGAGTTGGTTCTGGTCGTCGCAAAGGAATGCTGTTATGACCTCACTCAGTGGTAATCCCTCGCGCATTGTTTGGCCGCATTGTCCCAATCCCATGACCGTTACCACACCTACCGCCACACCTCAGACGGTCCCCGTGCCGGAGCGTAGCGCGACCACTAAACCTTATCGCTTTGTCATGGCCGGCGGCGGTACCGGCGGCCATCTCTATCCCGGCCTTGCGGTGGCCGCGGCGCTGGAAGAATTGTCTCTCGGGCAGGTGGAACTGGTCTGGGCCGCCACGCCGCGCAAAGTGGATCAACGGCTCCTGGGGAGTAAAGGGGATAATTATGTCCCCCAGCGTGTGCAGCCCATGACACTTAACCCCTTGAAAATGTGGGGCTTCTGGCAGGCCTGGCAACATAGCTGTCGGCACTGGCAGCAATACTACCAGCAGCATGAAGTGACCGGTGTTTTAGCGCTAGGTGGATACGCCGCCGGGCCGGCATCGGATGTGGCAGCGCAAAGCGGTATCTCCGTGGGCCTGATTAATCCCGATGCGCTGCCGGGTCTGGCCAATCGGCATTTGATGAAACGCGCCACCAAGGTCTATTGCCAATGGCCGCTGCCGCAACCGTATGCGGGTAAATTGGGCGATCGTATGGCCGTGGTGGGCTGTCCCATCCGGCGCGATTTGCTGGGGCGCGACCGCAGTGTGGCGGCCGCTGCTTTGGGGTTGGATCCGGATCGTCCGACGCTGGTAGTCACCGGCGCCAGTCTGGGCGCGGGCACGATCAACGATGCCATGTTGATGTTGCTGGCCGATCCCGAGTTGTCCGAGGCGTTTAACGCCTGGCAGGTCATCCACTTGGCCGGGATGACGCAGGGGGCCGATGTGCGCGCTGCGGCAGCCAAATATCCGCATCTGCGTTATCTGGTGCTGGATTATTGCGACGATATGGCCAGTGTCTGGGCCATGGCAGACTTGGCTATTACACGTTGTGGCGCCAGCACTTGCGCGGAATTAACCGCCTGCGGTGTGCCCTCTATTCTGCTGCCCTATCCGTATCATCGCGATAACCATCAGCGTTATAACGCCATGCAACTGGTTACTGCCGGGGCGGCCGTGATTGTGGACGATACCAAAGAAGTGCAATCCAACGCCGCAGCGCTCAAGCCGGTGTTAATAAAGCTCTTACAGGCGGACGTGCAGCGCGATGAGATGGCCCGTGCGGCGCGGCGGATTGGCCTGCCGGAGGCCGCTCTGACCATCGCCCGTGATCTATTGAGCTGGAAAAAATGATATTCGTGGACAAATTCCCCGCTTGATTCTTTACTCCCCCCGGCCCTTCGGTTACCCTTGCAGGCCGTCAGATCGTTGTTTTTTTGACTGTATTCTGCTCCGACGCCCCCTGCCCAGCCTGCTTTGCAGTGCTGTTGAAAGCGGGCCTCGCAGTTGGGAATGACGGCCATGCGAATTAAAAAAGGTATTGGTGTCTCGTCGGGTGTAGCGGTCTGTCAGGCCCTTATCCTCCGCGATGACGAATTACGAGTGGGCCGTCGGTCGATTACGCCCGATCAGGTACCCGCCGAGTTGCAGCGTTTGCTCGTAGCGCTGGAAGCATCCAAAGCCGAAATCCGCAATATCCGGGATACCAGTTCGACTGAATTCGGGCCCAAGATCGCCGCGATTTTTGGTTTCCATTTGGGCATGCTGGAAGATAAATCGCTGCTGCAAAAATTTACCGATGGGATCGAGAAGCAATTACGCTCGGCCGAGTATTCGGTTAGCCGCACGCTCCGCGAATATGCCAACCAATTCCAAAGCCAGACCGATAGTTATTTCCGCGAACGGGTCAATGATTTATCCGACATCGAAAAGCGCGTCGTCTCCAAACTGACCAATACCGAGCGGCGGGGGTTGTCGGATATTCATGAGCCCACGGCCATCGTGGCGCATGATCTGACGCCTTCGCAGACCGCCTCGCTGGATAAATCCATTATCCGCGGGATTGCCATTGATGCCGGCGGCCAGACCAGCCATACCGCGATTATCGCCAACTCGCTGGGGATTCCCGCGGTGGTGGGGTTGCAGGATTTGCTGCAGGAAGTCACCACCGGCGACATTTTGATTATCAACGGCACCACGGGTGTGGTGATCGTGAATCCCGATGAAGCCACCTTGGCCGAACACCGCCTGTTCGAAGAACGCCAGCAGCGCTTCGAACTGACTCTGAACCAATTGCGCGATCTGCCCGCCAAGACCCGCGACGGCGTGGAAATCCAGCTCATGGGCAACATCGAGTTCCCGCATGAAGTGGACAATGTGCTGGAAAAAGGCGCGGTCGGCATCGGGCTCTATCGTACGGAATTTCTCTATCTGGCCAGCGAACAGGAACCCACCGAAGACGACCATTATGCGGCCTACGCGGAAGTAATCCGGCGGCTGAATGGCAAGCCGCTGGTGATTCGTACGCTGGATCTGGGTGCGGATAAATATACCTCCGCCCAGGCGCTGGACCCCGAGGATAATCCGTTTTTGGGCTGTCGGTCCATCCGTCTGTGTCTGGCCAATCAGCCGATGTTCAAAACCCAACTGCGGGCGATTTTGCGCGTCAGCGTGCTGGGCGATGTGCGCGTGATGTTCCCGATGATCACCACGCCGATGGAGTTGCGCCAGGCCAAGATGATCCTCAAAGACGTCCAGGAAGAATTGGAAGAGGAAGGCATCGCGTTCAATCCCTACATGCCGGTGGGCATGATGATCGAAGTTCCCTCGGCGGCGATTATGTGCCAGGCCTTTTCCCGCGAATGCGATTTCTTCAGTCTGGGCACCAACGATTTAATCCAATACACCCTGGCGGTGGACCGGGGCAATCAGAAGGTGGCCGCGCTTTACACCGGGGCGAATCCGGCGGTCCTGTCGCTGATCCGCAATGTGGTCCGCGTGGGCACGCGTGCCAATATTGGCGTATCGCTCTGCGGCGAATTGGGCGGGGACCGCGAATTCACCATGCTCCTGCTGGGGCTCGGATTGCGCACGCTCTCGATCACCCCGCACCATATCCCGGAGATCAAAAAGATCATCCGTTCGGTCACCATTACGGACTGCCAACGCGTGGCCCGCCGGGTGGGTAGCTTTGAACATCAGCAGCAAATCATGAACTTCCTCCGCGAAGAAACCCGGCGTGTGATGCCCGAAGCGTACGGGGTGTAAATCATCAAGTTTGGTAATTGGACTGCCAATGTCTACAATGCGTGTAAAGGAGTTTTTTATGCGCTATCTATTCGTGGTTCTACCCGTGCTAGCTTTGGCTCTCCCGGTGTTCTCTGAAGGCACCAAACCGCCCCATACCCCGGTGCATCCGCCAGCCACCCAACCATCCACCCAGCCGGCCTTGCCGTCAAAGCAGGAGGTGGTTCAGGCCATCAAGGATGGACGACTATTGGTGGGGATGGATCTGGCCCAAGCCCGGGTTGCCATGAAATCATCCGGAACGGAGTCCAAGGCGGATAATGGCACTTTGCTTACTATCACTTGGGTCCGCAGCGAAAAACGGAAAGGGGTTGTGGCCCCCGATGCTCCCAAGGGAACCAAGCCCGGTACCGACAATTGGGAAATCACCACCGTCGCCACCATTAATACCCTGCGTGTTACCGCATTTAACACGCAGGAAAAATTGGTCAACACCACCAAGGTTCCCTGGCCCAGCAACAAGTAATCAATCCCACACCGCCGCGGGCAACAATTAAAAGGGGACGCCATTAGATGGCGTCCCCTTCGTCTTGCTTGATTTGGCGGTGGGTTATTCCTCTTCCGCCTTGGGCTTATACGCTGCGGTAATTTTCTGCTGCACTTGCGGCGGGACCAGATCGTAGTGGCTGAAGTCCATCACGAATGAGCCCTGCCCGCTGGTGGCGGAACGCAGCTGCCCGGAGTAGCTGCCCACTTCGCTCAATGGCGCGATGGCGTGAATGACGGCCATGCCCCCGGGCAGGCTGTCCACCCCCAGCACGCGGCCGCGCTTGCCATTCAGATCGCCGGTGATATCGCCCAGATGGTTTTCCGGGACCGAGATATCCATCTTGACCACGGGTTCCAGCAGTACCGGCCGGGCCTTGAGCAGCGCTTCGCGGAAGGCATATTTGCCCGCCATGCGGAAGGCGATGTCTTTGGAGTCCACCGGGTGATGTTTGCCATCATAGACCAGCACGCGCACATCCTGCACCGCACAACCCGCCACCGGGCCACATTCCAGCACGTCGCGGATGCCCTTTTCGATGCTGGGGATGTATTGGCTGGGGATACTGCCACCAAAAGTGTCATTGACGAATTCAAAACCCTGACCGCGTTCCAGCGGTTCGATGCGCAGATAGACTTCACCGAACTGGCCCGCACCGCCGCTTTGTTTCTTGTGCCGGTGATGGCCTTCCGCTTTGGCCATGACGGTTTCGCGGTAGGCAATCTTGGGCGTCTTGGTGGTGACTTCCATATTGAAACGATTCTTGAGTTTTTCCAGCATGATCCGCAGATGCAGATCACCGATGCCGGAAATCACCAGCTCGTGCGTCTGGCTGTCCTGATGGAATTTGAACGTGGGGTCCTCTTCGGCCAGTTTATGCAGCGCCCCGGACACCTTCACATCGTCGCCGCGATTCTTGGGTTCGATGGCCAGCGCGAACATCGGGACCGGATAGTGGGGGGCTTCCGGGGTATAGAGCAGATCGCTGGTGGTATCGCGCAGAATCTGGTCGGGATGAATATCCTCCACCTTGGCCAGCGCGATCAGATCGCCGGCCATGGCGGTGGAACCATATTCGGGGTGTTCGCGCCCTTCCACCTTGAGTACATGCCCGGCCTTGTGGGGCTTTTTATCCGTGCCGCAGAGGAACTGGGTATTGGCGTCCATCTTGCCCTGCAGGATGCGGATCATCGCCAGCTTGCCGACATACGGATCGGTGGTGACTTTGAACACATGCGCCAGCAGCGGCGCATTGGCGCTACAGGGAATTTCGTTGAGTTCTTCGCCCAGCCGCAGCCGCTTGGCTTTGGCGGTTTGTGGACTGGGCAGGTCGTCGGCCAGAATGTGCAGCAGGTCCTGTACGCCCACTTCGCCTTTGGCATTGGTAAACAGGATTGGCACCACATGCCCGGCATTCATCGCTTTGACAAAGCTGGCCCGCAGTGCATCCAGCCCCAGCTTTTCACCGGCCAAATATTGTTCCATCTGGGCATCGTCCATTTCCACGACCGATTCGATCATCTCCTGATGAATGGCCGCAACGTCACCAAAATCGGCGACCCCGGCTTCATGATCGAAGCAGTCAATCACATCCGTGCCACCCTTGCAGGGCAGGTTGATGCAATGCAGTTCCCCGCCGAAGGTGGCCTTGAGTTGCTCCACCAAATCCGGCAGGCCCGCGAGATTCTGATCCATCCGATTGATCACAATCATCCGCGCTAGGCCCAATTCCCCGGCGGCATGGAACAGTCGGCGGGTATTTACTTCCACCCCCGCGGCCGCATTGACCACGATCAGTGCGGTTTCCACCGCCGGCAACGCCGCCAGAGCCTGACCAATGAAGTCGGGATAGCCGGGGGTGTCAATGATGTTGATTTCTTTGCCCTGATAATTGGCAAAGAGCAGCGTGGAACTGGTGGAGTGTTTGTGGGCGCGGGCTTCGGGTTCGAAATCCGACACCGTGTTGGCATCTTCCACGCTGCCCATGCGGGTGGTATTGCCGCAGATGTGGAGCATGGCTTCGGCGAGTAGGGTCTTGCCGGCCCCGCCGTGGCCGACCAATACAATGTTGCGGATGTCCTGGGGTTGAAAACCGGGTACGGTATTAGGCATGATGGGCCTCCTTAGCCGCTAAGTTGTCACCTGCACAGACAGACATGAGTACGCCAAAAAGAGTATACGTTTTAGCGAATAGAATACAAGACAAAAAGCCCCACTTTTTTCTATTGGGGTGGTCAGGCCTCCGTCGGCTCATCCTCGGCGGCATCCTCCGGCCCCGGGGTTTCCGGCAAACGCAGAATATCCGCTGCCCGGCCAGCCGGCATGGTTTCCACATCCCGCAGTTTGCGTTTGACGGCCTGGGTGCGGGTGCTGATTTTTTCAATCGAGGTGGAAGCAGCCATGATCTTCTTGTGGGCATCGCCCAGCGCGTCGGCGTATTTGCTCCATTCGGTCTTGACGGCTTGCAAGAGCAGCCACACTTCCTGACTGCGTTCCTGAATGGCCAGCGTGCGGAAGCCCATTTGCAGGCTGGTCAGCAGCGACCAGAGGGTGGTGGGCCCGGCCATCATCACCCGGTACTTGGTCTGGATTTCATCGCTTAGACCGGGGATACGGAGCACCTCGGCAAAGAGTCCCTCGCTGGGCAGGAACATCACGCCAAAATCGGTGGTTTCGGGAGTGGCGATGTACTTGGATTGGATGTCTTTGGCGCACTGGGTCACGCGCAGCACCAGAGCGGCCCGGGCACTTTCCACGGCTTCGATCTGGGCCAGTTCCTGGGCTTCGATAAGACGCTTGTAATCTTCGATGGGGAACTTGGCGTCAATGGGCAGCCAGATGGTGTGTTGCGGGTCCCCGCTGCGGCCGGGGAGTTTGAGCGCGAATTCCACCCGGTTGGCGGAATTGGGCACCGTGGCCACGTTCTGGGCGTATTGATCGGGCGTGAGTACCTGTTCCAGCAGGTTGCCCAGTTGCACTTCGCCCCACGTACCACGGGTTTTGACGTTGGTCAGGACCTTTTTCAAATCCCCCACGCCGGTGGCGAGGGTTTGCATTTCACCGAGGCCTTTATGCACTTGTTCCAGCCGTTCGGATACCTGCTTGAAGGAACTGGCCAACCGTTCATCGAGGGTCTTGCTGAGTTTTTCATCCACCAAGCCACGCATCTCATCGAGCTTTTTCTCGTTGCTGGTGCGGATGGTTTCCAGCCGGGTTTCCACGGTGCTTTGTAGCGCGGCCACACCTTTATCCTGACGCTCCTGCATGCTGTGCAGGGTCTCAGTGAGGTGTTTGCTCTGCTGCTCCAGACTTTGGGCCACGGCGGTGCGGAATGCCTCGACCTGTTTCTTGAGATTGTCATCCAAACCCATCAGCCGGGTCTGGATATCCGCCCGCAGCGCCTCGGCCTGTTTGTGCTGGGTTTCGGTCAATCCCGCCACCTGGGTTCCAAATTGTCCCAGACTTTCCCGCTGGGCGGTACCGAGTTTCTCCAGCGTCTGCAATAGCAGGCCAACTTGGGCGGTTAGCCCCTCGGTAATTTGTTTGGCTTGCAGGTTGGCATTCTGGGCCTGTTCCTGCCGGGCCAGCGCGAAATCCTGCCGCATATTGTTGCTCAATGCCTGCACCTGATCGGCCACCTTGGCCAGGGGCACATCGAACGCGGCACTATCCACCGTGGCCCCCGTGGTACGTTTCAGCAGTACCACCAGCAGTCCCAGATTGATCAGGGTGAGCAGCACCCCCAGAATTACCAGAATATCAAGCATAACATCCCCTTAAATGGCCAACGTACCCCAGCATAACCTTGCGAGGGGCAAATGCCAACTTTTCCCCCCAAGCATTTGCCCGCACCGGGTTACTGACGTATTCTTGTGGTTATGGATGAAACGAACAATAAGGAATTAACTCCAGCCCTGCTGGCGCAGGCCCGGGAAATCATCGCCAGCGAGGCGGCCGCCATTGGTGGCATGGCCGACCGGCTTGGGGATGATCTGGTGGCCGCGCTGCAATTGATCCATCGCCGTACCGGCCCGGATTTGCCCGGCGTGCTGGTGGTTTCCGGCATCGGCAAGAGCGGCTTGGTTGGCCAGCGCATCAGCGCGAGCTTTGCCAGCACCGGTACGCCCTCCCATGTCCTGCACCCCGTCGAGGCCGTGCATGGCGATGTGGGCCGCGTGCGCAAGAATGATGTGGCCTTACTCTTAAGCTACGGCGGGGAAACCGAAGAATTATTGCGGCTGATTGACGTGCTCAAGCGGATTGGGGCGCCGATTATCGCCATTACCAGCCGCCGGACCAGCAGCTTGGGCCGGCTGGCGGATATCTGTCTGGAACTGGGCCCCATCGAAGAGGCCGGCCCGCTGCAATTGGCACCCACCACCAGCAG
>JBAXGE010000082.1:0-10149 GCA_037139555.1 Phycisphaerae bacterium
GATACTGCGGGTCGGCCCGCAGTGTGGCCAGCAATTCTTGCGTGGCCGGCGCGGTGGGGGCCAGCCGTGCGGTGGTGAGTAAATAACGCAACCCGCCAGCCGTGCGATACACACGCATACCGGCCCTGTGGTTTTGAGTCCAGGTGCGTAATATTGTCAAATATGCGGCTTCCGCGTCAGCCTGTGTGGCGGATTTTTGGCCGCGCAGGCGCGCCCATAAGCCCGGTGTGGGTGGTGGCGGTACATCCACATCCACAAACACCACATCGTCAGTATTCAGTACCAGACACCCCATGCGGTTGCGGGTGATCAGGGCATAGGGCGGGGCGTCCGCATCGGCAAAGCTGCGGAGCAACGGCTCGCGCAGCGTGCCATCGTGACTGGCGTGATAGTCATACTTATCCGCCGTACCGTTCTTGGCCCGGGCCATCAACCGCCGCAACCGCTGTTGCGCCATGGTCCGCGCTTCGCCTTCACTGCGATCGGACCAACCGTAACAGAGCCAGCCCTCATCCTGGGCCGTAACCCAAAATCGGGCAGTCTTCATTTGGCCTCCTGCCCGATTTCCCCTACCAGTGTGCGGCGCAGCGTGCGGGGGTTAATCGGTGTACCCAGAATGCGGCCCCACAGCCCTGCGAGGGATTCGCCCACTGGCGTATCGAGTTCGGCCTTGAAACTTGGGAACAGTCCGCGCAGGGCACAGCGTTGCAGCGCTGGGAAATCCGGATCGGTGACGGGCACATCTTCAAACCACGCCAATACCGCGCCATGGCGCAATAGTTCCGCCTGTACCGCCGGGGCTTTGATACTGGTCGCCGGAGTATTTTGTTGCCGGGCCAACCCGGCCACCACGCCCGCAGCCTCGCCCAGCGCCATCCAACACGGCTCCATCCGCAGGGTGGAAAAACCAATATGCGTTGCCGACGCGGGGACCGGGAAGAGCAGATTTTCCACCTCACGGGGTTGCATCACGCCCAGTGGTACCATGTAAGGCTGGGTTTTGTAACTGAAGAAGCCTTCCAGATGCACACGGTTCGCCTCGCGTTTGCGCGTGGCGTGCGAATCCAGTGCATAGTGACTGGCAGTGATGCTGTCGGCATGGATCGGGGGTCGCAGCCCAGGCGCGATGGGCAGCGCATCATGCGCGGTGAACAGGTGTCGCCCCTGCATACGCCGGCCTTCACGCACATATACCTGCCGGGGGAAGTGGCCATTGTCCTGATATTCATCCGCCGCCAGACCAAACGCCTGACAGCGCAGACGGAAATCTTCCGGCAGGGCGGGGTCGTTCTGGGCAAACCAGAGCAGGCCGAGGATGTAATTCTGCAAGCGCTGGGCAAAAGCATCGCGCCACGCCCAATCGGCGGTGGGCCAGGGATAGTTTTCTTCTGGCAGATCCGTGGAAATAAACGCCAGATGCTGGTTGTTGGCATCGGTCTTGGCATTGGGCAGACGCACGCAGTTGACGATGCGGCCAATGCCCTCTTGCCACAATTCACTCCGGGGAACGCCGGTCCAGCGTTGCTGCTGCACATCGTCCACCAGACTGATATATTCACTGCGCTGGTATTGTGCCGGCTGCGCGATGGGCATGCGCCGGGCGGGATCATCAGTCAGACACAGCCGGTAGTTGTACGCCTGTAACAGATTATCGCCGGCGTGCGTGGTGCCCGCGCCCAGTTCATAGGGCCAACCGGCATAGATGACCCCGGCGGCGGGTTCGCGGAACTCCGCAAAACTTTCGCGGTCACAGCGGAAGGGCACCCTCGCCGCGGCGGACAGATCACCTTCGTAGCTGGCATCAATAAAGGTCTGCGCGGTATAGATTTCGCGCGTGCCGTCGGTGCGGCTGGTGACGGTGATGCTGCCGATGCGCGGCCCCGCCATAACGATATTGGCGGGCAGGGCGTCGAATTGACGGTGCAGTTTGACGGTGATGTTGGGATACTGGGCCAGCAGGGCGAGAAAGTTTTGCTCCGCCACCGAGGGTTCAAAATGGAATCCGCCGGAACAGATTTTGACCTGCTCGGAATCCGCCCCGTAGGTTTGCACATAGTGGGCCAGATTGCGCGCCACAAAATCGGCAAAGAATCCGCCCGTGGCGCTGCGGGTGGATAAATCGGTGGCCCCCAGACCATTGGCGGGCAACCCGCCGAGATGGGCGGAACGCTCCAGAATCACCACGTTAGCGCCCAGCCGGGCGGCGGCGACCGCGGCGGCCAGACCGCCGGGTGTGGCCATTAAAATGACGACATCGGCACAATAAGTTTCATGGGTTTTCATAAGCACCAGACTCCTTGGCCGGGATTATAACGCCATAAAAGGCGTTGATTCAGCGGTTTCGGGCAAAATGTTGGCCGGTTCGCATTTTTGGCCCGCGCCCGTTAAGATGCAATCCCTGTAACCATGAGTACCGAACCACAGAAACCCGTGATCCCCGCCGCTGCGGCCCCCGCCTCAGGTCCCAAGCCCACCGGCATGCTCAAGCTGTTGGGGCCGTATTTACGCCCGCATATCTGGAAAATTACGCTCTCGCTGGCGCTCAACGCCCTGCATGGCCTGGCGATTACCTATCAGATGCTGGTGGCCAAGTACCTGATTGACGATGTCATCAAAAAAGATGGGTTAACCTCCAGCCAGCGCTGGGCGGCGCTGGTGCAGCTCGTGATCACTTATCTGGTGATCTCGCTGATTGGCCGGATGACGGTCTGGCATATCGGCTACCGGATTTTTACCCGCGTACGCGAGCAGGTGCTGATGGATTTGCGGGCGCATTTTTTCCGCCATGTGAATCATCTGTGTCTGCGCTTTCATATCAAACATAATTCCGGCGAGTTGTTCAGTTATCTTTTCGGCTCGCCGCTGGGCCAGTTGCAGGGTTTTTTGCAGCAGTTCACGCTGTCGGGTCCGGGAGCGATTTTTACGCTGGGCTCCACGCTGGTACTGACCAGCAGTTGGGACCCGGTGCTGGCGGCGGTGCTGCTCTTGCTGTGTGGCATCAACGTGCTGCTGATGCATTTTTCCCGGCGGCGGATCCGCCTATTGCACAACGAATACCAGCAGGTAGAAAGTTCGGTCTCAGGCTATGTGGCGGATTTGCTGCACGGCAGCCGGCATGTGAAGCTCTACGCCATGGAAGAGCGGATTTCCGAAGTGTTCGAGGATCAGGCCCGCACCATCAGTAAGATGAGCGTGTACCGCGATATCCACACCCACTATCAATATATGAAAGCCGAAGCGGCGGGTTATCTCTGCTTTGCTTTGTTGTGTGCGGTGCTGCTGTGGCGCTATGAGGCGGGGCGTGTGAGTTTGGGCGAGATTGCCGGTTATATCATGGCGTTCGCTTCGTTGCAGGGGCCGTTGGGGATTCTCTTTGGTCTGGCCACTTCCAAAGGTGCGGCGGATGCCAGTGTGCAGCGGATTCAGGCCGTGCTGGACACCGCCAGCACCACGCCCGACCCGGTACATTTCGAGGCCCAGGTGCCGCGCAAGGGCGATATTGTCCTGTTCAACGTGGGCTTTGCCTACGAACCCGGCCAGCCGGTGCTGCGCGATATCAGTCTCACGATTCCCTACGGCCAGAAAGTGGCGCTGGTCGGCCCCAGCGGCGCGGGCAAGAGCACCATCACGCAATTGCTCATGCGGCTGTATGATCCCGATCAGGGCGCGATTTTGATTGGCGGCCTGAATATCCGGCATTGCGTGGGCGCGGAATTACGCCGCCATTTCGGCGTGGTGCCGCAGGACCCGTTTATCTTCCGCACCACCATCCGCGAGAATTTATTGGTGGTGCGTCCCGGCGCCACCACCGCGCAACTGCGGGCCGCCTGCGAACTGGCCAATGCGTGGGAATTCATCGCTCCGCTGCCCAAGCAACTCGATACCCCGGTGGGGGAGGGCGGGTCCACCCTATCGGGCGGGCAGCGCCAGCGCCTGGCCATCGCCCGCGCGCTGTTGTCGGATTCGGATTTCTTCATCTTCGACGAGGCCACCAGCGCGCTGGATACCGTCAGCGAAGCGATGATCCAGTCGGCCCTGGAAAAAGCCATGGCCGGCCGCACCAGTCTGGTCATCGCCCACCGCCTGGCCACAGTGAAAAACTGCGACCGCATTCTGGTCCTCAAAGACGGCATCATCGCCCAGGACGGCACCTACGACGAACTACTCAACCAACCCGGCACCTTCCGGGAACTGGTCCAGGGTCAGGCCTTGCGGCAGTAGTTTGTTGGTTAAGAGCTTTGGCGGGAGAAGAACGAACGGTTGTAAATCCCCACCATCACCAGTGCCACACCGCTTAAGGTCAAGGCGGTCAGCAGGCCGAGTTGGTCCTGATTGGTTTCGTGGTAAAAGTAGATGACCAGCGGGAGGGTTTGGGTCTTGCTGCCCGTGCCGACCAGCATCAGCGTGGCGCCGAATTCACCCAGGGCCCGGGCAAAGGCCAGTACCAGCCCCGCCATGATGCCCCGCGCGGCCAGTGGCAGACTGACATGCCAGAGCAATTGCCAGTGGTTGGCCCCCTGCAACCGGGCCACATCTTCCAGTTCGCGATCCACCTGCGCAAAGCCCGCCCGAGCGGACAGATACAGTAACGGAAAGGCCACCACTGTGGCCGCCACCACCGCGCCGTGCCAGTGAAACGTGATGCTGTAATCAAACCACCGGTCCAGATACTGCCCCAGCCAGCCCCGCCGGCCCAGCACCACCAACAGATAATAACCAATCACCGTGGGTGGCAATACCAGCGGCAGCAGCAGAAATCCTTCCACCAGACTCCGGCCCCAAAAGCGGGCCCGGACCAGATAATACGCCAAGGGTATGGCCAGCAGCGCGGCCAACAGGGTCGCCACGCCCGCAACCCGCACGGATAATTCCAATGCCTGTAACCAAGCTGGCCATGGGGAGGATTCAGGCAAACTTAGTTCCCGGATTTAGCGGGTTGAGTGGCGGGCCGGGTCGCACTGACGGCCGGTGCCACATAGCCCTTATCGGTGAAAATCTTTTGCCCGGCGGGTGATTGTAGAAAAGCCACAAACGCGGTGGCCGTGGCGGCCTGTTTGCTGTCTTTGATAATCACGGCGGGGTATTCGATGGTCGCATGCAGAGTCGGATCCACCTGGGCCAGCACTTTGACCTTGGGGCCTACCGCCGCCGCATCAGTGGCGTAGACCAGTCCCGCATCCGCTTCGCCCCGGATGACATAGTCCAGCACCTGCCGTACATTGGCGCCCAATACCAGCCGGTCTTTCAGTGTGTCATACACATTGAGCTTGGTCAGAGCCTGCTGGGCATACAGACCGGCGGGCACGGTTTCAGGCTGGCCGACGGCCAGACGCTTGACGCCGGGGTCGGTGACTTCGGAGAGTTGTTTGATGGGCAACTTACTGTCGGCGGGTGCAATCAACACCAACTGATTGCCGGTGATAACGACGCTGGGGCCTTGGGTGAGTTGGGCTTTTTCCAACTGGGTTATTTGCGGGCGGCCGGCGGAAATGAACACATCCACGGGCGCGCCGTTCACGATTTGGGTGGCCAACTGGCCGGAACTGCCGAAGTTGAATTCGACTTTATGGCCGGTTTGGGCGGTGAAATCGGTTGCCGCCTGGGTGACGGCTTCTTTAAGCGAAATCGCCGCCGCCACCGTAATGGTGTCGGCCCGTACTGTCACCGTAGTAAACACCACCACCACCGCCAGCAGAAGACGCTTCCACATTGTGAAACTCCCAAAAATCCTGTCCCGGCAGAAAGATGTTACCTTAAGACGGTGGGGGTTGGCAAGGAATAAATCATATTCGGGTGCAGCAACGCCAAGGTATGGAGCATTAACCGGCGGCGTTTTGCAGATACCACGACACGGTACTGGCCAGCCCGGGCCGCACGAGTACCTGCGGATGGTAACCCAAGTCGGTGACAATTTTGGTGATATCGGCCAGCGAATCGCGCACATCACCCATACGGGCGGGGCCATAAATGGGTTGCACGGTCGCGCCCATACTGGTCTGGATGATGCGAAAGAGTTCGTTCAGAGACAAACGTTCCCCACACGCCACATTATATACTTCGCCTGCGAGCGCTTTGGGACTGAGCCCGGCCCGCAGGTTGGCCTGTACCACATTGTCCACGTGACAAAAATCCCGGGTCTGCTCGCCATCGCCGTGGATGGTGGGCGCCCGGCCTTGCCGTAGGGCATCAATAAATGCGGGGATTACCGCAGCATATTGGCTCTTGGGGTTCTGCCGGGGGCCGAAGACATTGAAGTAACGCAGACTCACGGTGGACAGCCCATACACCTCCGCAAAGGTGCGCAGATAATATTCGCCCATCAGTTTGGTAATGGCATAGGGGCTCTTCGGTGCGGGGGGCATAGCTTCGTGCTTGGGTAGACTTGGGCTATCGCCATACGCGGAACTGCTGGCGGAAAAAACCACCCGCCGCACCCCGGCGGTCCGCGCGGCCAAAAGTAAATTCAGCGTCCCGGTAGCGTTGACCTCGTGATAACGCAGCGGATCATCCAACGACCCCGGCACACTGCCCAGCGCTGCCAGATGAAAAATGATTTGTTTGCCGGCTACGGCATGGGCGCAGTCCTCAGGTTGGCGCAAATCTCCAACTTGGATGTGAACCTTATCCGCTACCGGCGCCAGATGGCTGCGCTGGCCATGCGAGAGGTTGTCCAACACTCCCACCCGGGCCCCGGCGGCCACCAGTGCCATGGTGATATGACTGCCAATAAACCCGCACCCCCCTGTGACCAAGACCGGTACACCGTGGTATGCGCTGCAGTCCATAGCGGGAGTCCTTTTGGTTTAGCCGGCCGTAACCACACCCACCGAACCTTCTTTGCCCTGGCCGGGCTTGAGGGCATGGCGGCCGATGGCGGTATAGAACAGCCCTGCCTTGGTGACTTTATTGCTGGCCAGACAGTTGCGGCCATCAAAAATATGCCTCCCGCGCATCACCCCGGCGACTTCATTCCAATCCTGAGTGATAAATTCGGGCCACTCCGTCACGATGGCGATGGCATCGGCCGCGCGGGCGCACGCCAAGGCATCATCAGCCCAGATGATCTGATCGCCAAAGACGCGTTTGCCGTTGGCCATGGCCTGCGGATCATAACAGCGGACCTTGATGTTGCGTTCCAGCAGGATCTTAATGATTTCGATGGCGGGCGCTTCGCGGATATCGTCAGTATCCGGTTTGAAGGCAAAGCCCCAGACCGCCACTTCGGGATTGGTGGTGCCCCGGACACTTTCGTACACCGTTCTGGCAAAATGTTGTTTCTGATATTTATTGGCCGTTTCGATCCCCGACAGCAAGGCGGGTTCCAAACCCAGTTGCTTCATCTGGAAGACCAGCGCCGCGACATCCTTGGGGAAGCACGAACCGCCATAACCGGCGCCGGCTTTCAGGAACGACGGGCCGATGCGTTTATCGCTGCCGATGCCGATCCGCACCGATTCGATATCCGCCCCGATCGCCCCGGCCAATTGCGATAGTTCATTGATGAAACTGATCCGCATCGCCAGCATGGCGTTGGCGGCGAATTTGGTCAGTTCCGCGCTTTCGCGGCTCATCGAATAAATGGCATAACCTTTATCAATGAGCGGCTGATAGATTTCCCGCAGCACCGCCGTGCCCGTGGGGCTGTTGGCGCCGAAGACCACGCGGTCGGGTTCCATAAAGTCATTGATCGCGGTGCCTTCGCGCAGGAATTCGGGATTGTTGACCACTTCAATGGGGAAGGGGGCATTCGCCACGGCGGCGGCCACGCGACTGCCGGTGCCGGGCGGGACGGTGCTCTTGATGACCAGCGTCTTGGGCGCCTCGGCCAGACCCGCAACCTGTTCGGCGGCGGCGAAGACCATGCTCAGGTCGGCCCCGCCGGTAGCGGCCGGGGGGGTGCCCACGGCGATAAAGATCACATCGGTGGCTTTGACCATCTGTTTGAAGTCAGTGGTGAAGCGCAAACGCTTGTTGGCCATCTCTTTAACAATCAGTTCGCTCAGTCCCGGTTCGTAGATCGGCGAGATGCCCTGGTTGAGTTTGGCGATGCGGTTCTCGTCCACATCCACCGCCACCACCTGATGGCCCAAAGACGCCATACACACGCCCGAAACCAGACCAACGTAGCCGCAGCCGATAATTCCGATTTTCATGGTGGGCCTCCTAAAAGCCAGTATAAAAACACATGCAGATATGCGCTGACCTGCCTGATTACACTCCGGGGGTTATACCGGCATGGTAACAAGAACGATTGTAGGGCCAAACGACTTTATCGCAAAGTGGATATTATTTGTTTGCCGAAATTTGCTTTATGGCAATAATTGGGGCTCGACAGAGTTAGCCTATCGCCACTTACCCATGACGCTGATTTCGTGGATAATGGAGGCTTGTTTTACAAGGATTATGCCTGTTGCATTGGTCTCCCCCCATTCCCTGGTATCGGCGCTGGCTATGCACGGCCTGCAGTTTGAACAACTGGGCCCACTTGGGATCGGGTGTGTTGCGGGCTGGTGCTTATCTCTATAACCGCTTTTGGCGCTGTGGGTTAGCGTGGTTTTTTGTGCTGCTGATCACGCTGCTGGGCTTTTGGCTGCGTTACTGGCGTTTGGACCAACAGGGCTTATGGTGTGACGAATCCTTCACTATTAACCGGATTTGCGGCACTTGGTCGGAAGTTATCAGTTCGTTATCGGATCAGGGCTTTCCGCCGTTGTGGTATCTGGGACTGCGCTGGTGGTTGGATTTAGGGGCTCAATTGGGCCTGCGCGAATCCTACCTTTTTAGTGCGGAATATTTGCGACTTCCCGCGGTGATTTTTGGTGCCGCGGCGCCGGTGGCGTTTTATCTACTGGGCCGGGCCTTCTTCGCCCGGCGCTGGGCCGTGTTGCTGGCTTTGCTGGCGGCGGTGAATCCTTTCCTCATCTATTACAGCCGCGATGTCAAAATGTATGCGGCGCTCTACACCCTCGCGGCGTTCAGCATGGCCTTTTTCATGCAGTGGCAGTCGCACCGCAGCGGCTGGTGGTGGGCGTGGCCGCTGTTCACCCTTAGCACCATGCTCATGATGGGGATCAAGTCCGAAGGCTGGCTGCTGATTCCGATCCAGGCGCTGATTCTACTGACGCGCCCGCGCCCCCGGGGGCTGGATTGGCCGCTGTGGGGGCTGACTGTGGCCTTGGCGGGGGCGCTACCGCTCTGGTGGTACCAGCACAATACCGGCTTTGTCGGTACCATGGTCGCTGGTGGATATACCGGTCTGGAATGGATGTCGGACTACACGAAAATGAGCTGGACCACGGTGCTAAGTTTGCCCACCGTGCAGATTTTCGGCTTTTTATTGCCGCGGACCATAGATGCGGAAATGCTGCGCTGGTTTGGTTTGGGGCAGGGTTTTGAAAAGAAACTCACGGATTGCAGTTGGGATTGGCTGGTGGTCTGGCAATGGCGCTTGGCTTATGGGCTGTTGGTGTTCCTGATCGTGGCCTTAATTCCTTGGCGGCGCTGGTTGGATAAGCCGCGCGTGGCCGTGGGCCGCGTGCGCGGCATGACCGGCGGCTTGGGCTGGCTGTGGCTGTCGGTCTGGATTGTCCTGCCGATGGCGCTGTTGGCGCTGACCTGGGCCCAGCCGGATTCTTATTGGTACAAGCTGGTTTTTGGCGGCAAAAAAGTACCCGAAATGTGGGAACCGCGTTATCTGGGCATCATTATCCCGGCAGTCTTGATTGTGGTTACCTGGGCGGTTTCGCGCTTGCCGTGGCTGGGTCTGCGCATTTTGGCCGGCACGGCGCTGGTGGCCTTGGCGCTGGCGGGTAGTCTGATGAATCATATCACCTATCGGCAGAATCCCTGGCTACCCACCACTTCGGCGCTATCCCGTTACTACCGTCCCGACCTGCAACATAAGGTGGCCATTGCCCTGCCCTATACGCGCTTCGCCAATGAAACCAATACCATGGCACTGCTGACCGTACTCAACCAGCCGATCCGTCGGGGTAATGGTTTGCGCACGCGGGCGTGGGACGATTTAAGCACCTATGTGGACTTTTCGTTACACCGGGCGAGTCCCGCCGAGTACCGCGAATGGGCCCGACGGGCCAAAGATTGGACCGACGGTCGCGTGCTGATCATGACCGATGACATGGGAGAAAA
>JBAXGE010000083.1:0-9747 GCA_037139555.1 Phycisphaerae bacterium
CTGGCAATTTTGCTGCCGATCCTGGTAATCCTGCTGGTGATTGTGCTGGGTGTGTTAATATGGCTTACATTCAAGTGGTTCTGGGGCCGTAAGGCTTCCGCGTCCGCGGCGGTGCAGGTACCGATGCGGGTGGCGACCACATCACCTTTGCGTCCGTAACGAAGGATGTCCCCTTGCGCCGAAAAAATGTGCCCACCGATGGAACCGGACTGATCCAGCAAGACCCCTGGCTGGAGCCCTATCGGCAGGAATTGGTGCAGCGTTACCAACACTATCAAACCGTACGCGGTGAAATTGACAAGCAGGGCGGTTTGCTGGGGCTGATCAGTCAGGGACACGAATATTTTGGCTTCACGCGCGGGACGCTGGATGGGCAGCCTGGGGTGTGGTATCGCGAATGGGCACCCGGGGCGCAGGGGCTGTGGCTGGTGGGGGATTTTAATGAGTGGAACCGCCGGGCGTGTGCGCTGACACGTGACGAGTTCGGGGTGTGGAGTGTGTTTCTGCCCGATGCGCTGTGGGGCCAGCGGCTGGTGCATGGCAGCAAAATCAAGGTGCATGTCAAAAGCGAATTGGGCGAACTGGACCGGCTGCCGGCGTATATCCGCCGGGTGGTGCAGGAGCCGAATTCGCCGCTGTTTGTTGGGCAATACTGGGCCCCGCCGGCGTATCAATGGCAGAACCGCATTCCGAAGTTAAAGACCGCGCTGCGGGTGTATGAGGCCCATGTGGGCATGGCGGGCGAGGAAGGGCGGGTGCACAGCTTTGCGGAGTTTACGGCCAATACGCTGCCGCGGATTGCGTCCCTGGGGTATAACGCGGTGCAGTTGATGGCGGTGATGGAGCATCCGTACTATGGGTCGTTCGGCTATCACGTGAGTAATTTTTATGCGGTGTCGAGCCGCTTTGGCACGCCGGAGGAACTCAAGGCGCTGATTGACGCGGCCCATGGGCTGGGCATCCGGGTCATCATGGATATCATCCACAGCCACAGCGTGAAGAACTTCATGGAAGGGCTGAACCGGTTTGATGGGACCGATTTTCAATATTTCCACGGCGGGCCGCGCGGGCAGCATGTGGCGTGGGATTCGCTGTGTTTTGATTACCGCAAATTCGAGGTGCAGCGGTTCCTGCTGAGCAATGTGCGGTATTGGTTGGAGGAGTATCACTTCGACGGGTTCCGCTTTGACGGCGTGACGAGCATGTTGTATCTGGATCACGGGCTGGGCAAGAAATATGCCACGTATGCGGAGTATTTTGGGCCGAATGTGGATTGGGACGCGGTGACGTATCTGATGCTGGCCAATGAAGTGGCGCACTGTGTGCGGCCGGACTGCATCACGATTGCCGAGGATGTTTCGGGCCTGCCGGGGCTGGGCCGGCCGGTGGCGGAGGGCGGGCTGGGGTTTGATTACCGGCTGGCGATGGGGATTCCGGATTACTGGATCAAGCTGGTGAAGGAAGTTGCGGACGAAAATTGGCAACTGAGCGATATTTATCACACGCTGCTGAACCGCCGAGCGCATGAGAAGCATATTGCGTATGCGGAGAGCCACGATCAGGCGCTGGTGGGGGATAAGACGCTGGCGTTCTGGCTGATGGATCAGGACATGTATACGGCGATGGATATTTTTAATCCGAGTCTGAAAGTGGCGCGGGGCGTGGCGCTGCACAAACTGATCCGGCTGCTGACGTTCAGTCTGGGCGGTGAGGGGTATCTGAACTTCATGGGCAATGAGTTCGGGCATCCCGAGTGGATTGATTTCCCGCGCGAGGGCAACCAGTGGAGTTTTCATTTTGCGCGGCGGCAGTGGAGTCTGGCGGATAACAAGCTGCTCAGGTATCAGGGGTTGCAGGCGTTTGATCAGGCGCTGCAGTTGTTGGACAGCAAATATGGCCTGCTGAGTGATCCGTTCATTGAACAATTGGCGTGTCACGAGGATACCAAGCAACTGATTTATCGGCGCGGGCCGCTGGTGTTTGTGGTGAATCTGCATCCCACGGAGAGTTACCGCGATTTGCGGATCCCGGTGCCGGATGCGGAAGATTATCAGGTGATTTTGAACAGCGATGACGCGGCGTTCAGCGGGCATAACCGGGTGGCGGCGAATATGCGTTATCCGGTGCAGGCGGTGCCGATGTATTTCCGCAATCAGAGTGTGCAGCTATATCTGCCCGCGCGGACGGCGCAGGTGCTGTGTCCGATTAGTCGGGTGCGGAGCTGATGGGGGCCTATAATGAGCCGGTGTGGTAATGACCGGAAAGGTTTGCTATGGCGCATAATCCGTTGGAACGTTGGCACGAACAGGCCGAGGCGCTGTTTCTGCCGTATGGGGCATTGACGCGGCTGGTGGATACGTATGGGGCGCTGGAATTGGAATATGCGGCGATCCGGCGCAGCGCGGCGCTGATGGACCTGCCGCAGCGGGGGCTGGTGTGTATCGGGGGCAAGGATCGGCGCAGTTTTCTGAACAATCTGGTGACGCAGCAATTAAAAAATCTAACGCCCGGCACGGGGACGTATGGCTATATGCTGACGTTGCAGGGGCGGGTGGCGCTGGATTTTGTGGCGCTGGAACATGCGGATAATTTGCTGTTGGATGTGGACCGGCGGCTGATTGCCAATCTGCTGGTGGAATTGGAAAAGCGGCACTTTGCCGAAGATGTGCATATTGCCGATGTGTCGGATACGTTTGGGCGGTTATTGCTGCTGGGGCCGGAGGCGGGGGCGCTGCTGCAAGCGCATGCGGCGGTGGCGGTGGCGGCGCTGAGTGCGGAATATAGTCACACGACGGGCACGCTGGGGGCGACGACGTTTACGGTGTATCGGCATGATTTTACGGGTAGTCCGGGGTTTGAATTGATCGTGCCGCAGACGGCGCTGCTGGAGGTGTGGGAGTATTTCACGCGCTTGCCGGGACCGCCGCCGCATAATTTTCCGTTGGTGCGGCCGATAGGCTGGGCGGCGCTGAATACGGCGCGAATCGAGGCGGGGTGTCCGGTGTTGGGGGTGGATATATTGGAGACGACGTTGCCGATGGAAACCGGCCCGTGGTATGCGCGGGCGGTGGACCCCAATAAGGGGTGTTATCTGGGGCAGGAAGTGGTGGCGCGGATGCATGCGCGGCAGACGGTGGCGCGGTTGCTGGTGGGGCTGCGCATGGGGGATGAAAAAGTGCCGGTCGCGGGTACGCCGATATTCGATGGGGCGGAACCGATTGGGATTATTACCAGCAGTTGTCTGTCGCCGCTGCTGGGCGCGCATGCGGTTGCGCTGGGGTATGTGAAGACGCCGTATGCCAAGCCGGGGCGGGTGCTGGAAGTGCTGGCCGAGGGGAGTCGGAGCAAGGCCACGGTGAGTGAATTGCCGTTGGTGAAGTTGTAAGTGCGCGACCTATGGGGAGTGGTGTAACAGGCGCGGGAACTTTTCTGGTCGGGGAATTTGCACGACTCACGCTTGAAAAACACACATGGCATGATTATTTTTCAAGGTGCAGAGCCATGTTGTACGAAAATGTGAAATAATCGCGTAGTCAGCCCTACCCCCAAAACGATTGTTGGCGATTGCTGAAATGTATTTCGCAGGGGCGACAATTACCTCTGCTGCGCTATGATTGCAGGTACTTTTTTACGCGAGGAAACTGATGACACATCCCCATGCTGGCGGTTCTCACGGTTCACGGCCCGGTTCGGATCAACCCCAGGCGGCGCGGGTGTTAGGGCCCGGTGAGGCTGGGCCCGGGCCTAAGCGGCAATATGTCTCGTTCCAGTTTTTCAAGCTGGCGCTGGAGTTCCGGCGCTTGCCGATCGCGCAGCAGCAGACCATGCTGGGAGCCTTCGTGCATCTGGTTCAGGAGAATGATCCCAAGCGGATGATCCTGCTGACGTATAGCTGCGTGGGCACGCGCGCGGATGTGGACTTTATGCTGTGGAAAATCAGCTACGAGCTCGATGCGCTGCAGGAATTTTCGGCCAAGCTCAACCGGCTGGCGCTGGGGGCGTATCTGGAAACGCCGCACAGTTATCTGGCGCAGAGCAAACGTTCGACCTATATTGATAAGCTCGACCCCGGCCACGATGAAACCCGCACCACGCTGGTGCCGGGGCGGCATAAGTACATCTTTGTCTATCCCTTCGTCAAGACGCGCGAATGGTATCTGATGAGCAAGCAGGCCCGGCAAGGGGTGATGGACGAGCATATCATCGTGGGCAACAAGTACCCCTCGGTGAAGCTCAATACCACGTATAGTTTTGGCTTGGATGATCAGGAATTTGTGGTGGCGTTTGAAAGTGATATTCCGGGCGACTTTTTGGATCTGGTGCAGGAATTGCGCGAGACCGAAGGCAGCCGTTTTACGCTGCGTGATACGCCGATCTTTACGTGTGTGAATACCCCGGCGGAGCAACTGATCAAGCAACTGGCGCCGGTGTGAGCAAGCTTCACTGGCCCCACTGGCGATGGAACGCGATCCATTCCAACACCAATAATGCCAGCGCGGCGGCGGCGAACCAGGGCCAGATTTCCTGATTGACCTTGGCGATGGATTCGCTGCCCGCGACAACTTGCCCGGTGGGCAGGCTCAGATTGTGCGGCTGAATGTCGGACTCCACGGTGGAGAGCAGATTCACGGCGAGTTCGGAAGACTTTTCCCCCGCCTCCAGACGATAGAAACCGACTTTGTCGGTGGTGGCGAATTCTGCGCCGCCGGCGGTGATTTGCAGCGGGATATGCTGGCCGTCGGGCATGGTCATTTCGGATTTTTCGGGCACATCAAACAGCCGGGCGGTCTGGCCGGTGGTCAGCAGTTGGGGCATGCCGATGAATTTGCGCACGCGCGTGGCTTCGACGATATTTTGCAGCCAGACCAAGAACGATGGCTGCCGCCACCAGTTGGATTCGGTCAACGGATCAAACGTCAGCAGATAATCCAAGCGTGGGCCGCTGGTGCGGCGGACGAACAGTGGGCCGGTGGGGGCGCTGATCAGCACTTCGGTATCGGGGTCTTCGGCCAGTGCGGCGGCGCGGAGAATCCGCAGTTCTGCCAATTCCAAATAGGCCAGCACCGGGTCTTCGCGTTTCCAGCGTAGCACCGGGGGCTTGTCCAGCATACCCGTGAATTTGAAGCCTGCCGTGGGGCCGGTGGGGCGGATGAACAGGGCATCGCCGGGAGGCAGGGCGGCGGGAGCCACGCCGTCGAAAATCACCAGATCGGCTTTGGCCTGCGGATCGTAGGCGCTGGGGATGACCTGATAACTGTCCATCAGGCCGTTGCGGGCAGCGGCTTGTAGGAAGCGTTCCAGCAGCGGATTGCCGGTACTGACCAGTTCCACTTTGATTTGTCGGCGGGCGGTCAGATATACATAAGCGGTGTTATCGAGGCGGAAATCATCGGGCCCGCCGGAGTCTACTTGGATGAGCATGCGGCCGGGCAGGGCGACCAACGGCAGGACGGCCGAACCCTGGCCGTAGGCAGGGAGGGCGACAATCTGCGTGGCGATGATGGTGGTTTTGTCGGCGGGGGCAACGCCTACGGTGACCTTGCGTTCCGTGTCGGTATTGTTGACCAGCCCGACAAAGATTTGCCATTGGTTGCCGGTCTGGCCCAGCGGCGTGGCGGCCACGCGGATGATGCCCACATTGGCGCTGCTCTGGCCGATGCGGATAAATTGCAGGACTTTGTCAATATTGGGCACATTGGGCAGGCGCAGGCCCGCGCCGTCGGAGAGCAGATAAATCTGGCCGGGGGCCGCGCCGCTGGGATCGGCGCCGATGGCCTTGAGGCTGGTCGCGGCCAGCAGCAGGGTCTCGGCGAGATCGCTGCTGGTGTCCAGCGGGACCACGCGGGCGAGCGCTTTATGCAGGTCGGCTTTAGACTGGCTGAAGGTGGTGCGGACGGTTTGCATGCCGCCGCCTTCGGCAATCAGCATCATCTGATCGCCGGGGCGGAGGGCGTCAATGAGCCCCTTGGCCTGAGTGATGGCCTGAGTCAGGCGACTACCCTCGGGGCTGTCGGTGGCCTGCATGCTAGCGCTGGTGTCGAGGATGATCACGCTGGCGGTGCCGCGCCGGGCCTGGGCCAGCATGACCGGGCGCATCATGGCCAGCACCACGGCGGCGAGAATCAGTAATTGCAGGAGCAGGAGAATATTGTTGCGCAAGCGTTGCCAAGGTCGGCTGGCACGGGTGTCCTGCAGGGCTTTGGCCCAGAGCAGCGTGCTGGAAATGGTCAGGTCGGGGCGTTTCTGGCGCAGGATATATAGCGCGATCAGGGGCAGGGCCAACAAGCCCATCCAAGCCCAGACGGGTGCGAGAAATGTGGGGAGATCAGGCATCACGGTGCGGCGTCCCCCGTTAGCCTGGAACCAGAACCAGAAGCGTTTCCGTCACCGGCAGCCGGGTGGTGTCCGACAGGAAGCGCGTACCGATGGTAAATTCCGATTTCTTAGGATTCGCCGGGGCCAAAAGCAGAAATTGGTTGGCATCCATTTCCAGCGCCAACCGCGCCGGGGTCAGGGTCTCTTCCTGGCGACTGGTGCTACTCACCACGCCTAATTCAGTCTCGGTACGAGCCACGTGGACGGACGTTCCCAGCACCACCACGGGCTCGATTTGAATCAGTGCCCGTCGGTCACCCATCTGCCGGACCGCATTGACGCGCCAGGAATTATCGCAGTTGTTGTACGTGCGCCCCAGCGGGCGTTTGTCCTGATCCACCACAAACAAAATCTGTTCGGCGATACTTTGCTGGGTGGGCAGCAGCACCGGCGTGCGCCCGTCGGTGCGGATTTGATAGCTTGAGAAACTGGCGCCAACATCACTGATCCGTTTGCGTAATTGTTCCCAGGTGCTGACGGTGCCCACGCCGGCGCGCAGGCCGTTATGCGCCAACATGACGGCGGTGCCGGATTCGAGGCCATCCTGATCGAGCAATTCCCATAATCTTTCATCCCCGCTGAATACCCCCAGCGGGAGCGTGATTTTGAACACGGTCAGTTGCATGAAATTGCGCGGTAGTTGGGCCTGGGCTTGGGTGGAGGCGGATTGCGTGGCGGGATTTTTGTTGGGGGCCCCAAAGTTCGCCAGATCCATATCGCAACCGGCCAACCCCACGGTCGCCAGCACCAACAGGCAGAGAGATTGTTTTACCCAGTTACGCACGGGAATCATCCTACCCGCTGGCCGGGCAAAATGGCAATGGGCGGCGCGGAGAATGGCATGATTTGGGTGAGATTTCCGGGGTAACCCGGCCGGATGCGGGAATTACTGTACGGGCGGACGTTTGGGGCGTTGAATGGACAGTTCGATTACCTTGTCGGCCCGCAGCAGCGCGAGCTTGACCGGGCGATCTTGCTGGCCGATCCGCAGTAGGGCCCCGGCGGCTTCGTTGAGGGGTTTGCCGTCCAGCGCGAGAATCACATCGCCCACCTGCAAGCCGCTGGCGGCGGCCAGTGAATCGGGGAAGACCTGTTCGACGCGGATGGCCTGTTCATGGCCCAGTGCGGTGATCTGGGCCCGCAGCGGATCGCGCGGGAGTATGGGCGAGAAGCGCACGCCGAATTGGCGGGAGGGGATATAACCTTTTTCCCGCAGGGCCCGGACATCTTCGGTCAGGACCGGCGCGGTTACCACCTGGCGTTCCAAGGCAACACCGGCCAAGGCACCGTTGATATCAAACAGGAAACTGCCAGCGCGGTCATCGGTGCCGGCAATCATGGGGACGGCTTCAGCGGCTTTGCTGCGGCGCAGGGCCGAGGGGGTCAGCAGGCTGATTTGGCTCCAGCCCACGGTGCCCGTGGTGGATACATGGAATAACAGGGCGCCGCCATTGGGGGCGGTGGGGGCGAGTGCGGCGGGTTTGAGGCCGTGCACGCCGTCGAGTTTGAGCAGGGTCAGCCCGCGCTGCGGTTCGCTGCCCAGCAGGTCGGCTTTGACTTCGGTATTGTTGGGGAGCAGGACGGAGACCTTGTCGCCGCGGGGGCGATTGGCAAACGCCGGGGTCAGGGTCAGGATGGTGCCTTGATCGTCAAGCAACACGCCCAGCAATTCGCCGTTGGCCTTGCCGCGCAGGGCTTCGAGGCGATTGAGCAGTTGGCGGGCCGCGGGGCCGGTGGCGGGGTCCTGGCTGCGGGCTTCGAGGAAGCGCCGCACCAGCATGGCTTCGGGTAGATTCTGGCGGACAATCATGCGGCCTTTGGGGGGCGGTTCCATGTCGTTGCCGGGCCGACGGGGCGGTTTGGGGCGGATGGTGGGAACGTCACCGCCGGGCTGGGTGTCGGCTTCGGGATGTTCCTGCTGCCAGCGTTGTTTGAAATCCTCGAAATCTTTTTGCAGGCCTTCGGGGAGGTTGTCAGCGCCGATGGCGACGCCTTCGACTCTGACCCGCACGAAATGGGTTTGCACGCTGGCATGCAGGGTTTCGCTGGCGAGGGAAAGCTTCGCCACGACATCGAGCGCGCCGGCGGTATCGGATGTCACGCTTTGCGCGCGCATGGGGGCGATGGCCAGCATAACCGCCAGCACCGCCACCGACCAGACATAATTACCACACCGCTGCATGCACAACTCCAAAATTTGTCACCGGCTTAGAATACCCCGCCGGCGGCCAGGAGCAATTCTTCGTGATCCGCCGGGGCTTCCTGCGCCTTGAGGGCGTAATCCTTGGCTTCGTCGAGGGTGTTAAACTCGCGGCGGACGGTTTGGCCGTCGCTGGTGCGGACATCCACCACATAACCCGACTGGGCCACGGGGGGGCGCTGGGGTTCGCCGACGATCAGGCCGAGGAAAAAGCTGCTGAAGCTGACAAACGCCACGGCGGCGGCGGCGGCGGCCCAGGTGCCGATGGTCTTGACCAAGCCACGCCGATGGGCGGATTCGATAAAGCTCAGATTGGTGCCCTGTTCGTCACGGTGGAATTGCTCCAGCCAGCGCGTGGCCAGATAGTGGCCCTCGGCGGGGGTGGGGGCATATTCGGCCAGCGCGGTCTGGCGCAGCGCCTGCTGGGCGCGGACGGTGGCGATCTGCTGGGCCAGTTCGGACCCGGTGGGCGCTTGGTTTAGCGCCAGCAGCAGGGCGGCATCGGTGGATGCGTCCAACTGTCCGTCGAGCCAAAGTTCGATCTCAGTTTGTGTTATCTTCATCGTACACCTCGTTCTACCTTCCATTATGACCTTATAACAAATCTTCGCACTGTTCCAGCAACCGGGCCCGCGCCCGATGCAACCATGTTTTTACCTGCGCCTCGGTGGCGGCCAGCGTGGTGGCGATATCTTTGTACGCCATCTCCTGCTGTTCCCGCAGGACCAAAGCCGCCCGCCAGTTTTCCGGCAGGGCTTCGATTCGCGCCCGCATCACTTCGGTTGTCTCGGCCAGTTCCATTTTGCTGCCGGGGTCCAGAGACTCGGCAACGATATCCTGATCCGCCTCGTCGGCCTCCAGCGTGCGCCCGGTGCGCCGCCGCCGGCAACTGACCACATTTCGCGCCACGGCGCGGGCCATCAGGGCCCAGCCACCATCGGACCAATCGTATAATTCGCGCCGGCGATACAGATTCAGGAGCGCGTCCTGGACCAGATCTTCGGGCTGTTTGGCATCGTAAGCCCGGCCCGAACCCATCATGGCGCGTGCCAAGCCAATCAGCCGGGCCAGGTTGGCCCGTACCGCTTGATCAAAGGCTTGATTCGCTGCGTGCTGGGCCATACGCGACCATTTACCTTACTACGCAAAGGGTATAACGTAGCACCGGGGGG
>JBAXGE010000084.1:0-9729 GCA_037139555.1 Phycisphaerae bacterium
CTGGGTGGGTTGTTGGGTTGTTGGCGCACCCGGCATAGCCCCATATATCGGACCATTAGTTGGAAAAGTGTTCTCGCCTGGGTGGCCGTGTGGGCCACGCTGTTGCTGATTGTGTTTGGCGGTTTGGTCACCGGCTTTCGCGCCGGTATGGCCGTGCCGGATTGGCCGACCAGTTTTGAATTTAACATGTTCCTGCTGCCGCTGTCCAAAATGACCGGCGGCACCTTCTACGAACACGCCCATCGTCTGATGGGCTCGCTGGTGGGCCTCACGACCATGGTGCTGGCGTTTTATCTGGTGTTCGCCGACCGGCGCACGTGGATTAAAGTCTATGGTTTGGTCGCATTATTGGCCGTGAGTTCGCAGGGCTTGCTGGGGGGCTTGCGCGTGCTGCGCGAGACGCATGATGCGGAACTCCGTGCCGGCACCATGGCGCCCACTTTCATTAATTCTCTGTTGACCAAAGTGCAGAGCCTTTCGGGCCTGGACCTGGCCGTGATTCACGGCGTGGCGGGCCAGACCATTCTGGCGCTGTTGGTGGGGTTGGCGGTGGCCACGGCCCGGGCGTGGGAACATGGACCCGAAGTACAGTTGCATTCCGGCGCCAGCAGTGACCGGGCTTTGACCCGCGCCCTGCTGCTCTTGATCTTGGTGCAATTATGGCTGGGCGCCATGCTCCGGCACTATAACAGCATGATTATTGTCCATATTTCCATGGCGGTCGTGGTGGCTATGGTGGCGCTGGCGGTGGGGGTGCGGGCCTGGGGTATTCATATCCAAATTCGCCGACTGTCCCAAGGCGGGGTCTGGTTGATGTTTTTGGTGGTCCTCCAGATCGTCATCGGCATGGTGGCCTTGCTGGTACGTGACTACGAGGCCAAGGAACGCTCGGCCTTGCATAGTTACACCACCACCTTGCATCAGGCCAATGGCGCCGCGATTTTGTTGGTGACCACCTATCTGGCCTTCTGGACGACGCGCTTGCTCAAGCAACCCTCCTCGCGCACTTAAGCGCGCGGCGGTTTGCCAAAGGGGTTTTTCTCTGAATATTCCCGCCGTTCCCCGTAACGGTTCTATAATTAGTTCGCACCAGTATGGGACTATGAACCAATGATCCAGCCACCCCCCCAGCGCCCTGATCCTGCCCCGGTCCCACCGGAGTCGCCCCCAACCGGATTTGCGGCGGGACTGCATGATTTTCCTCCCCTACGCGTCAACGAACTCAAACTCTCGATGGCCCTGCGGAAAATTATTGCGGATGCCAGTGACGGTTCGTTAACGCTGGGTTCGATAATTGACAATACCGGCGAAAGAGCCTTTTGTGTCGTAATGGCTTTTCTGCTCCTGCCCTTCATGCTGCCCATTACGATTCCGGGTACCAGCGTTCCCTTCGGTATCGCACTGATTCTGCTGGGACTGCAGTTGGGGTTTTCGGGTAATCGTCCCTGGCTGCCCGGCTGGGTGCGCCGCATGCCCCTGCCGGCGAAAATGACGTCCGCAATTTTGGTCTTTGTAAACAAAGCTTTTCAGCCCATCGAGCGGATCATCCGGCCCCGTCTGTTATTTATGCAGAATCGCGGCTCGTTGCTGGTGGTGGGACTGGCGCTGGTCTTGGATGGCATTTTTATGGCGCTGCCCTGGCCGCCGATCCCGCCGTTTGTGGCGGGGTTTGTCACCAACACGATCCCGGCGTGGATTGCCATGATCAAGATTCTCGGCCTCACCGAAGAAGACGGCGTGGCCATGGTGGTGGGGGTGATCGCCACGCTGCTGTTCTATGCCGCATTCATCATCGGGGCGGTTTTTTTCTCGGAACAAATTCTGGGCTGGTTTGGTTATGTCAGTGCGACCATGCCCGCTACCATGCCATGATTTTGTACTTTACAGATTACTGATTCGTCTGCCACGCCCATACCAGTAAGCCCACCCCCAGCACGATGCGATAGATGGCAAAGGGTACGAACCCGTGATGGCGCACCCATGCGGTGAACCACTTCACCACCAGTGCCGCCACGATGAACGACACCACAAAGCCGATCGCCAGCGTCAGCCACGCATTGCCCGTGCCACCTGTGCTCCAGGCCGCAGGTTCCTGGCGGAAAAGTTTGATGGCCGTTATCAGTTTGTACCCACACGCGGCAATCATGGTGGGAATCGAAACAAAGAAAGAAAACTCCAGCGCCGCCGAACGTGACATGCCACATACCTGACCGGCCGCAATCGTCGCCATCGAACGCGAGGTGCCGGGAAATACCGCCGAAGCAATTTGCACGATACCGATGGTGATGGCATTGTAGATGCTCATATCTTCGGTGCGATTGATGGTGACCCGTGTAAAAATGCGATCCACCACCCACATCACAATCCCGCCGATAATCAGCGCCGCACCGATAATCCAGAGGTTTTCCAGATTGTCGCCAATTTTCTTATTAAGCAGATACGCCGGTCCGGCCGTGCAGACAAAAGCTACCATGATTAAGGTCAGGGGATGGGTGAACAGATTGTGCTTGCCTTCAGATCCACGGGGAAACGTACGGGCAAAGTTCCACAAACGCTGCCAGAATAGCCAAGCCACCGCCAGAATGGCCCCCAGTTGAATGATCACGGAATAGGCTTTCCAGTATTCACTGGTCAGGTTGGTCCCGGCAATCGCCTCCACAATCCGCAGATGGGCCGTGGAAGATACCGGCAAAAACTCCGTCAAACCTTCGACAATGCCCAGAAACACGGAAAACAGGTAATCAGACAAGTGCAAACTCCTCTAAAATTGATAAATTCAATGGGCATTATCCGGGTATTTTCCTGTTTGGCAAACCCCCATTACGATAAATGTTGTCGCATAAATGAAATATTTTGCATCAAGCACAAATTGAGTTAATATATGTGTTGGTTGGTTAGACACCTTAACGGGTGACGGCTAAACTATTTGCAACAAAGCTCCGGCAAGCGAATTTTGCCTAAGCGAAGAAAAATTAATGTTATTCACGGCTTCAGCCGATAGTAAATTTTGTAGGTAGCAAGCTATGTCATCCGGGTCTAAACAGGTTCGAAAGAAGGCTCCTGTGAGTCAAAAGCGCGTAGCAGTCGTTCTCGCCTCGCTGGTCGGTACTATGACCGTCAGCGCGGGCTTGCTATTGGCGCTGGAAAGTGGCCCGAGTGGCAACCCCACGGTTGGCGCCGCGACGGGGCAAATCACGACCGCGATTGCCAATATGCAGCGTCCTTTCATGCCCGCCGCCTGGCAGCATGTGGTTATTTACCAGTCGGGCGATACCAGCGGAGCGGCGGTTAATCCCAACGAAAATTTGTCCCGTAGTGGTCTGGCCGGTCCGATCCCCAGCCGCACTGGGACGTTCCATTTTGTGGTCAACAGTCCCGCCAGCCTGCGTGGCGCCAGTGAAATTGAGGGCACCATCGAAGCCGGTCAGGCTTGGCAGATGCAGACCCTTGGCGCACCGCATGCGACGTGGTCCGATCCCCGTTATGCGCCTCTGGGTTATTATCAACGCGCCATCGGGGTGTGCATGGTGGGCAATGTTGATCGTGGCGCATATACCTCCGTACAGCTTGATCAGATGGTTATCCTGCTCAAGAAGTTGCAGGAAAAAACCGGGATCGGTGCGGACAAGATTCGCTTTCAGTGGGAACTGCAACCTTATGCCGCCTATGCCACACCGGCCCAGAAGCAGTTTGCCGCTTCGCTGCGTCAACGTCTGAACTGATGAATCCGCTATGTTTTAATTTGAATTCGCCCGGAGCCTCAAACTCCGGGCGTTTCTTATTGTGGGATTAAGCTTTCATCGTTAGAATACGAAATTAAGTACTGGTGATCTGATTGTGGTTGCGGAAGTTCCCGGCCATGGTCCGCCTTCAGCGGTCAATATAGAATAGACGTGATGGAAGTACCATTGGATATGCCCGAGTTCGAAGTGCTTTCCACGCTGGGGCGTGGGGCCAAAAGCACCATCTTTGCCGTCTCTGAACGCGCCACCGGCCAACTCTATGCCATCAAACGGGTCCAGCGGCACGAGCCCGAAGATGAACGTTTCTTGACCCAGATGGAACAGGAACACGAGATTGCCTGCCAGTTCAACCATCCGGGCTTGCGGCGCAGTGTGCGTTTGATCCGCAAACGGCGGTTGCTCAAGACCATTGAAATTTGTCTGGTGATGGAAATGGTGGATGGCACGCCACTGGATAGACAACGCCCCGAGTATCTGTCCCAACTGATCGCTATTGCAGCCTATGCCGCCGACGCTCTGGGCTGGTTGCATCAGCAGGGCTATGTGCACGCCGACATCAAACCCAACAATGTGCTGGTGACCGTCGATGGGCATGTGAAAATCATTGATTTCGGCCAGAGTTGTCCCATCGGCACCGTCAAAACACGAATTCAGGGCACCCCCGACTATATCGCCCCGGAACAGGTGAACCGCACCGCGCTGGTACCCCAAACCGATATATTTAATCTGGGCGCTACCCTATACTGGTGCCTGACGGGCAAGTATGTTCCGACCCTGATTCACCGCCGGACCGACACCTTGGGCCTGTTAACGCAGCGGGAATTGTTTCCACCGCACGAACTTAATCCCCTCGTGCCCTTGGCTCTGAGCAAGTTGATTTTGGATTGTATTGAGGAAGACGTGCGCCGCCGTCCTGCGGATATGATGGTCTTGCGGCAACGTTTGGAATTGGCCGCCAGTTTGGCACCCCTACCCGGTAGTCCGGAAGATCGCTATCTGCTGATGACTTCCCCGATGCACCGGCAATCTGATGCCGGCTAATCACGGCGCAGCTCCGGCCCCGGCGGTCCCCCGGGAGAGAACGGACCCATATGTCCACGCGGCGACTGCTTATCCTTTTCAGCCTGACCAGTGCGTGCGTACTGGTTTTACTGCTGCGCCTCGGGCATTTGCAGTTGTGGTCCAGTACCTACTGGCAGGCTGAAGCCACCCAATTTTCCCGCCGTTACAGCGTGCTGGATACCCCCCGCGGTACGATCGTGGATGCCCGGGGCCGCGTGCTGGCCCGCGATGAGCCCTGCTATGATCTGGCGATTGATTATCGGGCCATGAATCTCGACGACCGCTGGGTCACCCGTCAGGCCCTGAAATTACTGACCGATGCGGGAATCAAAGACCGGGCCCAGCGCCGGGCCCAACTGGCGTATTACAAACGCGTGGTGGCCGGACAGATTGTCGGGGATAAGGAACTCGGGCTGGAAAGTCTTGCCACCGTCATTGCCCGCCAGACCGGCGTCACCGAGGAAGAAATTGAAAATCGTTTCAGTGTGATCCGCGCCCGCATCCATGCCCTGCGGCAGAGCGTGATGCAACAACGCTACGATGCCCAGGCCGATCAGGAAAATCCCCCCGATCCCGATGATGTTACTCTGAATATTGATCTGCGCGAGGAACGCACCGCGCACGTGATCGTGCCCAATGTTTCCAACGAAGTGGCATTCTTTTTTGACAAGAATATAGACCGCTATCCCGGGCTGGTGCGGCTGGACGGACGCAAACGAATTTATCCCTATGGGCCCGTCGGGGCTCATGTGCTGGGGGTGCTGCGCCCGGTGGATAAGGACAGTCTGCTGAACCGGCCTTTCAAACAGGCCCGGCCCGGAGACCCCGGTTATATGGCCGGTTATCTGCCCGGCGATGCCATGGGGGCTATGGGCGTCGAACGCTTCGCCGAATTGGCACTGCGCGGTCAGCGCGGGCTCAAGGTTACCGATCTGGAAAACCAGGACCTACTCGGCCTGGGGCAGGCTGCCGTCTCCGGTCAGGATGTGCAGATTGCGCTCGATATCGAACTGCAAAAAGATATTTATCTGAACGCATTACAGCCCGATGGCGGTCTGCCACTGGGTGAAGATGGTGCTGGGCATCCCGCCGCAGTGGTGGTTTTGGATATTGCCACAGGCCAAACCTTGGCGCTGGTTTCCGCGCCGAGTTTTGACCTCAACAGTTACGATAGCCAGATTGGCCAGATGATCAAAAACACCCGGGATATGCCCCTGCTGCATCGTGCCATTGCTTCCGCCTACCCGCCGGGCTCCACCGCCAAACCGCTCGTGGCCACGGCGGCACTCTATCATCGGGTGGTGACGCCCGCAGATTCACTCGTGTGCCAAGGCCACATGTATCCCAACCGGCCCAACATCCTGCGCTGTACCCATGTCCATGGCACTGTCAATCTCGGGTTGGCCATCGAGGCCTCCTGCAATGTCTATTTTTACAACATGGGCCAGCGTCTTGGTTATGTGCGGATGCTGGAGTGGTATCAGAAATTCGGTTTCGGCCAGCGTCTGAATTTCGAACTGCGTGAAGAAGCCCGGGGGGCCCTGCCCGCCCGCAATATCGGTGTGGATGAAGCGCAAAGCAATTCCGAGGCGATCCTCATGGGCATTGGCCAGGGCCGTATGGCCATCACCCCGCTACAGATGGCGGATGCCTACGCCACCATGCTGCGGGCAGGCGGGCGCATCACGCCCACGCTGCTGCCGACCACCGGGAAGATTACCCAGAATGCATTTCTGGCCCCGGACATTGTCCGCACCGTGGCGCTTGATTTGCGCCGCGTCGTCACCGGCCCGGAAGGCACCGCCCGGCGGGCCTTGCAGATGGCCATCCCCGTGGCCGGCAAGACTGGTACCGCCACCGCCACCCGCCGGATGGAGATCAACGGCCAGCCCCAAAGTGTGACCGATTATGACGCCTGGTTTGTGGGCTTTGTCCCCGCCGATCAGCCGCGTTATGTGATTGCGGCAGTCGTCGAGTTCGGGGGTCATGGCGGCACCGCAGCAGCCCCGTTATTCAAGCAGGCCGTGTTGGCGCTCGATAAACATGGTTATCTAAAATAAGCGAGCGCGGCGTGTTTACCCAACTCAAACAAATTTTCCTCCGCGTCCTCACCACCCGGGCCGCGTGGCCCTTGTTATTGAGTGTGGGACTGCTCTGTCTGGCGGGGTTTCTGGCTCTGGAAGTGGTCTCGCCCGCGCGGGCCGAGGCCCAGCAACGCAATCTGCTGCTGGGCTTGGTCGTGCTGCTCCTCGCCCTGATCCCCAATATCCTGACCATTGGCCGGTTCAGCTATCTACTCTATGGCGTGGCCCTGTTGACCTTGGTGGTCGTGCTCTTTACCACGCCAATCAATGGTGCCCGCCGCTGGTTTATGACGCCCTGGGGCATGCAGTTGCAACCCAGTGAACTGGCCAAAATCGCCACCATCCTGGCCCTGGGCTGGTTTTTGCGCTACCGCAAAGATATCACCCGCTGGGCAGGTCTGCTTATCCCCGCCTTGCTGGCCTTCGTGCCTGCGGCCCTGATTCTGATCGAACCCGACTTGGGCACGGCTTTATTGTTCCCTCCGGTGTTGCTGGCCATGTTGTTCACCGCCCGGGTCCGGGTTAAACACATCCTGATTGTATGTATGTTGGCCTTGGTGGTGGCACCCGGACTGTATCCTTTGCTGCGACCTTACCAGCAGCAGCGCGTGCGTTCGCTCTTCCTGCAATTTGCCGATGATGCCGAACATCAACGCGGCGCCGGTTTCCACCTCCAGCAAAGCAAGGTCACACTGGGGGCGGGGGGGGTGATGGGGGCCGGCCTCGAAGGCGCCGACCATATCCGCCATGGCATTCTGCCCGAGGCCTATACCGACTTCATCCACGCCGTCATCGGCAGTCAATTTGGCTTCGTGGGTTGTGTCTCGGTGTTGCTGCTCTATCTGGGGTTTGCCGCCGCCGGTATGGAGATTGCGGTCGGTACCCGTGACCCCTATGGGCGGTATGTGGCCGTGGGGCTGACGTTTCTGATTGTCAGTCAGGCGCTGATCAATATCGCTATGACCGTGGGGCTGGCCCCGGTGGTGGGCATCGCCCTGCCGTTTGTCAGTTATGGCGGTTCCAGTTTGATGGGGTCTCTACTCGCTGTGGGTCTGCTCTTGAACATCTCCATCCGCCGGCGCTGAACCTTTACAACCGGGCAATTGGGCACAACGCCTTCTGCAATACTTCCAGATTGTAGTTGTAGCACAGGTCCAGCGGCAGGACGTATCCCTTGTCGTGGCAGGAATCAATAATGAGCATGTTCGGGGGCCGAATCTGAAAGCCCTCTTCTGCGCCCTGATGCCCGCAGATAAAATATTCCACATGCCACAGCTTGGCCAGCGTCACCAGCACCGAGGGGGTATGCATGCGGCCCCAAACCATCTGAAACGCCGCGCCCCCGCGTTCGCAATCCTCCTCGGTCAATTCCCGCTGCAGGATCGTGTGATCAAAAGTCAGCAGGTCTTTGCCCTGGGGCAGTGAATGGCTGATTAACAACCCGGTCACGGACATGGCCGCCAACGGCATGGAGAAACTGAACGCCCTGAAGGCCAGCTTGATCCCCTGAGTATCTTTGGGGTAATTCTTGGCGATATATTTGTTGAAGCTCTCGGTCTGGTTATGACCATCCTTGGCAATGGCATCGCGCTGCACCTGCGCCAGGTCATGGTTGGCCAGCAGAAAATGCACCCGGTCTGGATAGGTACGTTGCAACTCGATGGCTTCCAGCAGCAATTCCAGCGAGGTGTCCTCGCCATCCGTGCCCAATTCCCCACCGTGGATCAATTCCTGAAAAATGATGTGCCGGTGCCGATTTTTATCCAACGCCGCCGCCCGCACGATCCGATGGAAATTTGTGTAGTGATTGTGCAGGTCGCCCACCACGATCAGGTCCCCGGCACTCGGTAGATACAGCAAATTGCCCATCCGCAGGGCATCGTCATTGTTATTTTCCGCCCCGGCAAACAGGATTTCCATCACCTGTTCAGTGCTGTAGGTTGGACGGTGGTGGGGGGAGGAAGTCATGGACAAAGCACACAATTTTTAAGTCCTGCCTTTACCAAACGCCACAGCCCGCGGTTGTTGGGTGGGTAAACGCAAGCACCTTAGGATACAATATTCGCACATAAAGGTAAACGGACGATGAAGTTCGCGATAAGAAAAATTAACCATCGACCGCATCCCAAGCTGGCCTTGGTTGCGTTTTAGGCAATTTTCACGCATAATACCCGACTTTGCTGAATTAGGAGCACTCACTATGCCGTACGCGATTATTGAAGACAGTGGCACCCAGTTCAAAGTTGAACCTGGCGATCGTTTTGAAGTTGATTTACGCGATCTGCCCGAAGGCGCCACCACCCTCACTTTTGACAAAGTTTTGCTTCTCAGCAATGACTCGGGGGTCAAAATTGGCCAACCCGTCGTCGCTGGCGCCACCGTGACCGCCACCTTGCTGGGCGAAGTCAAGGGCGAAAAGATTTTCGTCGAACGTCTGACCCGTCGTAAAGGCTTCCATCGCCGCGTCGGCCACCGTCAGGCCTATCTGGCAGTCCAGATTAATGCCATCAATGGCTAACCTCTACCGCGTGCCCATCGGGTAACGCGTTTCGGTTTGCCCATATCAAAACGAAAAGCCCCAGCCAGAGCTGGGGCTTTTTTATGGTTCCTACTTCTGTCATCCTGGTGATGACCACCCTCCGGTGGGCGAAGTGGGCTATACCTTAGGCATTCGGGCCGGCGGGGTCTTTGAGACCATCCTTGCCTTCGGGGGGCTTGGGATGGGGAGGCTTGTCACCGCCGGGGCCATCTTTGCCCGGGCCGGGACGACCATTTTCCCGCATCTTCTGCCGATGTTCCTGAATCCTGCCAATCCGTTCGGCGGCAATCTTGTACTGATC
>JBAXGE010000085.1:0-9727 GCA_037139555.1 Phycisphaerae bacterium
GTATATCCAAGCACTGACGGCCACGGGCGCGGGGGTCGGTGCGCTTGAATGCAAAGTGATCCCCAGCGAGGCGCTGCATAATCCCCGCGCTGGCATGGCCGAAGTCACCACCCCCGCTTCGGGACGTTTTTGGATTAAAGAAGTATCCGCGCAGGGCGCCACATTGTATCTGGCGTCCGGGACGTCCCCATACACCTTCAGCGGTCAAATTTACGGCAGCGAAAGCACCCCCACGGCCCCGCAGGCCCAGCGGCGCACTTTATCGGTGTTCGGTGATCGCACCAATCTAAACATCCACATTCCCGCTTCGTATATGGCCCAACCACTGCAAGTATTGGTAACCGAGGCCCAGAAGGTCACCCTCCAGATCAAACCGCCGTCCGTCACCGACCCTATGGATATGCTGGTGCGGGTATCAACGCTATTGAAATATGCGGATAAACTGAGCAACTCGGGTTCTTATGGCCAGATGCTTCATTTGCGCCCCGGTCAGACCGATCCGATCACCATCCCCGTCGCGGTGCCGACCCAGCAATACCGTGCCGATGGCACAGCGCACAAGCTGGAGGAGTTCCAGCTCTGGATCTATGCCAGCCCCGGCAGTCCGCAACCCAATATCGGCGCCAAAACCATACCGTTGGACCAGCCCAACCAGACTTTGGCCGTAGCTCTGGATAACGGCCAGATAATCACCGGCAACGTGGTGGATAGTGCCGGCCAGCCGGTGGCCGGGGCGGTTGTGAGTCTGCTCGTTCAGGTACCCGGCGATCCCAAGAAATCTGCCCAGCGGGTATATCAGAGTAATTTCACGGACATCACCGGCGTCAAGGGTACTTTTTGCCTACCGCAAGTTCCTGCCGGCAAATATCAGGTGGAAGTGCGCACCACCGATGCCCGGAACCTGAGCGTCAGCCAACGGCCCACCATTGAAGTGAAGGCCAATGCGGTGCCCGCGCCGCTCGCGCTGACTTTGGCACCCGCAGTGCGCGTCACCGGCCAGATTCTGGGGGCAGACGGCAAGCCCACCACCGGACGGGTGGCCATATCCCACACCGATTTCGTCGCGCAACGGCAAGATTTGATCATCCGCCATGCCACGGCCAGCCTCCCCTACGAAATCATCGGCCTGATCCCGGGCACCTATACCGTGATGGGCTATGCGGTAACAGCCAACGGCGGGGCCACCAAGCTGGAAGGCAAGGTCGAACTCGAAATCACCGCCGCCCAACTCCAGGCGGGCAAGCCGATCCAACTGGATATTTCCACCCATAAACCGACCGAAATCATTGAACCGTAAGAAAGCAACTGCGGACTTACCCCACCGCTACCGGCAAGCTACAATACGCGGTGTATGAATACCGCCGCGTCAACTTCGCCCTACCGCATCGCTTGCGTGTCGTTTCTGAACTCGCGCCCGCTGATTGATGCCCTGACCCGGCGGGCCGATGTGGATTTGGTGCTGGATGTGCCCGCACAATTGCTGCCCCACTTGGAAGCACGGCGGGTGGAAGTGGCACTGACTTCCGTAGTGGATTACCAACTCGCCCAACAGCCACTGCAACTGCTGCCGGTGGGGATGATCGGCTGTAACGGGCACACGCTGACGGTGCGGCTGTTTTCACGTGTACCGGTGGAGCAGATCCGCACCCTGAGTCTGGATGCACACAGTCATACCAGCAATATTCTGGTGCAGCTTATTTTGCGCGGCCGTTATCACAGTCCGCTGCAACAGGCCCTGCCGGGACTGGCCGACGCCGATGCCCGACTGTTGATCGGCGATAAGGTCGTCACCGCCGCGCCGACCACGACTGAATACCCTTACCAACTGGACCTTGGGCACGAATGGAAAGAATGGACGGGCTTGCCGTTTGTATTTGCCATGTGGATGGGGCTGGCGGATGTGGACCTGAGCCGCTATCGGCCCCTGCTGGCGGAAGCCATCACGTCAGGCCTAGCCGACATTGACGGCATCATCACCCGCGAAGCCCAGCGTCACGGCTGGCCCACTGTGCTGGCGAAACAATATCTCATGGATTACCTGCGCTTCATCCCCGATGCCCAAGCTCTGGCCGGTCTGCGCGAGTTTTTCCAGCGTGCGGCTGCGCTGGGTTTGCTTTCCTGTCCGCGCGCGGTGGACGTGGTTTAGGCAAGCCCACGCCTCACGCCTGCTGCAAAAACGCCTCATTTTCGCGGTACCACGCCACAAAGTTTTTGACGCCGGTACGGATATCCGTCTTGGGCTGATAGCCCAGCAACTTCTTGGCTTTGCTGATGTCTGCCCACGTGCGGTCCACATCGCCGGATTGCATGGGGAGTTGGTTGATCTTGGCGGGCTGGCCGCAGGCTTCGGCCACCACGTCAATCAGTTCGCGCAGCCGGATGGTCTGGGTGTTGCCGAGGTTGAAGATTTCATAACCCGTGTCGGCGGTGATGGTGGCGATAATCCCGCTGACAATATCGTTGACGTAGGTGAAGTCGCGGCTCATCGAGCCATCGCCGAACATGTTCACCGGCTGACCACGCAGGATCGAACGCGTGAAAATATGGATGCCCATATCCGGGCGTTGCCGCGGTCCATATACGGTGAAAAAACGCAGGCAGGAAATTGGCATCTTATACAGGTGCCAGAACGTCCAGGCCATGATCTCGTTGGCCCGCTTGGTGGCGGCGTAGGGCGAGACGCATTGCAAACACGGATCGGTTTCCGTGAATGGCACGGTGTTGGTATTGCCATACACGCTGGAACTGCTGGCCATGACCACGCGGCGACATTGATGCTGCCGGGCCAATTCCAAAATCAGCGTCGTTGCCTGGCCATTGGAGCGTTCGAATTCCATGGGGTTCTGCAGACTCGCCCGCACGCCGGCCCGTGCGCCCAGATGGACGACATAATCAAACTTGCAGCGCGCGAACAATGGCCGCATCACCTCGGCATTGGCAAAGTCGGCTTCCACCAGTTCCAGCCGGGGGTTACCGGCATGATGGGCGATATTGCGCCGCTTGATGGCGGGGCTGTAAGCATCGTTGAAACTGTCCACAACCACAATCTGCCCCCAGCTATCCTGAGCCAGCAGTTGATCCAGCAATGTCGAACCAATAAAACCGGCGCCGCCGGTAAGTAACAAGGCCATGGGGTAACTCCTGCAAAGCCGCTATGTTACAGCAGGAAGCGTGCGGGGACAAAGCCCCTTAGCCTAGCGGGCATGAATCTGGTCGGAAATAATCAGCCCATCATCGAGGGTGATCACGCGCTGGGCCCGTTCCGCCATGTGCGGGTCATGGGTCACCATCAGGATCGTGCGGTTCCCCTGGGCGGCGATTTCCTCGAAAATATGGGCCACATTCTGGCTGTTGTGCTTGTCCAGATTGCCGGTGGGCTCGTCGGCCAACAGGATATCGGGGTCATTGGCCAGCGCCCGGGCCAGCGCCACGCGCTGTTGTTCACCGCCGGACAGTTGGGTAATCTGCCGGTGCGTTTTATCACCCAGCCCCATCATGCCCAGCAGTTCTTCGCCGTGTTTCCGGGCGGCGCGCTTGGTCATCCGGCCCAGTTTCCACATCGGCAGGCAGACATTTTCCAGCGCGGAAAACTCCGCCAGCAGGAAATGGAATTGGAACACAAACCCGATCGCCTGATTGCGCAGACTGGTCAACTGGCCATCATCCATGGTGCGGGTGGATTGCCCGTTGAAATAGACCTCGCCGTGGGTCTGGCGATCCAATCCGCCCAGCAGATACAGCAGCGTGGACTTGCCCGATCCCGAGGCCCCGACAATGGAGACAAACTGTCCGCGCGGGATATCCAGATCAATCCCCTTGAGCACCAGTTGCTGGGTCAGCGGGTCGGTACCGATGACGCGTACCAATTGCCGCGTGGCCACCAGCACCTCCGGCCCGGGCGCGACGATGTCAGGCCAGGCATAACCGGCCAAGTCCGCGGGGGTATCGAGCAGTGGTTGGGGGGTGGTCATCAGTGGCGCCCCCGCAAGATGTCCACGGGATTAAACCGCGCCGCGCGGCTGCTGGGCAGATACGCCGCCAGCATGGTAATCACCACCGCCGCACAGGCGGCGACGATATAGTCGCGCAGATTTTCGTGCATCAGAATGCCCTGAGCTTTGACCAGACCTTCGACGGGGAATTTGAACTGGCGGATGATGTAGATGATCGAACGCGCCAATCCCGTTCCCAGCACCGCCCCCACCACCCCAATCATCAGCCCCTGCAACAAAAACGCATATCGGATGTCCATCCGCGTCAGGCCGTAACTGCGCATGATCGCAATGTCCCCGATTTTTTCCATCACCGACATGGTCAGAATGTTGAACACGCCAAACGCCGCCACCACCAGAATCGCCCCGCAGATAATGTTGGTAATCGCCTGCTGGATCACAAAGATGCTCAGGAAATTATTGTTGGCTTCCTGCCACGATTCGGTTTTGTAGCCGGTGATGGCTTCGATCTGCGCAGACAGCGCCCGGGCCTGATCGGGATTATCCCCCTTGACCACGATCTCGGAAATAATATTGGGTTTGTCCAGCATCACCTGGGCATCGCGCAAAAGCATATACGCCCGCGTGTAATCCACCGGCGTCACCCCGGTGGAAAAGATGCCCACCACCCGTGCGGTGGTCTGGGCCCCGGTGGGGCCGGTCAGCGTGACGGAATCATCCGTCCGCGCCCCAATCACCCGCGCCACACCATCGCCCAGCAACACCCCGTTGGCCGTCGAATACAGCCGCTCGAACGAGCCGTCCACAATCTTGTCGCCGATGCTGGTCACGCGGGTCTGTTCGCGCGGTTCAATACCGATGACGCTGATCGAAATCTGCTTGGCCCCGTAGATCGCCACCATGTTCCCCGTCACCGTGGGCGCTGCGGCCACCACGCTGGGCAGATTACGCACCATCTCCACCACCCGGGCGGGGTTGCGGATTTTGGCCACTTTGTCCTGGGGTTTCTGGCGGACTATTTCCACCAGATTGTTCTGGTCCTGATACGACTTTTCCAGAAACCGCGTCACGGTCTCACGCGGTTCGTTCTGGATAATCGCATGCCCGCTGCCTTCGACGGTTTCCTCGATGAACTTGACCTCAAAGCCCTTCATCATCGCCGACATAGCCACAAACACCGCCACACCGATGGCCACACCCAGCACGCAGATCAGCGTCTGCCGCCTCCGCCGCAGCAGATAACGCACGGCCATGTGAATTTGTAGATTCGTGATGAACATAATATCCCGGCGCCACCGCGCCCGTCTTACGGCTTATCCTGATCACCCTTGCGCAGCGGTACCACCGGCAACGGCGCGGGCGGTAGTTTCACCGGCGCTACCTGCTTGGCATCCAGCACAATCGCCTGCCCGGCCTCGAGCCCGGACAGCACTTCATACTTTTCCAAACTCTGCACGCCCAGCCGCACCGGCCGCGGGACATACTTGCCCGCCTCGGAAACATACACCGCCCCTTCCATCACCGCCGACGACGGCACCAGCAGCGCCTGCTCGCGCACCTCTTCGATAAAATTCAGCTCCCCGGTCATGCCGATTTTCAGACCCGCAGGCAATGCCTCAAACCGCAATTTCACTTCATACGTTTTGTTCAACTGATTCGCCACCGGCAGCACTTCATACACCTTGGCCACAAACAGTTTTTCCGGATAGGAATACAACTGCATCTTGACCTCTTGCCCCAGCCGCGTGCGCGTGACATCCTCCTCATCCACCGCCGCCTTCATCACCATGTCGGCGGGATCGGCCAGCAGGAACAGCGTCTGATTCAGCGCCACCACTTCCTGTAATTCGACATGCCGCTGCAGGATGACCCCGTCCACCGGGGCGCGCACTTCCGTATCGGCCAGGTTGGCACTGGCCTTCCGCAGATTGGCCGCGGCCACATCCACGCGTTTTTGGCTTTCGATCCGCCAGGTGCCCAGCCGGCTTTCGTAGGCGGCAATCTGATTGGCCCACTGCACATACGCCCGCCGGGCATTGTCCAAATCCGTGGGCGACGAATTGCCCTTCTCGGCCAGCGTCTGGGTACGTTCCAACTGTCGCTGGGCGATTTCCGCCTGCTGTTTGGCTTCGTTCAACAGCGCCTGCAATTCCTTGCGTTGCGGGGCCTCATCAGTAGCCTGCGCCTTGGCTTCGGTTAATTCCGCTTCCGCCCGTTCCACCTCGAAACGCAATTGCCGATCATTAACCCGCGCCAGAATCTGATCCTTTTTGACCAAACTTCCTTCGCGAACCTGTAAATCCACCAAATTGCCCTGCGCCTTGGATTTGATCACATATTCGAAATCCGGCCGCACCGTCCCGGTGGCATAAAACGCCCGAACCACCGTGCCTTTTTGCACGGTGTACATGGGGACCGTTCGCTGGCGGTTCCATACGAGATACCCACCCACCCCAACGGCGGCCACGATCAATATCACCACCAGAATGGGCACAACACCCCATCCCGCGCGGGCTTGTAACTTTGTCAGCATAACCACCTCATCCTTATGGCATCATTCTAGGGGTTCCACGCGGCAAAGACTGACTTTGTCCGCAATTCTGACTTTCGCCGATAAAATGGCTAATATATCCAATATATGGTCATTTTACCGAAAGTCCCAATGTTATGCTCCGCGCTGTGACGTTACGAAAACTCCTGATCTCCGAAACCTCGCAGCAGCAAGTGCTGTTCCTGCAAGAGGTTGACAGCGATCGTATCTTCCCGATTGTCATCGGCACCCATGAGGCCACCGCCATTTATCGCCGGCTGCGCGGCCTGCCCACGCCGCGGCCGCAAACCCATGACCTGCTCGATGCCTGCATCCGCCAGATGGGCGGCCAGATCGAACGCATCATTATTGATGACCTGATCCAAGGGACCTTCTTCGCCAAAATCGTGATCAAAATCGGGGAAAAGACCCTGCATCTCGACGCCCGGCCCTCTGATGCCGTGGCCCTGAGCGTCGGCCCCGAGCCGGTGCCCATTATGGTCACCGACCACGTCATCGAAGCCGCCAGCAGCAACGGCCACACGCCCCCCACCGCCACGGAATAACCCCTGCGGCGGCGCCCCGGCCACTCGTAATTCGTCGCATTCCCGATTATTCTCTCCCCTACATCATGCTAGCTTGGCTCCATCGTCACCCTCTGCTCGTCGCCGTCGTGGCCTTCACCCTCGGTATGGCCGCAGGTCGTTTGCTGGACCCGCTGGCCGGGAGCCTGATTATCCTGCTGGGGGCAGGGCTGATCGCATGGGGCCTGCTGGAATGGCGCTGGCCCACACGGGCTTGGTCTACGGTAGCGCTGCTGGTGGCACTCCTCGCAGGCGGTGCCGCCTGGTGGCAGTTGGCCGTCACCATGCGCCCGCATACCGATCTGGCCCTGCGGGTTAATACCGAGGGCGTGCATCTGGCTACCGTGCGCGGCGTGCTGCTGACCACGCCCAAAACCGCCCACGCCAGTAGCATCGGCGAACCGCGTTTCCGTGCCCTGATGGAACTGACCCATCTCCGGCAGGGCGCCGCTTGGATTACCACCAGCGGTCAGGCACAATGTTACTTTGTGGCCACCTCGCCGCCCGAGCGCGGCACCACGGTCGAGGCCGATGCGTTTGTCAGTCGCATTACCCCGCCCCACAACCCCGGCGAATTTGATCTGCGCCATTACTGGGCCGCGGCGGGGATTGATTTGCAAGTCGCCTGCACGCATGTCAGCCAGTTCCGCCCACTCGCCGCCGGAGAGGGCGGGGGCAATATTTTGGATACCTATCGGAATTTTCTCGCCGGGCGCTTGCGCGGCTATCTCGTAACCGAGGATGAAACCGACCCTACCGCCGATACCCTCGCGGCGTTGGTGCTGGGTCAGCGGGGCGATATTCCCGCCGTCACTGAGGCCTTTCAACGCAGTGGTTTGATGCACCTGCTGGCCATTTCGGGGGGACACATTATCGTGGTTGCCGGGTTACTCGCCTGGGTGCTGCGCTTGCTGGTGGCCCGGCCGTGGCCACGCACCATACTGGTCACCCTCGGCGTAGTGGCGTATGTGCTGGCCACGCCGTGCGACCCGCCGGTGGTGCGCGCGGGGATTGCCTGCGTGGTCATCCTGGGTGGTTTGTGGCTGGCCCGGCGGGTGCAGCCGCTGAATCTGCTGGCGCTGGCGTGGTTGCTGGTAATGCTGTGGCGTCCGCATGATCTGACCTCGGCGGGATGTCAGCTAAGTTTTCTCTGTACGGCGGGGCTGTTGCTGCTGGCCAGTCCGATCTATCACGCCTTGGCGGGCGTGTGGTTGCCACGCTGGGCGGCGATCGCGCGGGCATCGCAAAGCTGGTACGACCGGGGCCGCACCTATAGCGCGCAAACTGCGTTGGTTATGCTCAGTGCCAATCTGGCCGGCTGTCTGGTAGCGCTGCCTTTATTGGCACTGCACTTCAACCAATTCACACCGTGGGCCATACTCACCGGCATACTCGCCCTGCCCTTGGTAACGGTTGCGTTGCTGCTGGGTTTGGTGCAACTCACGCTTGCCCTGTTGGTGCCACCGCTGGCCGCACTGTTCGCCCCGATCGCCCACGTCGTCACCGTACTGATGAACGCGGCCATCCAATCTGCGGCGGCCTTGCCTGCCGCCAGTAGCGCGGTGCCCGCACCGCCGGGATGGTTGGTGGGGTTGTTTTATGTCGGTCTGATCCTGTGGCTCGTACTCCACCGTGGGCCCACGCGTCGGTGGCTGTGGCATATGAGTCTGTTCATCGTGGGCATAATTGGCCTCTGGTACGCCGGTCAACGGCCCACCGCCCCTGCGGGGTGGGTGCTGGATACCAACGGCAGTTGTCTGGTGCTGCGTGATCGGCGTGGTGGGGTCCACCTGATAAACCTCGAAGCCCCACGCCAACCCGACTTTGCCCGCCGTACCTTGCGGCCCGTATTGCAAGCCTGGGGCACCACGCAGGTCCAAAGTCTGACGCTCATGCAGGCCAGCCCACAAACAGCTCCCAACCTGACCCGCAATCTGGCCATCCTCTCGCCCGAGCACATTCTCCTCAGTACTAATCTGCTTACCCCCGCCCACCCGGCGGGGCCGGAGGTGACCGCGAATGTGCGCTTTTCCGGGCGCGTACCCACCTCGTTAAGCCGGGGCACACGTATTCAACTCGGGCCCGAACTGGCCTACACCTGCCTGTGGCCCCCGGCGGATATTCCCACCAGCCTGCCCCAGCGCTGGCGCGGCACCGCGTTGCGAGTGGAATTGGGCACAACGCATATATTGGTTACCGAACCCCAACTGCTGCCGCTATTGCGTTACTTGAATCCCCAAAACCTGCGTTCGCCTACCGCCATCATCCTGACCGCAACGCCCCAGACCGCCGATCTGGCCGAATTATCCGGTGCGGTCACCTGCATCTTGCCGGAAACGTCGCTGGGCATCCCCGCGCTGCGCCCCGATCATCTCGTTCTCTCCCGCACCGGAGCGCTGGCCATTGTTCCCACCCCGGCAGGTGCGTTGCAGATTACGCCGATGCTGAATACTGGAATGCCCGGGGAATGATTGATTGCCAATCCGATCGGGATAGTTTTATTTTGGTTCATACGGTATTTCCAGGCTGGGGCATTTTGTCTTCGCCCCAAAGGGGCGGTATTTGAATAGCCCAGGGCAACGCCCTGGGTAGATGCGTCCCGCGCCCCCGGGTGCTCTGTAGGAGCACTATTTAATCCCACGCATACCGCTCATCAAGGG
>JBAXGE010000086.1:0-9690 GCA_037139555.1 Phycisphaerae bacterium
TCCCAATTAAATCCGATGGACGGCAAGGGTGGGGACAGCTTCAAATTCAAATCAGCGGCAATTTGATCACGTATCTGCAGATGCATTTCCTGCCAGCGGGTTTCCCATTCATGATTGGCCATGGCCCGGGGTTGCGTCAGGGCCATAAAGCGTTTGGGAGTACTGCGGCCAGTGGTGCCACGCGGAAAAAACAAATTGTCGGTGTGGCTGATTTGCTGGTCGCCGGGCCAGACTTCCTGCAGTCCGCGCAGGGCTTCCATCCGGGTGTAATACATCGCCAGCGCTGCTTGCGGACGATACATATACTCGATCCAATTCGTACCCGAACCGCGTTGCAGATGGGCAATCCAGGCCCCATGACGGTACTTCATGGCTTCCGCCCGCAAAGCAATTTTCTGATCACCAGGAACAGCGGGCGATACCACCGGTGCCGCCCCCATCGCTCCGGGCAGAATTTCCGTCGTGGTAAAAGCATTACGCACGCCCGACTCCGGTTTACCTTCCTGCAACGCCGTTAAGGGGGCCTGTATGCCACCCAAGCCGCGGTACCGCATATTCACCAGTGTGTTGCCCACGGCCGTACCGTCGAGTTCCCAAGTCCCCAATTCGCGGATGGCGTTGATCTTTTGGCCAGGTGCCATAGTGTATTCATAGTGGTGCTGCCAGCCGTGCCACGTCCAGCCGGCCACATTTTCGGTGGCGGGCTGGATCACCCATTTCAGCGTGCCCACTGTTTCGGTGGCGAATTGTCCCTGTTTGGCCACTTCCGCAGGGGTCAAGATCGCACTGGGTAATTGCAGCATGGCAAAGCTGTAATAATCGCGATGAATCTTGGCATACTGGTCGGCCAGTTCCGCTAACTTGGCATCGTAAACGGCAAGGGCTTTGAGGTGCGGCTTGAGCGCGTCTTGTTGGGGCGCTTTTTCGGCAGTAATTTTGCTGGCCAGTGTTTCCAGAGCTTTGGTAATGGCCGGGATTTTACCGCGTTCTTTCTTGTCGGTACTGGCTTCCAATTTGTCCCGCTGCTGGGCGAGTTCCACATATTCCGGCTGGGCTTTAATATAGTCATCCAACGCCCGTACCGCCTCGTTACGCTGATTCAGAACCTCGGTCCATGCCGCGGGCCAGTTTTTCTTGGCGGCCTCGAAATCAGGTGCCATCACCATGATGTTCCGTAGCGCCTGGGGATCGCGTGAGGCCTGCATATCCAACACCAGCGTGACCTGCTGATCGGTGGTTTCCACGGTGCGCAGGGTGTATTGGGTCACCGTGAAGGGTTTGTCCACCCACTCCTGAAATATCACCGGCCGCACCAGCGTGGCGGTGCTGCGCAAGCTTTGCCCCTGCACACTGGCCCCCTGCAACCCCAGTACCTGTCCGGCCTGAACCGCAAAGGTTAATTGGGTACCGTTGCCGACATCCACCTTGATGGCGGTATCGGATTGTTCCACCTTCATCCCCGCCCAAGCCAACGAGCCCCCCAGTGCCCACGCCAACGCTGCCAGATAATAGTGCCGCATGTCGTTACTCCGCAAAATACTTAGGTCTGTTACTTCGCCTTAATCCAACCCAAATCATCCAACCGCGTGAAAATCGCCCGGGCCACCACGGCTTCGCCGCGCAGCCCCAGGTGCACACCATCTTGTGTGTTCGTCACATCCCCCGCTGGCCACTGCGCCACGGCCGTCTTGATCGGTGGATCCAAATCCAGCGTAGGATGGCCGGCAACTTTGGCCGCGGATTCAATCAGCGGGTTTACCATGGCCAACGACCAGCCTTTGCCTTGGTTTTCTGCAGAAGGATACGGCTGGGCATAGGTCATCATCAGGGTGTGAATCCCCGCCGCTTTGAGTTCCTGCGCAATTTTATTGAGATTGCCCCCGGTCACCGTCTGGGCTTCGGGCGTCTCAGGCCGGTCATTACCGCCAATCAATACAATAGCGATATCAGGTTTATGATCCAATACATCGGTCTTCAGCCGCCCCACCGCACCGGGCCATTTTTCACTGGGTTTTGGAGTGGTCTTATCACCGGCCCACCCACTGTTGATCACTTCCACCCGTCCCACCCCCAAGCGTCCTTCCAACATAAAACCCAGCAGGTCCGCATACTTCAGATACGTTCCGCGATATTCCTGACCGGGACGATTGCCGGTGAGGGAATCACCAAAACAGACCACTCGTAGCACCGGAGCGGGTGCGGTGGCAACACTGGCAGGCGCGGCCTGAGCCTGCGTCCCATACCACATAACCCAGCCCACCACTAACGCCAGCACCGCACAACCGGACAGCAACAGACGCCACCGGCCGGTACGTTTGGTTAGCACGTGATCCTTCATCATTACCTCCGCGCAAGGTTGCGTTTCAAGGTTTCTTGACGACCAGTTCCAAACCCGCCACCACTTCACCGGCGCCGCGCACACTTACCAACCCCGGCTGGGTCAGCACCACCGGTTCAGCACTGTACGCGCCCGCACCCTTGGGAAAGCTCCATACCGCCTGATCTGAAGTGGCGTATTTTTTACCGGCATACTCCGTTCGTTGGCCCAGATACAAAGCATCCATGCCCACCACCACCAGCCATTTCCCCGCCTGCTGCTGCTTGCTCAACCAGTCATAGCGGGCCGTGCGCAAGGGTTCCTGCGTCTTCACCCATTCGGGTTGCGCGGCCTGTCGGGCCTCGGGATTCCAACGCGGCCACAACCCGCCGGGGGCCACGATGATGGCATTATCCACCAACTTCACCTGATCAGCGTAGGTGACTTTAATATCAACCTTCAGGCCATTGAGTCCCACCACAGCGCCAACTTGCGGCGCAATCGTCACTACTTTGCGGCCATCCTTAAGCAAACGCGTCTTGGCCCGGGCATAGGCCAGATCATCAAAACCGGAACTGACCGCCAGCACCGCATCGTACGTCTGGTTATTATCCCACGGGGTATCGGCTTCGATCTGGACGGGGATTTCAGGCATCACGACCTTCAACGCCGGGGCCGGTTTGGGCTTGGGTAACTCCCCCACCACCGCTTGAACCAAAGCAACATTGGCCGACTGCTGCACCTCCGCCCAACCATTAGCAAATCTCGGAATTACCTCTTTTACCGTAATGGCTTGGACCGGAATATTGGCTTTCACCAGCGGTTGCAGCGCCGCCTGGGTTTTGTCATCCACGGTCCCCACGGTAAATACATACGCGTAAGTGTCGGCCTTGAACGTCACCGCCGTGGTCAGCTTGGTTAAATCATCCGCATTCATGCCCCAGGCCTGAATCCCCAGCGGGGCCAGGGTGCGCAGCACATACTTCTGATGCCCGGTCCATTCGGCCCGAACCACCAATATGCCGACATTGCCGTAATCCGGCACCGGCAATCCCCCCTGCCGCGCCAATCCATGCAATACCCCTTGGGCAAAAATCGCGGCATCATTCGGATACCGGCTCGTTACCAAGTTCCGATCCACGACCAAAGGCTGATCCCAATAGGCGCCATATTCCCGCCCCGCCCAGGCATCCGCCAACTCGTCGGCCATACTGAACAGCCCGGTCATCTGACGGTCTTTCAGCAGCCCCCCTTTGATCAGCAGCCGCGGGCCATGACAAATCGCCCCTACCGGTTTGTTGGCTTTCATGAACCACTGGCCCAATGCCACTGCTTCGGGAACTTTTTCCAGATGTCCGGGACTGTACCCCCCCGCTATCACCAAGCCGGTATAGCGTTCCGGCTTCACTTCGGCCAAAGTCAGATTTGCCCACGCATCGCGTTCCGAGGGTTTTTCGGGATTCGTGGCCACCAGCCCAGTCTCCACCCCGGCCACATCCACCTGATACCCCGCGGCAATAAGCGGATAGAACGTACCCCAGTGCTCGTTGGGATTAAATCCCTGCGCCAGCGGCGCCAATACCGCCGGTGCGGGTTGCGTGGCTTGAGCCAGCGCGCTCCCGGCCACCAGCCCCGAGAGTAGCAAACCCCAAAGTTGGAGCCGATTGGTATATATATTCATCGCGCAACCTCGTATCAGATACGAATTCAGAACATGCCTGCATCGCGACCAGCCAACGTGAACACCTCCACAATACAACGCCCACACCGCATAAAACAGGACTAAATCCTGTTAAATATTTTTTCTCCTCCCGGTTCGCCACCCCGTACCGGCGTAATTCCACCCCCCGGCGCTTGAGTCGTGGCCATATCTTGCGATAATAACGGTTTTCCAATGGAGCAACAGACCGCCATGGCAAGAAATCAGGCTCTTATTTCCCGGCATAACGCCGCACTCGTACACAATTACGGAAAACTGCCCATTGCGCTTGTGCGCGGCGAAGGCAGCCGGCTGTGGGATGCCAACGGCAAGGAATATCTGGATTTCTTTGCCGGCTTCGGTGGCAGCATCCTTGGCCATGCCCATCCCGCGCTGGTCGCAGCGCTGGAGGCACAGGCCCATGCGCTCTGGGCCGTGGGCAATCAATTTTACAGCGAACCGCAAATTCGCCTCGCCGAACATCTCAGCGCCAAGGCGTTTCCCGGCCAGGCGTTCTTCTGTCATAGCGGTGCGGAAGCCGCCGAAGCGGCGCTCAAGCTGGCCCGGCTGAGTTCCGGCGGCCGTTTCAAAGTCATCAGTTGCTTCCGGGGTTTTCATGGCCGGACCATGGGTGCCCTCTCGGCCACGCCGGGTTATGTGCAAAATGGCTTTGCGCCGTTGGTGCCCGGCTTTGCTCATGTGCCGTATGGCGATCTGGCCGCATTGGAAGCCAGTATTGATGCCCAAACCTGCGCTGTCATCATGGAACCCATCCAGGGCGAAGGCGGGGTCAATCTCCCCCCCGAAGGTTATCTGGAAGGCGTACGCAAGCTGTGCGACAAGTACAATTTGTGCCTGATTCTCGATGAAGTCTGGACCGGTGTGGGCCGGACGGGCAGATACTTCGGCCACCAGCACTTCAATGTCCGTCCGGACATTATGACCATGGGCAAGGCCCTGGGCGGCGGCTTGCCGGCGGCGGGGATTCTCGCCACGCCGGAACGGGCCGCATTCTTCAAGCCCGGCACGCACGGCTGCACGCTGGGTGGTAATCCCATTTGTATGGAAGTCGCCGCGACCATTTTTGATGTGATCGAAAAAGAAAACCTGCTGGAAAAAGTGACCACCATGGGCAATTACATCCAGCAGACCATTCGCGGTTTTAAATCCGCCGGTACGCGCATCAAGCAAGTCCGGGGCAAGGGTTTGTTCATCGGCGTGGAGCTGGAGATGGCCGATGGCGCGCCGGTGCTGACCCGGGCGCTGGAACTGGGGCTGGTGATCAACATCACCCAGCGGCATATCATCCGCTTGTGTCCGTCGCTGGCCATCAGTCAGACGCAGGTGGAACAGGGGCTGGCTTTGCTGGAAACCGCCATTGCCGGGGCCTGAGCTCCGTAAGCACGCTATAATGGCGTGGACACATTGGTGGAGTTGGTGCCATGAGATGCGAAAAATGCCATAAGTCCGCTGTGGTGCATCTTACCGAGATGGTGGATGAGCCCGGTGGCGGTAAAAAGGTGGTGGAACTCCACCTCTGCCTTCCCCATGCCGTGGAGGCGGGACTGGTGCATACCGAAATGCCCGCGCTGGCCGCACCGGTCAGTGTAATCAAGCCGCCCGCCGTGCAAATGGATTTATTTCCCAGCAGTCCTACCGAATCGACACCCGAAGCGGAAACGGCGAGTCCGAAAGCCGTCCCCAAAGCCAAACGCGAGGGTTGCCCCCAGTGCGATCTGACTTGGGACGAATTCAAACGCAAAGGTTTGCTGGGCTGCCCGCATGATTACCAGCACTATCTCAGCCGGTTGCTGCCTTTTATCCGTCGCGCTCAGGAACGGCGGGTGCAACATATCGGCAAAGTCCCTGCGCCCCTTAATCAGGGGGCAGATGCCCTGCGGATTAAATGTCTGCGTTATCAGGGTGAACTCAGCGCCGCCGTGAAAGCCGAAGACTATAAGAAAGCCGCCAGTCTGCGCGATGAGATCAAACGGCTGGAAGCTCAGATCAAAGCCCTGACCGCCAGCCCCGGCCCGACGGAATAAGCTTTTTCAATGGTCTGACACGTTCCCCGGGGCAAGTTCCTTGGCTTGACAGATTATTGCTATATTAGCTATGTTATGCCGAGTCATTACTCTAAATGAGGCTCTCCCATGGTTGAATCACTACCCGGTCTGCATTACTACCGTCCCGTCGCCCGTCAGGCGAAACCGGAGACCTACACCGCCGATGTCATTATCTACGGCGCCAGCAGCGCGGGGATCACTGCGGCCATGCAGGTGCGGAATCTCGGTCACACCGTCATCGTGGTGGAACTGGGCACCCATATCGGCGGATTGACCTCTGGCGGGTTGGGCGCCACCGACATCGGCAACAAAAATGCCATCGGGGGGATTTCCTACCAGTTCTATCAAGACATGGGCACCCATTACGGCCAGAGTGAAGCGTGGAATTTTGAGCCCAAAGCGGCCAGTGCGTGGTTCCATAAGCAGTGCGAAACGTTCGGCATTACTGTGCATACGCTGGCCCCGCTGACGGCAGTACGTAAAACGGGCACGACCATCACTGAAATCGAAACCGCCACCGGCGCGGTTTATCGCGGCAAAATGTTTATTGATGCCAGCTACGAAGGCGATCTGATGGCCAAAGCGGGCGTGAGTTATCATGTGGGCCGTGAGGCCAACAGCCAATACCGCGAAACGCTCAACGGCGTTCATTTTGGCAATCCCGGCCATAACTTCCGCGCCTGGGTGGATCCCTATATCACGCCCGGCCAGCCGAGCAGTGGCTTGCTGCCGGGGGTACAGGATGTCGCGCCGGGCTTCCAGGGCCAGGGCGACCATTGCGTGCAGGCATACAACTTCCGCGCCTGCCTGAGCTTCAACCCCGCCAATCGCAAGCCCATCCCCAAGCCCGCAGGTTACAACCCGATGCGGTATGAATTACTGCGCCGTTATATTGCGGCAGGGATTTATGATCCCTACACCCTATCGCGCATCATGCCCAACCAGAAAACCGACACCAATAACTACGGGGCATTTTCCTCCGATAACATCGGTATGAACTATCAATGGCCCGATGGGACTTATGAAACCCGCGAACAGATTTTCCAGGACCATGTCAACTATCAGATGGGCATTTATTACTTCCTGTGCACCGATGAACGCCTGCCCCAGTGGGTGCGCGACGATGCCCAGCGGCTCGGGCTGCCGTTGGACGAGTTTACCAATTCCGGCGGGTGGACCCCGCAACTGTATATCCGCGAAGCCCGGCGTATGATCGGCGGTCTGGTGATGACCGAGTACCACTGCCGGGGCACCACTGTGGTGGAAGACCCGATTGCCCTGGCGGCCTATACCATGGATTCGCACAACTGTCGGCGGTTGGTGGTGGATGGCCGGGTAATCAACGAAGGTAATGTCGAAATTGGTGGCTTCCCGCCGTATCCGATATCAATCCGCAGTCTGACCCCGCAGGCCCACGAGTGCACCAATCTGGTCGTGCCGGTGTGCCTGTCGGCCAGTCATATTGCCTACGGTTCGATCCGCATGGAGCCGGTCTTCATGATCACCGGCCAAAGTGCGGGCACCATCGCCGTGCAGGCGCTGAGTGACGGCGTGGCCGTACAGGCGCTGCCCTATGCCCAGGTCCGTGCCCAACAGGAACGCGACGGGATTGTGCTGGAATGGACCTCTGACCAAGCGTCCAAGGTCCGCCCGGTAGTCGAGTCCGATTCCGGTGATTTGTTCTACAAAAAGTATCCGCTGGTAGTGGGCAAGTAACACCGAGCAATGAGTCTCACGGCCGGGTCGTTGCGGGACCACTGGTGGTGACGGCGGGCAGCGGGGTAATCAATACCCCCGCCGGTGGCCACGTGTCAAAGGCCCGTTGCAGGACCGGATGTTCCTTGATGGTTTCCACTGTGATCTTACCGGCACCCTTGAAGGGCCGGTAGAGCGGGTCGCCCACAAACGCCATCCGCCAACTCAACAGGGGCAAGGTCATCTGATAGATTTCGGCATTCGTGAACTCCCCAGAGACCAGCAACGGGAAAAACAGTGAGGGCTTGGGGAATGCGGCCAGATAAGGCTCTTCCACCGAGCCCAGCGTCGCGGCCACATGCCGTTTGAGCATATTGGGTACCCAGCCTTTTTCCATCTGGTTGTGCAGCGACATCATTTCAAAACTGGCGACATGATAGCCCACGCTGCCCGATTTGAACGCGATGCTTTCCTGGAAATTACGCACCGAATACCAGCCGCAATACAACACCGCATTGGGGGCGTCTTTGAGCTTCAGCAGCTCGGGCGTGTCCTCCAACTCCACCTGCAGATTGGTATGGGTCTTGAGATATTTGGCGGTATCGCGCAGGTCCTGATCGAACTTGCCATACGCATCCTGCGCGGGCAGACCCCGGGCGTCAAAATACGCCACGCCATCGAGCCCCTTGCCTTCATGCTCCACCAGTAATCCAGTATCAATCATGTTCATGACGATCTCGGAGTTGGGGGCATCCAGCCGTGACACCATCAGTTGCCGTGGCAACTGGGGCGCTTTGGCGGTTTGCACACGCATCTCAAGATTCGCCGGATTGATGGCCCAGCGGGTGCGCGGATAGCGGTCTTCCCATAAGAGCGTCAACTCACTGTCGAAGGCCGCTTCCGAATCCACCCGTTTGACAAAGATCAGATCATCTTCAATCTGCAACAGGTACGCGACGAAACCGAAATTCATCAATTGAATCTGCCGCATCTTTTCGCGGTTCGCGGCGTTTTCCCGGTCCCGGGCCAGGACTTCGAATTCCTGCCGGACCTTGGCGATATCGGCCAGTTGTTGTTGCAATACGGTATTCTTGGGCTGGGGCGGTTGCGATAAAATCCGCCCCCCTGCACCGCGCAGCCGTACGTCGGCCTTGACCAGTTGAAGCATCAGCCCCATCCGGGTGGACTCGGGTTCCTGGGCAATGCGCTTGCTGGCATTTTGCAGGGCGACCATCGCATCATTGGCCAACTTGCGGGCTTCTTCACCCGGCGTGGTGGGGGCGGGTTTCGGGGCGGTGGTGGTGGTGGCATTAGGGTCCGGCAGCGCCGGGGCCAGCGCGCGCAGTTCTTCGATCAGAGCCTTGATCTTGGCGGTGGTGCCGTTGCGCTCCATTTGCAGGGTGTTGATTTCAATCTTTTCGATTTCATCGGGCAACTGGGCCGCGATCCGGATGGGTACATCGTACATCGTCACCAGACAGCGGGTCGTCTGGGCCAAATTTTGTTGTAACAGCGCCTGTCGCAAGGCGGGAACCACCTGCTTGCGGTAGGTGTGCTCATCCAGAGTTTCACGCATCGGGATATCCAGCGCGATCACGTTCTCTGGCGGTAACTTCCGCCCCTCCTGATAATATTTCGCCAGTTTCATGGACTCTGCGCTGTTGCGGTTCGCCACCACCACCACTTCCCGGGGCTGCAAAAGCTGCGCCGATACCGCACCGGTCAAAGCCAGTCCTGCCACACTCAGCCATGCCGCCTTAATCATGCCGCATCTCCTGTATCGGGATCGGGTTAAGTAATCCATCCAGCGCCAATCCCGCCAGCAGCAGCGCCCCGGGCAACAACGCATCATCATTGAAATCAAACCGCTCGTCATGCAGTGCGGGATACTCCTGCGCGCCGACCGGGCGCAG
>JBAXGE010000087.1:0-9571 GCA_037139555.1 Phycisphaerae bacterium
GAGTCGCGCACGAGAATGGTAATCTGATCCGCTTCGGCCAGCGTGGAAATTGCCAACGTGCCACCCTTGCCCATGGCGTCCTGGGCATTGGCGGCGAGATTGAGAATCACCTGGCGCAACTCGTCGGGGTTGGTATAGACACGCGGGTCGGAAGTGGCCAGATGCAAACTGATGCGCGTGTCACGGCCTTCCAGACTGGGCCGCAGGAAATCCACGGCTTCGCGGATCACCTGATTGATGGGCGAATGTTCCACGGGGGTGATGACCTGAGTGCGGTTGAGAAAATCGTTGAGCATCTGATCCAACCGGCGGATTTCGCGGTCGCAGGAATCGGCGAGGGTGGTCAGCCGCGCGGCTTTTTCCCCGGCATTGGCCGCGAGGCTGCGCATGGAATGTAGATTAAAGCGCAGCGCGGTGAGTGGGGAACGCACTTCGTGGGCCAGCACCGAGGCAAGCATGCCGCGTTCGGACAGCAGGCTGGTACGGGCGCGGACGGTTTGCTCCTGCAGGAGCCGGGCCTGGGTGATTTTGTAATCCGACAACGCGATGCCCAGCACCAGCAGAATGTTACCGGTAAAGGTCAGCAGCGCCACCTGGGCCAGCCACGGGTTGCGTAAACTCCATAATTGCTCGTGCAGCCATTGGCCGTCGTAGCCGATGCTGATGTACCCCTGATGCCGTCCCCCGGCCACCAACGGCAGCGCCATGGTCACGTCATAAACTTCACTACTGGTAATATCGTTGGAACTCATGGCGGTCAGACGATAGGGCTGGCCGGTGGGCAACCCCGACCAGCTGCGCGGGTCCATGATGGTACCAGCCCGCGGGCCCTGGGAATGGGCGATGACCATGCCACCGGTTTCCCAGAGCACCACATATTTGATTTCCGGGCGCTGGACAATCGCATCAGCGGCTTGCCGTGATAAGGTCAAATCCGAGACATATCGGTACCAGGCATAGATTTCGACGGGCATGTGTTCGGAGCCGCCGAGGGTATCCTGCATGCGTCCGGCGATGCGCTGGGTATGACGGACCAATTCGCTGTCCATGGCCTGCCACCACGAACGCCACGCCACCAGCCCCGACCAGGTCACGGCCAGAATAGTCCAGAGCAACACGGCCAGCAGACTCCAACGCAGGGCGCGGCGGCTGATCCATGTGCTGAGCACGGTGAACTCCTCGGGACGCGTTAGGATGGCTGGTCGGTCGGCGGCTCGGTTGCGTGCCGCTGGCCGACTTTGGGTTCTCTGCCCGCCATCAGACGATCAATATTGGCCTTGTGTTTCCAGATAATCAAGACCGCAAAGAGCGCGGCCACGACAATCAGCGGTATGCCCTGACCGTTGGCCACGGCTTTTTGAATGGCCGGATTAACACTGCGGCTGATGGTATAGACAAACAAACTGAACGCCACCGCCGCCACCATCGAGGCCACGGAAATATAACGAAAAATCACCAGCGTAAGGACAAAAATTAGTCCCGCGCCAACTCCGGCGAGGGTGAAGATCGGCCAGCATCCTAGGGCCACGCCCAGCCCGATGGCCACGCCCTTGCCCCCTTTGAAACCCAGATAGATGGGGAACATATGCCCCACCACCCCCGCCACGGCCGTGGGCAGCGGCGCCCAGATGGGCAGACTGTTGTGCCAGGCGGTCAGGCTGATGGCCAGCACGGGAAGCAGGCCTTTGCTGCAATCCAACACGAATGCGTACCAGAAGTAGCGTGCCCCCAGCACGCGGCCCAGATTGGTGGCGCCGACATTGCGCGAGCTAAGTTGCCGGATATCCACCCCCTTGGCTTTACCGATCAGGTAAGCGAAGGGGATGGCACCCAGAAAATAAGCCACCACGGGGCCGACGATAAAGACGATAGCATTGAGCCAGGTGAACACAGCCAAAACTCCCAAACAGCCTTGATAAATCAGCCGTCTATTGTATTACATCGGCGTAAATTTGCTCTAGCTGGTGCAGATATTGCTCCGGGGTGGCAATCAGCCCGGCCTGACGGCAGCGTTGGGCGAGAACGGCGCGTACCGCCGGATCGGTGGGCAGGGCCCGCAGCGCCATGGCCAGCGCGCCGGTGTCGTGGGGCGCTTCCACCACGGCGCCGGCGTGATACTCGGTCACGCGGGGCCAGGCGCCCGCCAGCCGGGTGGTCAACACCGGCAGACCGGCGGCCAGAGCCTCGAGGATGACCCCGCCAAAGGCCTCGTAATACGTGGGGAACAATAGCGCGTCGGCGGCGGCAAAGAGAGGGCGCACATCCTGCGTGGGGCCGACAAACAGGACGCGCTGCTGGAGGCCCAGTTGCCGGGCCAGATCGAGATACCGCCGCGCCCGGCCCAAGCCCACCACGAGCAGCCAATAATCATCCCCCGCCCGGGCGACGGCTTCGATGGCCCAGCGCAGGCCTTTACGGGCAAAATCATGTCCGACAAAAATCCCCACCCGGGCCGTGGCCGGCAGACCATATAAACCACGATATTGGGCCCGCCACAACGCCTGTTGGGCCGGGGCTGCAGGCGCGGGCAGCACCGGATTGGGGAGTTCCACAATGCGGTCCGCAGGCGGACGGTAATAGTGGTTAAGCTGCTGGGTCACCAGCGGAGAAAGGCTCAGTACCCGCCGGGCGCCACCCCGGCTCAGGGGGCCACAAATCCCCGCTTCGCGGCGCAAGAGTACCCGGCGATTACCCGAAAGAGTGAAGATAAGACGTTTGAGGGTGGCCCCGCCCGAACGTTCGCGCGGGGCTACCGCTCCCGAGTAACCGCCCTGATACACCCCGGCCTGGGGATGGTAGACATCGCCCGCGCACGCGGCGCTGAAGGAATGCACTACGTCGGCGTTTAAGGTTTTGAGCACACGGGCCACGCCCCGGGCAAATTGCTGATAGCCCACCCCCGTACTCAAGCGCAGTGCGGGCACACGATGCAATGTGATGCCAGCGGGCAGGGCAAACTCGGCGCCGGGACTGGAACGGCTGGTTTGTTCGTCATACGAGGCCCCGGCCGTGGCGGCGGTGCGGCCGCGCGGCCGGGCGCGGTGACAGACCACATGAACTTCATGCCCGCGGGCAAACCATTGCTGGGCCAGCCAGACGGCCATGCGGCCGGCGCTGCTGCGTTGGGGGTCGAATTGTTCGCAGACCAGAGCAATTTTCATGTTGCGAGACACTTTATGTACGGCACGGGCCGGACGCTATCGTTAACGCGGGATGGGAATGGCGAGGGTGTTTTTACCCAACGTGGCCGCCATGACCGCGGGGAAGGTCAGTTCCGGGTCCACATCGTGCAAACGATAGCCCAGACCGGTCAGCAACTGTTCGATGCCAACGAACAAATCGGGGGTGGAATCCGCTACGGCGGCACCGGTTTCCGCAGAACGCCGACGGTAGATAGTCTCAAAGCAGATTACGGGACGGAACCGTTCCAGAATCTGGCGGGCGCCTTCCAATACATCCAATTCCATGCCCTCGACATCCATTTTAATAAAGTCCAGCCGGGACAAATTGAGCTGGCCAGCCAGATCATCCAGCCGCGCCACGGGGACGACGGTATCGCCGGACATGCTCAGACGCCCATTGCCACGGTTGTCCATTTCTTCGGTGTAACGCAATTCGCCGGGCACCCGGCCCAGTCCCAGTGCGTAGGGCGTTACCACCCCGCGCAGCTCGGGATTCAGCCCCAGATTACGCAACAGGCGACGGTGAATCGCCGGGCCGGGCTCGAAGGCATGCACGCGTCCGGACTGGCCCACCGCGCTGGCCATCACCAGCGTCAGCGCCCCGACATTGGCACCGATATCCAGACACACCCCGCCAGCGGGTACGAAACGCCGGATGACGCGCGTGATATCTTTTTCATACCGACCCGCCCACATGCGCCGTTCGATGGGATAACGGGTGTCAATGCAGACGGTGAATTGGCCCAGATATTCGGGATAGAGATGATCGCGGCCAGGGGCCACAGCCTGACGCAAACCACGCCAGTTGCGCAAAGCGGCGTTGACGGCGCCATAAGGCAGCAGCGCCAAGCCCCATCCCAATACCCGTTTGGCCAGTGGTGAACCCATGCGTCATATTCCCTTAGTCGTTCCAAACCGTGACCTGAATCCGTACGCGCAGTTTACCCCATGCACAGCCCCGAAACAAACGACCCGGCTCCGCCCCACGGCCCGATCAGGCGACCGGCTGGAAGATGAAATTGTTGCAATAATCCGGGGCGTCCCAAAAACGCGCGCCGAGTTGCTTTTGATGCTGGGCAGGATTGAATTCACGCACCGGATGCAAGTGCGCGTTTTTCACGAAAAATCCCTGGTAGTTCTGAGCCTCAACATATTGGATTACATCCGCGACGGTGCCCGTGCTTAGGTGGCGTTGTTCACATTCGCAGACGATGACCGGACGGTGAGCTTTGAGCAATTCCGCCGCGCCCTGCAAGACCGATAATTCGTGCCCTTCGACATCAATTTTCAGAGCCCCGATGCGGGCTGGTTCCGACTGGAAATAGGTGTCCAGCGTACAGACCGGCACGTCTACAAAACGGCAGGCCTCGCGCTGGGCGACGACCGCTTCAAACGAAGCGCCGGGGGAACTATCGCCGGAGCCGGGAATGGCCAGCCGGAGGGTGCCGGTTTGTTTGGAAACGCCGGAGGGGACGATGGTCACATTACGCAGACCCGACACCTGACAGGCCCGGACCAGATAATCGGCCAGTGCCGGTTGGGGTTCGAAGGCCACCACCCGGCCCCGGGGCACGGCCCGGCTTAACGCCCATAAGTAGCTGCCCTTGTTGGCGCCCACATCCACGGCCACCGCATCCGCCGAGAGGGCCCGCACCAGTGTGCCGAGTTCCAAGCGTTGGTTGAGATAGCGGGCTTTGAACCCGCGATAAATAAAGCGCCACTTCATGCTTCGACTCCGTAATACATCCCCGCAGGATGTTGCATGCGCCCCGAAACCCCATTCCTTCCCTTGGTCATAACCTGGGGCAGGGGCCAATTAGACCCGTACGACAGGGCAAACTACGACGATACCCGTTCCGCCGGCGTTCTGTAATGCCGATGCGTGCATGAGTGTATCAACCACATGACACTACATCCAGCCCGTATTCTGGCCGGGTCAAAATCGCCTCCGATCGGGAATCGGATTATCTACTCCGAATCAGGCCGGGCGGGTCCGGACCAACGCATGGATCAGTGCTTCCATCTGGTTGATATAGTCTTCCGGACTGATTGAAATAGCGGCCTGTCGGCAGCGTTGGGCCAATTGTTCGCGCTGGGTGGGATCGGTCGGCAACGCCTGCAGGGCGGCGGCGAATTCGTCCGTGGCGCGGGGATGCGAGACCACGGTCCCGGCCTGATACGCCAGCACCCGATCCGAACCACCGGCCATTACGGTGGTAAGGATGGGAATACCCGCCGCCAGCGCTTCGAGCCCCACCAAGGGATACGGGTCGTAAAACGTCGGGAGGATCAGCACGTCGGCGACGGCATACAAAGGCCGCGTATCGGTCACGGCCCCGGTAAAGATCACGCGCGAATCCAGCTTTAATTCCTGCGCCAGGCGCTGATAACGAAGTTGCTTTTGGGTCGGGCCGCCCACCACGATCAGCCAATATTCCGGCCCGGCCTTGGCCACGGACTCCAGCGCCCAGCGCAAGCCTTTGCGCGCGAAATTATGCCCGACAAACAACGCTACCCGGGCCGATGCGGGAATGTGATACTGTTGCCGTTGCTGGGCACGCCAGACAGCGGTTTGGGCCGCAGGCAACGGTGGATTCAATACCGGATTGGGCAATTCCACAATCCGCGCCGCCAGCACATGGTGATGCACCTGCAATTCCCGGGTGATATTCGGCGTCAAACTCACCAGACAGCGCGACCCCCCCTGCGCCACGGGGCCGCAAATCAGCCGTTCCCGGTAGAGGAGAAATTGCTGTTTGTCGGAAAGGGTCAGCAAAATCCATTTGAAGATAGCGGCCCAGCGGGTGTCGCACGTGGCCACTGCGGTGGTGTGGATGCTGCGATACACCCCCGCTTCGGTATGGTAAATATCACCCGCACAGGCGGCACAGCAGGAATAGACCAGATCCAACGACAAGGTTTTGAGTTTCCGCTGCAACCGATAGGTGAATTGCCGGTAGCCCAGTCCGGTGCCCAAACGCAGGGCGGGAATCAGATGCACCGTGAGATTGGCCACGTGGGCGGAATCCGGGGCCGCCTTATGGCACAGTACATGGATTTCATGACCGCGCTGGGCCAATTGGCGGGCGATAAAGTCCACGATCCGCTCGGCGCCGCCGCGCTGGGGATCGAAGGTTTCAATGGCAATACCGATCTTCATATACATTATATTAACCGCAGAACCGGGGCGGGGGCATACCGGAGATTGTGTTTTTCCGGGTCAGGCGCTACACTGTTCATCATGGCGTGGATTTACTTTAGTCTTCTGGCGGTGTTGGGCCTGGTCGGTCTGGTCCTCAACGTCTTCAAGCTACCCGGCAACTGGATGTTTCTGGGGCTGGCGGCCATTTTCAGCGCTCTACAAGGCTGGCAGGACCCCAGTTGGCAGGTATTGCTGGTGGCGTTGGTGCTGGTGGGGATTGGGGAAATCATTGAGACCGTATTCAGTATCGGTGGCGCGCGGCTATCGGGGGCCAGCCGTACCGCGACGCTGGCCGCCGTGGTGGGCGGGATTATCGGCGCGGTGGTGGGCATCCCGATCCCGGTGATCGGCAACATTGTCGGCGCCGTGGTGGGATGCTTTGTGGCACCGCTGCTGGTGGAACTGCTGAAACGTAAAACCCCGGGGGCCAGTTTGAAGGCCGCCACCGGCGCGGCGGTGGGGTTTGTCTTTGGTACCATTACCAAAATCGCCATGGGTTTTGTCGCCTTGATTATATTGCTGGTTTCGGCGTTTCCCGGATAAATCTCGGACTCCAAACATGATTATCGCGCTTGATGCCCGGCCCTTGTGTACCGCCCAGATTGGCGGGGCCGAACAGCATGCGCGGAATGTGGTCCGGCAATGGGCTCAGTTACGGGTGCCGCACAAATTTGTACTCCTGCTGGAACAGGCGCTGGAAAATTCCGAGGATTTCGACGAAAGTTTTATCGGGGAGCTGCCCCCGAACCAATTCACCACAGTGAGTGTGCCGCGGCTGCGTTATTTATCCCGTTGGTGGCTGGCATCGCGGTATTGGCTGGCGCTCAATCGGCTGATGTACCAGCGCAAAGTGCAGGTCTATCACAGTTTCACCGCGCTGGTGCCGCGCACCAATGCCTGCCCGATCGTACAGACGATCCATGATCTGGCCGTGGAACTGGACCCCGATGTGCGCCAGCAACGGCGCAGCGGGGCACTCCGCCGGGTGATTCATCTGGGCGCCAACGAAGCCACCCGCATTGTGACGGTCTCGCAGCAGACCAAAAACGATATCATGGGCCTGTACGGCATCACGCCGGAGCGGATCCGGGTGGTGTATAACGGCATCAATCCCATCTTCCAGCCCAGCTCCGTCACCGAGGCCCAGGCCGCGCTGCAAAAACGCTGGAATTTCCGCGGCCCATATGTGCTGGCGGTGGGGTCCGATACGCCGCGGCGGAATTATGCCCGGTTGCTGGAAGCCATGCAGCAGGTCTGGCAGCGCCTGCCGCGCGTGCGGCTGATGCTGGCGGGGCGCAATGATTGGTACACCACACCGATTTACGCGCTGGCGAAAAAGCTGAACGTGGAACAACAACTCATCTGTATCCAGTCCCCATCGGATGCCGAACTGGCCCAGTTGTACCGGGATGCGGTGCTGACGTGTTGCGCCTCGAGTTTTGAAGGCTTCGGGCTGAGCGTGTTGGAGGCCATGGCCTGCGGCAGTCCGGTGGTCTGTTCTGATCTGACCTCCCTGCGCGAAGTGGCCCGGGAAGCGGCGGTCTATTTCATCCATGACGATACCGATACGCTGACCCAGGCGCTATTGGGCGTGGTGGAGGACGGCGAATACCAGCGTCGCCTGCGCGCCCGCGGATTACAGCGGGCGCAGAATTTCACGTGGACCACCGCGGCGCTGGCGATTTTGGAAGTGATTGAAGAAGCCGCCCACCAACGGCATAAGCCCGTGCCCGCCGATCTGATGAGCTAGCCGGGTTCCGAGGGTGCGGAGACCTGCCGCAGCGGTGAGGTCCCGCTCCAGCGGGCGGTGAGTTGCTGCGGGATCCCCAGCAAATCCAGAATCCGACTCACGACCATGTTGACCAGATCATCCACCGTCTGGGGAATGTTGTAGAAACCCGGATTGGCCGGACAGATAATCGCCCCCGCCTCCGCCAGCGCCACCATATTGCGCAGCTCAATCAGTCCCAGCGGCATTTCGCGGTGGACCACGATCAGACGCCGGCGCTCTTTCAACGTCACCTGCGCCGCGCGGGTGATGAGGTTATCCCCCAGACCGTGGGCCATTTCGGCGAGTTTATTATTGGAGCACGGCACCACCACCATGGCATCCACCTTGAAGGAACCGCTGGCCACGCAGGCCCCCACATCGCGATAGGGCAACATGGTGATACGGTGCGTACTGGTGCCGACCAGCACATCGGGGTTGGGGTCGGCGATGCCCAGTTCATCGGCCAGCAGGCGGCGACCGAGTTGGGAAATGATCAGGTAGATTTCCGCGTCCACCACGACCAAGGCTTGCAACAACCGCCGGGCGTACAACGCCCCCGAGGCGCCGGTAATGGCCACGATCACACGGGGATGAGTGGGTGTATCCATGGCAGTATCTTACGCCAAGAAGTCGGGAATGGGTATTTTGACGCGAAAGCGGGTTATTTTGTGCGCAGGTAGGACTGGGCGGGAACGGGGAGCTTTGATTGGTAAGTCATTTCCCCTAAGATGGCAAGAGAAACGGAGTTGTCGCCATGACTATTTGGATGATTGTGAGCTTGTGTTTGATCGGTCTAGGAATCGGTATGATCAGCGGGATGGTGGGCATCGGCGGGGGTCTCTTAATCATTCCCATTCTGATGATTGGCTTCGCGTTCACTCAGCAACAAGCCACCGGGACCAGTCTGGCTATGTTACTGCCCCCGGTGGGCATCTTTGCCGTGATGGCGTATGCCAAAACCGGCAATGTGGACTGGCGGTTCGCAGGTTTACTCGCGTTGGGCTTCGTGATCGGCGGGTATATCGGGGCTTGGTTGGTCAATCATGACTACATCCACCCCACCGTGCTGCGCGTCGGGCTGGCCTTATTTATGATCTACGTGGCCGGGACAATGCTGTTCCGCACCGGTGGGCGAGCGCGGACGGCCATGGAAGCGCTAATTCTGGCGTCCATTTTCGCGGTCGTGTATGTGGTACTGCGCCTGCTGGGGCACAAATGGGCCCGTAAACCCAGCCTCAGTCAAACCTATCGGCGCCGCTTGCGCCATGCTTCGATTGTGGACTATGAAATCTAGGGTCGCCCGATGGTTCGGGGGGTGCCCATCAACCAATCACGATGGTCCGGGTGGACTTTAGCGGGGTGCCACGTTTTCGCGCAAGAAGATATTGTAATTGGTGGCGTAAGTGCGGGCCGCCT
>JBAXGE010000088.1:0-9504 GCA_037139555.1 Phycisphaerae bacterium
AGGGAAACGTACATCTTCATCCGGGGGCCATCAGGCGCTACAGCGGATTCGCCCGGGGGCGAAGCCCGTGGCAACACACCACGGGGCGTAGCTGGGATGAGGTACCCAATAAGGTCGCGCCTTGGAACGGGCTTTAAGCCAACAAGGCTCAAAAACCACCCGTCACAGCCGAAACCGGATGACTCATACACGAACATGTATTTGCTCAACAAGCCTGCCACATGACCAGCACACCAAAGTGGTCGAGCAGACTGTGCATCGGGAGGCAGAAGAAAGGGGCATAATAGCGGGTAAATCGCACAACCGCTGTATAAAAAACACCTCACTTGCACAGGTTCAAGGATAATACATCACCGGGGTCGAGTCAACACCATTCCGGTGGAATTAATACCATCTTATCCACCCTACCCCTTTTCGACCTCGGCAGGCTGGTAAGATGCCTTGCCGGGGGGTATCCTGAGGCGTATATATACATGTATAGGGATATTCCTTGGGAGGTTTTTATGGCTACCAGCGTACCCACCCAGCCCGCGTACCCCACCGACGGGGGGTGTATTTTCTGTAAAATCGTCGCCGGGCAGATTCCCTGTTATAAGGTATACGAAGACGCCCAGATGTTGGCGTTTCTGGATATCGGGCCGATTGTGGCCGGGCATACCCTGCTGATCCCCAAGGGGCACTATGCCAGCATTCTGGATGTGCCCGAGGCGGTATCGGCCGCGCTGGGGGCGGTATTGCCGCGGTTGGCGCGGGCGGTGTGTGCGGCGGCGGGGGTGGCGGCGTGTCATGTGCTGACCAATGCCGGCGCAGAGGCGAGCCAATCGGTGGGGCATTTGCATTATCACATCCTGCCCCGGCGGGCGGGGGATGGCTATCATCTGCCGTGGCCAGCGGGTAAGGTGACGCCGGAACGGGCGGCGGAATTGGTGCGGCAGATTTCCGCGCAAATGCGCTGAGGTTTTTTACGGAGGACGCGCTGCGGCGCGCTTATGTGCGGCTTTGCGGGTGGTATTCGTCTCGATGGCAATCTGCCCGCGCCGGGCGCGGCGGCAGAGGCGGCGCGCTTGCTGACACCACGCGGGCCGGATGGGGAGGGGCACTGGCAGGAGCGCACACCTGCGGGCGCGGTGTGGATGCAACACCGGCGGCTGGCGATTCTGGACCGGGCGGGCGGCGAACAGCCCATGAGCAACGAGACCGGCACCGTGCGGGTGGTCTTTAACGGGGAAATTTACAATCACGCAGACCTGCGCCGCCAGTTGGAAGCGCTGGGCCACAAATTTGCCAGCGATCACAGCGATACCGAGGTCTTGGTCCACGGCTGGGAGCAGTGGGGCACCGAACTGCCGGAGCATTTGCTGGGGATGTTTGCTTTCGCGCTGTATGACCGCGCGGGCGGGCAATGGTTCATGGCGCGCGATGAGGCGGGGCAAAAGCCGCTGTATTATGCGGCGGATGCGGCGGGTGTGGTGTGTGCGTCCACCTTGCCAGCGCTGTTGGCGCTGGGGCTGACGGAGGCGCGGCCGGCCGGGGCGCAGGTGCAGCAGTATTTGCAGTTGGGCTATATCCCCGCGCCGGGGACGATTTATGAAAACATTTTTCAGTTGCCGCCGCAGACGTGGGCGCTCTGGTGCGGCGGGGAATTGACCTTGCGGCGCTATACCTCGCTGACGGTAGCGGGCCCGGGTGATTTGGCGGATGTCTTACAAGCCGCCGTCGCGCGGCATCTGCAGGCGGATGTGCCGCTGGTCTGTTTCCTCTCGGGTGGCATTGATAGCGCGCTGATCGCCTGGGCCATGCAGCTGGCCACGCGCCGCGCGGGCGGCGCTGCGATTACCACCGTGAGTGTCGGCTTTGCCGAAGCGGATTTTGACGAATCGCCCTATGCCGCGGAGGTGGCGCGGATTTTGGGCACGCGGCATCAGCGGATTGTGGTCGGCGCGCATGGCGATGTCGCGGGCGGATTGGAAGCGTTGATTACCGAGGTACTGGGCCAGCCGTTTGCGGATTCGTCGCTGTGGGCGACGCAGCAAATCAGCGCTGCCGCGCGCGGGCTGGGGACCGTGGCGCTCAGCGGCGATGGCGGTGATGAGATATTTGGCGGCTATGACCGGTATCGCGGGCTGGCCCTGGCGCGCGCCTGGCGCGCGGCGGTGGGCTGGTTGCCCGATGAATTGGGCACCGATGTCCCCGGCGGGGTGCGCTGGGGGCGGCTGATCCGCGCCGCGCGGGCCGCCGATACGCCCGGGGCGTATGCGCGGCTGGTGGAATTGTGGTCGGGGTCTCGGGAACTGCCGCCCGTGGTGGGGCCAACCGGCACGCCGGGGGAGTATGCCCAAAGTTGGGATTGGCAGCATTATTTGTCCGGCGATGTTTTGTGCAAGGTGGACACCGCGGCCATGAGTGTGGGGCTGGAAGTGCGGGCCCCGCTGCTGGACCCCGCGCTGCGCGCGTGGGTGCGGCAGCATCGGCCGAGATTGTGGGATGGGCGACGCGGCAAGCTGCCGCTGCGGGCTTTGGCGGCGCGGCTGTTCCCGCCGGCCATCAGTGCGCGGCGCAAACAGGGCTTCGGCGTGCCCATCGGCACCTGGTTCCGTGGGGTACTGCGCGAGAATTTGCTGGACCGGCTGCTGAGTCGCGGGGCGTATTGGCGCGCGTATCTGCCAGCGGCGACGGTGACCGACGCGCTGCGGGCGCATCTGACCGGCACAGCGGATCACACGCACCGGCTGTATGCGCTGTGGGTGCTGGAGATGTGGAGTGGGGAGTTAAGAGGGAAGAGGTAATAGTTAAGAGGTGGGGACGGGGGGAGGGTGAAACCACAGATGCACACAGATGAACACAGATGGGGGAGGGTGATTAGCGCGCCTCGGGTGCTGGCGTCTCCTCGGCTGACGGCGGGGTGGCGTGTTTACGGGTCACATACAGCAAACGCGCCGCCCAGGCGATGGTGATGGCCGCGGTGACGAGGCTGAATACAAAGATATATTGTTCCCAGCGGGTATGGCCCAGATCGGGCATATTATGGCGGGGCAGGATGGTGGCCAGCGGCATAATGATGGCGCCGGCAATGGTGACGCGCAGGCCCGTGCGCCAGGTGCTGCGGCGCAGCTTATTCAGACGGAATGCCCCGAACAGACAGCCCATGGTCATCGCAGCCGCCGCGATCATGAGGGGCAGGGATTGCTCCGGGGGCAGGGAGGTGGTGGATGCCACCCAGGTGGCCGAGGCATATAAGAGGGTGTGCAACCCGGCGCTGGTGACCAGCAGGATCGTGGCACTGAGTTTCTGGCCGGGCCGGCGGTGGTGGGTTCTGGGTATGTTGTTGGACATAGCGGTACATGCGGTTAAAGAGTGTGTTATCGACGCCGGAACATATGGGTGATTTTACGATTTCCGACCGATTAAGCAACTGCCGGGAATACGGGGGGAGGTTTTTACATGGATGGAGCGGATGAAGCGGATGGGACGGGGGGAGGTTTAACCACGGAAGACACGGAACCACACGGAAATGAGGGTAGGGTGGAGGAAATGCCGACGGGAACGTCGGCGGTCCCAGGTTGGTGGGGATTTTTGTTGGTTTGACTGATAAAGCGGTAAAGCCGGGGTACCGGCATTACCGCACTCCAAGAAATGCTGCGCATTAATGACGGGGGGAGGGCGACCGCCGGTCGCCCCTACAAATCGTGGTCGGGGATGGCCATGGTACGCGCGGGGGAAATGCGGGCGTGGCCGTTGGTTGTCGTTATGGCGTTAATTTGCGGGTGTAGCAGAGGCGATTCGTTGTCGGTTCATAGCGCATCGTTGCGGCCAGCAGGTCGCCGAAGCTGCGGAAGATGGCTTCGACTTCGTTGAGTTGCGGTTGCCGGCGGCTGAGGGCTTCGACGAACCAGGTTTTGCGGGTGAAGACATCGGCCAGCAGGCCGGGGCGGGTTTCCAGAATGTTGATGTTCAGCGCGGTGGCCAGCGCGGGGGTCACGCTGGTGACGGCGGGCAGTTCCAGTTGCCACTGCACCTGCAGCTCCAGCGGGTGGCTCTTTTGTTTCGCCCACTCACTTAAAAGCTGGCTCAAACGCAAAATGGCCGCCCTAAGGTCGGCCACTTCTTGATCACTTAAATCGGTATGGGTAAAGACATCGGCGGTAAAGTCCTGCAGTCCCCGACACGCCAGATCATCCGCCCCCTGATGGATGTCAAACGTGCCGGTGGGAACACGCTTGAGCATTTGCTGCCGCCAGGTCATTGCATCGCGGACATACGCCAGCAGATCATCGGGCATGAACGGTTTTTTCAGGTAATGCAGCGCCCCCGCGGCCAGACCTTCGCGTTTATGATTGTCCTGCGTCATCGCCGTCAGCATCACTACGGGGATCGCATACGTCTGCCGCGAGCCTTTAAGCTGACGGCATACGCTGCACCCATCCACATCGGGGAGCATCAGGTCCAAAATGACGGCATCGGGGATCTGCTGGCGGGCCAGCGTCACGCCCGTGGTGCCATTGACGGCGGACAAATAGGTATAGCCGTCCATGGCCAGGCATTCGCCCAGCAATTCGTTAATCTCGCGGTCGTCCTCAATAACCAGGACTTTCGCCAACATAACCACACTTTCCTGAGCCATCTTCGTGAATCACAAACACTCAGACGGTAATATATATCCAGATGAACCTCGGCCCTGTGGCCGGTTACGCTGCCGATGCAGCAGAAAACATAAGCATACCCGCGCCACGGAGCTTTGCAACCTCCCACGGGAAGGGATTTTTACCCTCTGGTGGCCCGGCCCAAAAGAAGTAAAATTACCATGAGTGAACAGCTTTACCCCAGCTTAACAACAATTCAAAACGCGGTGGCGATTTACCGGCGGGTGGCCTGGGGCGACGCCCCGGCGGCCAGCGTCGCGGGCAAGTTCACCGCCATTGCCGCGGCGACAGAAATCAGCCAGATCGCCAGTTTACTGGAACCTCAGGCCGGGGCACCCACCAGCCGGGTGCTGCGTCTGGGCCAGCCGCAATACCCGCACATGAAAATCATCTTCGAGCCGGTGGCGCAAACCGGGGAGTTTTTATTCCGCGCCGATGCGCATGATAGTCATCTCAACGCGCCGGAAGGTTCGCCCGATGCGGCGTGGCTGGCGGCGGTGCGGGCGTCGAATCAGGCGCTGGTGGAAAAAATCGAGCACGCCTGGCAGGAGGCGGGGATTTTGACGTTCCGGAGTTTGCTGCGTCGCCAGATTGCCGCCCGCAAGGCGGGGCTGGCGGGGAAGTAACGCAGGAAAAATCGCGGGTGCAGCGTGGAACTCGGTGACGGGTTGCGTATTGTGCCCCAACGGGGCGGTATTGGTAGGGCCCGGGGCAAAGTTAGCGGGGTTTAACCTTGGTCGGCGGCACTAAAAACGCTTCGCCGGGGAGGTAGGAGGGGACAAAGCAGCGTTGGGGGCGGACCACGATCAGATTCAGCAGGCTGACCACGCCGTAAACGGCGGCAAAGGCGCTCAGCAGCGCGGTGACCATCCCCAGCGCCAGCAGCAGGTCCCAGAATACCCCGCCAAAGACGTGCGGCACGTTATCGGGTAATTGCGCGGTGACGAGTTGGGCGGTCATAATCATCCCGCCGATCAGCAACAAGCCCAGCACCCAAACCACCAGCAGAATCAAGATCGCCACGCTACTGATCACCCAATGCAGGGCCCGGAATTGCTGGTGCCAGTGACTGAGCAGCAAATACGGGGGCAGCCAGATGGCAAAGCACAGGCCGAAGGCCCACAGTTGCAGTTGGATTTGCGTACTCAGACCCAGCGCCGTTAGTGCGGGGGTATTGAGTGCTTGCGTGGCGGCAGGCAATGTGGCGGCCTGACTGGTGGGGACCAGCGCGGTCACGGGCGAGGGACCGCCGCCGAAGACGGAGACATAATAGATGACCGTGCCGGCAGTGGCGAGGGCAAACACGATGCCCACCGTGCGCAGGGCCGAGGAGAAAAACAGGCCGCGCGGGCCGTCGCGCTGCGTCAGCGGCGTGGCCAGCCACCAATTGGCCAGCGCAAACGACGGGCACAAGATGGTGACAATGACGATGGCCATGGCCATTTGGGCGATGCCGGGGCCGGATCCGCCGATGGCGCTCATTCCGGCGAAGCCCACGCCGATGGCGACGGAACTGATCATGATGATCAACATCAGCCAGGCGCCCCAGCGGATGCGTTTGACGGGGGCGGGGTTTAGCCACCAATCCACACCCTCGGTGGGGGACCAATATTGGCGTTTCAGGCTGCAACGCGGACACGCGGCCCCCTCGGTGCCTACTAACAAGGCATTGCAGAAGGGGCAGTTGTTGGTGACTGCGGTATGGGTCGTGCCGGTCATAACCTTTACCAATCTCAAATGTAGTGCAGGATAGTGGCAATTGGCCCACAGGTAAAGCGCTGGTGCGGGGTTAATAATTCTGATTTTATCACCCGGCAGATTTGCGGTAAGATAGCGGCAGGCTTAGGCTTATGTACGCAGATCGGAAACCATATGGCCGCTGTTGAACCATGGATTTTAGCCCCCGGCGTAACGCTGGCACCCACTGCGGTGACCTTCAGTTATGCGCGCAGCGGCGGGCCGGGCGGCCAGAACGTCAATAAGCTCAATACCAAGGCCGAGTTACGCTTTCGCATCACGGCGCTGGTGGGGCTGACACCGGGGGCGTCGGGCCGGCTGACGCAATTATTGTTGCCCCGCTATACCGCGCAGGGTGATTATCTGATTACCGCCGAGACGCACCGCACCCAGGAAGCCAACCGCAAGGCGTGCATCGAAAAATTAACCCATCTGGTGCGGGCGGCGGTGGTGGAGCCCAAGAAACGGCGGCCCACCAAGCCGTCGAAAGCGAGCAAACTGCGGCGTTTGGACGGGAAAAAACGCGATCAGGAAATTAAGGCGCAACGGCGCGTGACTTGGGATTAAGTGTTGGTTGGTCCGGCAATGGTGCAGCGCTGGCGGCGTTGTAGTATGAGCAGTGTTCCTATCTTTTACGGAGTGAAACGATGCGTAGCAGTTATTTGGCATTAGCGTTGGCCGTGGCATGTACCCTACCGGCATGGGCCCAGACCGCCCCAGCTACCGTTTTGCCCGCTACGGTGGATTTTAACAAACTGGTCACGCAGGGTCCGTGGAAGGTGCCCAATCCCGCCACGGCGCAGCATCCGGGGATCAAAGACGCGCCTGCGGCGAGTCCGACCACGTATCAGGACGAAGCGGGACTGCAGAAACGCGCCGGCATTCTGGTGGCGGGTCTGGTGCGGAGTAATCTGGATAGTTGGCGGACCGGTTATTTCTTAAAAGGGGGCGATCCCGGCAAGTATCTGCCCGCCCCGGCGATGGCGATGTTGCTGATCAATCCCGATGACCCCACGCCGCGCAAGTATATGAATGACGACCGTTCTTATCAGGAGCACTATCACTTCGCGGTGGTGAACTGGGCGCGGTTTCTGCCGATTTTTAGTTCGTCCATGGCGCCCGAGACCATGGACAAATGGTCGGTGGCGGCGGGTAAGGCCGGGGCCTATCTGAGCCCCAACGGCACCGAGAACCACAAGACGATGTGGATGACCTCGGCGAATGTGCTGCCGGCGTTTGTGACCAAAGGCGGGCGGTTTGGCAGTCAGAGTGTGGCCGGGGCGCAAAAACAGGCCAAGCAGATGTTGACCGATTACGTCAAGGGCTTGTATCAGGCCGGTATGGGGGAATGGGATTCGTCTACCTACATGATGTTTGATGTCAACGGGATGTTGAATGTGTATGATTTCGCGGCGGATGACGAGACGCGGTTGTTGGCGCGGGCGGCGCTGGATTATTACATCGCCAGTTATGCCCTGAAGTACACCAACGGCGTGTATTGTGCGCCCAATCAGCGCGGCTATGCCACCGGGCCGGTGAAGACCATCGGCGATCAGACCGGCTGGCTCTGGTGGAACAGCACCGCACCGGTGACGGCGGAACAGACCCGCGTATTCAGTTATGCCCTGCATCCGGCGCTCAGCAGTTGGCGTCCGCCGCAGGTGATAACGGACATCGCCCAGCGCAATCTGCCGGTGTTGCCGTATGAGGCCACCAATACGCGGGCGAATTACTGGTATGGTCTGAGTCAGGAACCTAAGCCGGGGCAGTATGCGGAAACGGTGTATGTGAGCAAACACTACACCATGGGTTCGCTGTGGAACGGCTTTGGGGTGCAGACCAGCCGGTTTCAGGTGGCGATGCCCACGGAGCATGACACGATTGTATTCACCGGGGGCAATCCCACGAATCTGGATGCCAACAATGTGCCCCGCGGGATCGACTTCCACTACGGGATCGGCAAATATGACCAGTCCGCCCAGATCGGCACGTCGTATGTCTGTCTGAGCAATATTCCCAAGGAAGATCTGAATCCGTGGGTGTTTGTGGGTATTCCCGAAGGCATCACACCCGCCGCGCAGGGGGATTGGTATGTCTATCAGGCGGGCAAGGCGTATGTGGGCGTGCGTCTGCTGGGGCCGGGCAAAGTCACCGAGACGGAGCTGACGGAAAGTCAAATCGCGGCCAACGCGAAGAATGTGGAAAAGGGCCGACCGGCGACCAACAAACCCGAGCCAATTTTCCGGGTGGATGGCAACCATGCCGGGTTCATTGTGCAGATGGGCGATGTGGATGACTACCCGACACTGGCGGATTTCACCACCGCGCTGACGGGCAAGACCAAAGTCACACTGGACCTGGAAAAACTTACCGTCAGTTATACCAATCCCAAGGGCACCGTGATTGCCAGCACGTATCAGGACGGCAAGGGCATGGCGGCGGTGACCGTGGATGGCAAGGTCTACAATCCCGGGGAATGGAAGAAGCAATTTGTATCGCCCTACATCAACATGGCCGACGGCGTCTTGAGCATCAACAATGGCAAGGCGGGTTATGTGGTGGATTTCACGGGCGCACTGCCGGTCTACAAAGCCTGGCAGAAATAAACGGAATCTTTGAAGGGACGATATGGTTGCGCGGTTGCCGGCATGGTTGGTGCCTGTGGTGATTGGGTTTTGGATCGTGATTGTCACGGTGCTGGCGGTGCGCGCCCACAAACAAGTACAGCGCGGCCTGCGCGAGCAAGGGGCGAGCACCAATACCGTGTTTCCGCTGTTCCCGGAGGCGGGGCGGAAGTGGGTGGCGGGATTGGACGCTTACGATGCCAGTTCAGAACATGCCGGGGCGTATCGCTATAGCCCCACGGCGTCGGTGCTGTTTGTGCCGTTCGGTTGGTTCGCCCCGGCCTGGGGTGGTGTGGTGTGGGTGGTGATCAATGCGGCGGTATTTCTGGTGGGGCTGTGGTATTGGCTCGGTGGCTGGTACCGCGGGCCGGATAAACTGGCCTGGGTGGCGCTGGTGGCGTTGGCGGCCACGCCGCTGAGTGTGGGCAGTATTGCCAATGGGCAGGTTAACGTCCTGATCATCGGACTGCTGATGCTGGCCGTGGCGCTCACGCGCGCGCAGC
>JBAXGE010000089.1:0-9453 GCA_037139555.1 Phycisphaerae bacterium
GTCGCATCACCATTGAGATCGGCAACAGTTCCGGCCTGGGCACCTTCCTGCAACGTACCCACCGCGGCCAGTGCGGGATCATCCAAAGTCAATTCCCGGCCAAAACCGAAGCACGCGAAATTACGATTAAAGAAATGCTTGGGGGCCAGCGTGGCATAAAACAGCGAGAAACCCTGACGACCATCGTTGTTCACATCCCACATAATGCTGGTCTGAACCTTGGGGGCATTCAGATTGCCATGATACGCCAGTTCTGCGGATTCAACGGTACGGTCTTTAAGTTGGGAGACGGTGCCCCCCGCCAGCAGCACACTACCATTACCGCCGGATACAATCAGGTCCAATTTGCCATCGGTATCAAAATCACCCACCAACACACTGCTGGGGGTATCGACCAGCTCCAGCAGACACTTTTCACCCGCCTGAAACTGCCCCGGCTTGGTCGCCGTGAAACTTACATATCCTTTGCTATATACCGCCACGATATCGGGCAGCCCGTCACTGGTAAAATCCGCCACCGTGCAAATTCCGCCTGCGCCCAATGCCTGCAGCGCGTCTGCCGGGATGGCCAACGCCACCTGTTTCCAAGCCGCGTCGCCATCCGGCACCAGCACCACCGGCCCCTTGGTGGTACCCACCAACAGACCAGCGCGTTTGGCATCGCCCACATCCAGCGCGGCCAGCGAAACCACATCCGCCAGCGTCACCGGCAGTTTTTTCAGGCTAAATGTGCCATCTTCCGCCTGCTGGGCCAGACATAATGCCGTACCATCCCAGCTCATGATATCCAAACGCCCCGTACCTGTGTATGCCCCCAGTGCGGCCAGTTTGGAGGTGGTGGTCAGTTTCAGTTTGGCGGTGCCATCAGTGGGATTGGCACCGGTGCCGGATTGAATAAAACGATCGCCCCCCGTGGCCAACACCAGCACACCGCGCCCCGCTTTGGGCCCCAAATCCACCGGAAGAGTACCGTTGACGCCCCCGGCCATGTCGGCAATTTTAACCGGGTTGGTCCATTTCAAACGTGCGTCCACCGGAAAGTCCAGTGTTGGGTCCTGAATGACCGCCCGCGCCACCAGCGCCATCGTCCGGGCGCCCCCGGCCCAGACCGCATCAATATCCTTGGGGTCTTTGTCCAGCCGATAGCAATCTTTTTCGGCAAATAACGCAAACCATTTGGTTCCGACACACAGCAAGGCGGCGGGGCTTTTCGCGCCCGGCTCAGCGCCCAAACGACTGGTCATCACCAGTGCCGGCGTGGCCGGATTGGCGCCTAGAATCTCATTGAATTCGGCCAGTGTCGCTTCCGGGGTATCACTGATATCGATCACCGCCGCCCGCGGAGGCAGTTTATCCCCCTTGAGCACTTCGCTGGTCTTCACGGCAATTTTATTGTCTTTGGGCGCGGCCAGTTCCAGCACCGCCACCTGCGTGGCCCCCTTCACCAGATCGGTGGGGGTGATTTGTTTATTGATCAGCGCCCAGCCGGAACTTTGCAGCGCCAGCAATAACGCCCCGGCCAACAACGCCCGACCCCGTACTTTGCCCAACAGACCATTACCACGCATATGACACCATTCCCAAAAACAAACTTTTACGGCTGCGCTTCGCCCGCCAGATTATAAATCGCCACCAGGTCATCATGCCAACTGGCATCCGCACTGACAGTCTTTTGCCAGCTTTCACCGCCCTGTTTCGCCATGATCGCCCGACCGCGTTTTAAGAGCAACTCACCCGCCTTGGTCGCATCCAACTTCTTGGCCGATACGGCCTGTTCGATGGCAATCCGCGCCTCGGCTTCAAACGCGCCTTCGGCCAGCATTTCCAGCCGCACCGTGGATATTACACCGCTGGGACCGGCAGCGGAAAACGCACTGACCTGGCCGCGATCCAAACGACAATACTTTAGTCCCGGATACGGTCCCGCCCAGAGCGTAAGAGTATGCTTCGAGCCCGTTTTGGGTGGGAGGGCCAGATAGTCCAGCCCAATCATGCCATAACCAGCGCACGTTCCCTGTTTGTGATTTCCGCAGGACAAATCAGCCGTCAGCCGCCAACGAATCGGGGGTGTATCGTTTTCGAGCCAACTCCGCAAGGAATTGAGCCGCAATTGATTCCACCCACCGCGCTCCTTGTCGGGGCCCGGCGTAAAATCCGGACTGTGAAACAGTTTGACTTCATGGCCATGCATGCCCATATTCCCGCTATAGCCATACCCATGCGTGAAGGCGGCCCATTTCATTCCCGGTGCGATGTCATTGAAAAATGCCACATTCGCCGCGGTTGGGTGGTTATCACAAGACTGCCCCACCATGACATTCTCAGCTTTGGTGCCTAATTTCCCCACCCGCTCCACAATGCCTGCCAACGTGGCTTTGAAGGCCTCTTTCCCCGCCGCATAATTGGGCAACGTAACAGCTTCCATGGCCCCATTGGCCCCAAGCACCGTAACCTCGATATCTTCCCGGGTTGGGGCATTCTTCTTGTCCGACAGATGGTTCTCCCACAGATACACCGTGACCATCCGGGGCGCGCCGCAATATTTATGGTACAGCGCCAGATACCGGTCAAACGTCGTAAAGTCCGGGGTCAACTTGCCGCCGGTTTTGCGATATTGGATTAATCCAATTTGGTTGCCAATATAGGCCTGGCCGATCACCGGAATGATCAGCACGTTGTTACCGATTCGCCCCTGCAAGGCCAACGATGCTTCCAGTAGCTTGAAATGGGCATCCGAATAGGGCTGCACGCCATAACGCAGAGCGACACTATCGGCGGATTGCAGTGTCTCGGTCAGCAACTGGCGCTGTTTGGGCACCACGAACTTACCTACGGTCAACTCCAACGGCAGTTTCTTGCCATTGATGGTCAAGTCACTTTTATATACCCCTGGCGCGGCCGTTTCCGGCACGGTCACCGTCAGCCACACCGGTTGCAGCGCTTCGCCGGGGATCAACTTATCCGACAACGCATCAAAGCGTTCTTCCACCCCATAGTCGAAGGCCCCCCCGGCCAGATCGGGTTTACGGGTCGGGTAACGCACCTGAAGCGCCGTGGCGGGAATGGTACCGGGTCCCACCAGGGGACCAACCTGCACCGGCAGCGCGGTAATCGCCCCGCCGGTCTTGACCAGCACTTGGCCCGAGGCAAACCCCCCGCGTGGGGCCACCAAACGGACTAGTTTTGGCGCATCAGCGGGCAGGGCGTAATCCGCCGTCACCGCGGTGGTCGGGTCCACCGGTACCACTTGGGCTTGGGCGCAAACATACTGGGTTGCCAGCGCCACCGCAGACAACACGATTAGAAGCATTTTACATTTCACGAGGCTGACTCCAAACTAAATTCATGACCCTTGGAGGCCATGTGCACGCACCTTGGAAACAACACCACATTACTTACCAAAGACCCCAAGTTTCAGGTGTCCATTTTCCACCGTCAGGGTTTGCTTGCCGATGGTGATGGTCGCGCCTTCCGCCACAGGTTTTGGTTGCTCATCGCTGGAAAGCGTCAGGATGGTCACCGTTTTATCGCCAATCGTAAGTGGAGTTGCCACGGCCTTTTTCCCGGAGCCGGCTTTCACATCGCCAAAAACCGCAAACAACGCCGGGGCGCCGCTGGCCTTGGAATAATCCACCACCAGCGCATTACCCTTCTCATCGGCCAGTTCCATCGAGCCATCCGCGGCCGCACGGTAGTGTGCAGTTTTGCCACTCAGACCGCCGAAATTCAGCTTCTCACCAAAGCCCCAGACCATGGTCCCGCTCCGGACTGGGCCACTCTTATAGCCACTCGGTCCACGTTTGAGCAGAGTCGTCATGACGACATCATCCCCATCCTGCCATTGATTACGGGCGACATAGTAACCGTGGATATCATCCACCATCACGTGCGGCAACACCTCATCGGGATCGCGGGTCTTGGCGGGCCAATTGACGAAGGCATACACCGCCAGATGGGGATATACTTCGGCATTATAGATTTTCTTGGGACTGGCTTCGACGAACTTGTCATAAATCCAGGCCACCGCCTCGGACTCTTCCGGTTTCACCGCCCCCATGCCCTGGGTAAAATCGCCCAGATGCGAGATGAGTTGCCGCTTGTACAGAATATTGTCGCCATAATCACCGCGGTGGGCGATCTGGGGATCTTTGCCGCTAGAGACGATTTCATGCATCAGATGCAGGAAGGTGTACCGGGCATCGGGCCGGGAGGTGATGTAGTCTTTACCGCCGGCAATCTTCAGGCTCTGGATCATCGGAATCACGCCGTTATTGGCCGCGATGCGTCCACACGAAGTGCCTTCCGCAAACCAGCCCATATTGCCGAACCCCTCACGGAATAGTTTCACCAACGAGGCTTCCGAGGTGGCCAGGACTTTGGCCAGCCGGGCATCGTCCGCGCCGGGATCGCCTGCGAACGCCAAAGCCGTGATGGCCGGGCCAAAAATGTAAGCGCCGTAATGGTTGCTGCCGGGAGGATACCCCCCACCAGAGGCGAGTGATTCCAAGTTATACTTCTTACCCTTGGTGGTGCTCCATTCATTTTTCTGGACCCGCTCCACCACCGACTTGCGGTAGTCGGCGGGCCAGGCGTCATAGCACAAATCGTAGGCCAATGCGATACTCTGCAACACAAACGCCGTGCGGAAGCCCGTGCCCGGCGTGGTCCAGTTATAGCGGGAATCGCGGTCCACCTGGCCTTCAAAAATCTTGTCCACACACTGCTTGGCCAGATCGGCGTACTTCTTGTCGCCGGTAAGTTGATAAAGCAGGCCAAACCCGGCGCCGTGCGACAGGGTAAACGTGCCTTCGGGTTGCTTGCTCAATGCTCCTTCATTCACGCTGTCAACCGGCTTGTCCTGACAGAATTTCGTGGGCATGGCATCGCCCCCACCCAGCAATACCTTCAGTTGCGCGATGATTTTCTTGCCATCTTCGGTTTCCGCTTTTTTCTTCAGCGCGGGCAAATCGGCTTTGCGGAACAACAAACGCGGATGTTCGCCGGCCTGCGGGACCACATAACCCGGGACCGGGACGACGAAAGGTGCCGTTTTGTCAGTTTGGGCCGACAGGGTCGCCCCCAAACATGATACGCCAACCGCAACCGCTAACGCCAAGGAACGCTGGGTGAGATGTCCGAACATACCGCTCTCCTAAAGAAATATTGAAACACTTCCTCCCATCAACGAATTGGCTGTCAACGCCATTGCACTAGCGTCCGGCCTACACCAGTGCACTCTGGTCCAAGCCGCAGAACAGACTGGTTAGTACAACGGACGGCCGAACGATCTATTTCATTTCCGAAAAGAATCCTTCCCTCGCATGCAAGATTTCATCCACAAAGCAACCAATTATACGCATTCGTGTATTATGCCTGACCATTTCTGGTCGCTATAATCTCGCGTTGGTATTGGTTACCGACACACATCATATACCTCAGACAAGGAGACCCGCATGGTCCGGATCATGTCATTGTTCGCAATCTTGGCATTGTCATTGTGCGCATTCACCGGCTGTTCGACCGCCCCGCAAACCGCCGAAGGCAAAGCCGATATCATCCGCGATGCCAACGTGACGATCGCCCAGGCCAAATCCGACGATGCCAGCTTCGCCCACTTCCTGCAGACAGCCTACGGCTACGCGGTATTTCCTTCGATCGGTAAAGGCGCCATCGGCCTTGGCGGGGCCTACGGCAAAGGCGTACTGTTTGAACAGGAGTCACCCACGGGCTACTGCGATGTGAGTCAGGGTACCATCGGATTCCAACTCGGTGGGCAGGCATACAGCGAAGTAATCGTGTTCGCCACCAAAGCCGCGTGCAACGAGTTCAAAACCGGCCATTTTACCTTTGACGCACAGGCCACCGCCGTGGCCCTGAAATCCGGGGCGGGAACCAACGCTAAATATACCGGCGGCGTGGCGGTCTTCACCATGGCCGAAACGGGATTAATGTTCGAAGCCGCCATCGGCGGTCAGAAATTCAGTTATCTGCCCAAGTAACCGTCACCATAATATGGCGGGGTGTCCGGGCCACCGGGCGACGACCGCGAATTTCCCCATTTCTAAATCTAAAGAGGTCAAAACATGGGTACCAGTCCTCACGAAAATTCATCTGCTGCCGTAACGGGTAGCCTGGGCGCATCCGAAACGCATGTACCAGGCGCGGGTGCATCAACCAATGCCGCACTCAAAACGGAGGTACGATCAGATGCAAAGCCTGGCGCGAATCCAGCCGTCGCGGCGGATGCGTTGAGTCCAGATACCCTGGGCATTATGGCAGCGGAACCAACGCCGGGGACCACATCGGTGGAGGCGGCGAAGTTGCGTGTGAAGTGGTATCGCTGCAAGGTGTCGCGGGAGGAGTTATCAAAATTGAATCAGCGGAGTGATCTGCTGGGGTTTCTGCAGACGGTTGGTTTTTTGGGGTTGCTGGCCATGACGGCGGGGTTGGCGATTTATTCCTGGCGGCACTGGCCGTGGTATGTGACGGCGGGGCTGGTGGTGCTGAACGGGCATCTTTGGCATTTTCTGGTGAATGGGTTTCATGAGCTGATACATGATTCGGTATTCAAGACCAAGTGGCTGAACCAGATTTTTCTGCGCGTCGTGGCGTTTCTGGGGTGGCACAATCACCACTGGTTTTGGGCGAGCCACACGGAGCATCATAAGTACACGCTGCATCCGCCGGACGATCTGGAAGTGACGGTGCCGCAGCATTACCAGATTCGAAGTTTGCTGCTGTATGGGATTGTGAATGTGAAGCAGCCATATGAGCAGGTGAGTGAGTATCTTAAAACCGCGCTTTGGCAATTTGAGAAAAAGGACCGATGGACGAACCAGCTCTTTCCGGAGTCGGAGCCGGAGCGGCGGCGTGACTATGTGAGGTGGTCGCAGATTGTGCTGATCGGGCATTTGTCGATTGCGGCGGTGTCGCTGGCGCTGGGGTGGTGGATTGTGCCGCTGGTGATAACGTTTCCAAAGATTTTTGGAAACTGGCTGCATATATTGTGCAACTCTTCGCAACATGCGGGTTTGCCGGATAATGTGGCGGATTTTCGGTTGTGCTGCCGGACGTTGTATCTGAATCCGGTTCTGCAATTTGTTTACTGGCACATGAATTATCACACGGAGCATCACATGTTTGCAGCGGTGCCGTGTTATCGGTTGGGCCGATTGCACAGGATCATCAAGGCGGATATGCCGGAGTGTCCGCGGGGTTTGTGGGCGACGTGGCACCAGATATTTGAGATACAGCGGAAGCAGGAGGCGGATTCGGGGTATCGATATTATGCGCCGCTGCCGGAGAAGGTTTTGGTGGGGTGAGTGCGGCGGTTGTGGGCGGGGGAGCGGACGGTGGGGGAGTTGGCGAGCGGTGGTTCGCTCCGCGGTGGCGGTAGCCGCTGGGCTGTGCGTCTGAGAGTGTACGCGATTAGCGGGGTGAAAGTCCCCGCCGGGCGCCCCGCTTTTTTATGCGCTGCGCGTTCAGGGCTTCCCGGGATCAGCTTTGGGTTTGGTCCAAATCTTATCGGCGAAATCCATGACACGCTGCCAATCGTACAGCTTCAAATCATGCTCGCCCCGGCGGATGTGATACCCCACACTGCCGTTGGTCAAAGGCGTTTCCAACTCGGGCATCGCGTCCGCGGCAAAGGTCTTGGCCCCGTAGAGTCCATACACCGGCCCCGCCTGGACCAGACTGAGAAATTCGCCGCGTTGATCGGCCCACATATCCGCATCAGAACTGGCCACATACAATGCCCGCGGCGCAATCAGCGCCAGAAGTTGATGTTGATCAAAGGGCAGCTCGTTCTCACGGTCAATATACTTTTTGTAGTTGGCGTTGAACCAGTAGGGAAAACGCTCGTTGATAATCCGCAGGGACTCGCCCAGTTTCCGCCGGGTCAGTGATGCGCCACCCCGACCGGAACTATTGGACATAACCAGTGCGAAGCGCTGATCCGTGGCCCCGGCCCACAGCGCGGCCTTGCCGCCGCGCGAGTGGCCCACGACCCCAACCCGGGTGGCATCAATCTGGGTATCGGTCTGCAAATAATCCATCACCCGGCTGGCGCCCCATGCCCAGGCGGCAAGGGTCGCCCAGGCATCCTGCTCGGGATTCCCTGGCCCGGCGAACACAGCGCGTACCCCCTTTGCCCGTGCTCCGGCGGAACCGTTGTCAGGGTCCACCGCTTCCGCCTGAAAAATTGCTGCGGCGTAACCCCGGGCAATAATTTCCTCGGCGGGCCAGAATTCCACCCGACTCTGCCGGGTCGGGTCACCGCTGCGTTCATTGCGATGATTAATCAGCAGCAACGCCGGGGCCCGGCCCGAAGTGGGACGCTTATTGGGAATCAGTACCGCGGCCGAGAACGCAAACGATTTGCCCGCGTCGATACTGGTGATGCTAACGCGCTTCAACGTGGCCGCACCCTCCAGAGCATCAGCCTTGGTCTCCAACACCTCAAAGCGCACATCCGCGGGCGCTTTGGGACTACGGCCAAACTCGTATTTCTCGAACAGTTCCAAAGTCTCGGGGCGGCGTTTTTGTTCCCATTGTTGGCGGGTGGTGACCTTCGTGCCATCAGCACACACCAACGCCTCGGGCAACGTGTAGGCGGGAACCTCCGCCTCGCGGTACACCCATTTGGTGTTTTTACTTTCCAAGGCGGTCAGCACGGCGGGATTCGGCTGCCAGCCGGTGGGTTGCGTGGAGGCGACAGGCTGACCGGTCACAGGAAGGATGGCCAACAGCAACGCTGCGGTCCCGGTCAAGCCCATGGTACGGAACCGAAGTTGCACTACCGAGGTCCAAAGATTAATACACCGCATGATCGTGTCTCCGCATAAGAACAATTTCCACAGTTTGCAGGAAACACTATTATACGGAATACACTCAGCAGTGAATATGCGTGAATGCGCATAGTTATATGTATACGCGCAATCCCACAGAGAATGGGACTGGACATGAATCCACAATTACGGACGGGAACGCCTACCTCTTGGGCAATTCAAGGCTGCTGACCGCGACCCATTGCCGACCATTCTTTACGGTGACCACACCTTTGACCGTAACGCCGTCAATGTGCGTATGACATACGTTCGCATGCTTGGGGGCGCCGCTCAGAAAATAAACGATTTCCCTATCACCATTCTTAACCACCAGCGCATCCTGATGCCCCCGAGCCCCATTTTCGTGCAATTCACATACCGCACAGGCCAAACTACCCGTCAGAGTGACTTCTGCAGGCTGGGTCGCCGGTGGCATGGTCTTTTCGGCACGGGCCAGAGGAAGATTCACAACCGCAGCCATACCCAGAACCATGAGTCCCAATAGAACGATCCGCATAAACGCTCCTTGCCAAAAAATAATGTGATACCAGATTGTTGATTCTAACGAGAGTTGCGGCGCTAGGCAAATCATTGCTACGCTAGCGCTTACGCGGAACAAAGCCCC
>JBAXGE010000090.1:0-9399 GCA_037139555.1 Phycisphaerae bacterium
TTAAAACGTCTGCCCGATTTCATCGCTGCCCGTCGGCGGAACCGTGACCGCCTGCTCGACTTGCTGACCCCGCTGGAAAAAGATTGGCACTTCATCTCCGCCACCCCCGGCAGTGAACCCAGTTGGTTCGGGTTCCTGATGATTATGCGTCAACCCGATCACACCAAGTTAACCAAACTTTGTCGCGGCCTCGACGCCCGAAAAGTGGGCAACCGCCGGCTCTTTGGCGGTAATCTGTTACTGCAACCCGCCTACCGTGAGGTGAAACATCGCGTGATTGGCGAACTGACCAATACCAACAAAATCGCCCAAGGCGGCTTGTTCCTCGGCGTCTACCCCGGCTTGACTGAAGCCATGTTGCTGGATCAAGCCAATGCAGTCAAAGACATTTGGGCGAGTGTATAACCTATGCCGCGGGTCATTATCACTGGCGCCTCTGGTTTTGTCGGCAGTCATCTGACAGATTACATGATTGCGCAAGGCTGTGAAGTGCACGCTGTGGGGCGGTCTGCAACTATCCCTTGGCGGCTTGCCGATGCGGATAAAACTGGCAAACTAGTTTGGCACGGCGGGGTGGATATTGCGGACTATGCCACGCTCCAGCGTTTGTTTGCTACCTGCAATGCCGATTATCTCGTGCACGCGGCCGCTTATGGGGTGAACGCACAACGCCAAGATCGCCTCGAAAGCGTCCGGACCAATGTGCTGGGAACCACTGCGGTATTAGAGGCCGCGACGCAGGTTGAATTTCGTCGTATCCTGGTGTTGGGTACTGCCTTGGAACTTCAGCCCGCTCTTGAACCATTAACGGAACAAGCTCCGCTGGCCCCCGGTTCTTTGTATGGAGTTACCAAGGCTGCCGGCTTTTTGCTGGCCGACATGTATCGTAAACAGCATGGTTTACCACTGACCTACCTGCGTTTGTTCACCACTTATGGACCACGCGAAGAGTCCGATAAGTTGATTCCCTATATTATTCGCAGTTTTCAGTCTGGTGGCAGCCCGACCTTGAAAAATCCTAATCAGGTACGGGATTTACTTTACGTGGCGGATGTGGCTGCGGCAATCGGTAAGATTATTTATGCGTCACAAACCATTCCCGGTGTACTGCATCTTGGGAGTGGTTTCGCTCTGACTATCGGTCAGATCGCGGAACAGATTGCGTCGGTCTTGCATCGTTCATATTCCGTTCCCTCGGTACATGAAATGGGCTACGCTGCTAATCCACAAAAGATTTGCCAACATGGCTGGTCGCCAGCAATTTCGCTGGCACAGGGAATACAAATGACCGCGAACTGGTATGAGCAAAATGGAGCATACAACAAATGAAGTTATTGATTACGGGTGGAGCCGGCTTTCTTGGTTCAAATTTGACCGCAGAAGCAATCAAGCATTCATGTGATGTGGCGGTGTTGGATAATCTAACCCGTTTCGGGGCACACGAAAACTTGCAATGGTTACGGTCACTGGGGAAATTTAATTTTTATTATTGCGACACACGTAACGCTGATGATGTTACTAATGTAATTGCTCAATACCAACCGGATGTGGTATTTCATGTTGCCGGTCAAGTTGCCATGACCACTTCGCTGGCGCGACCTCGTATGGACTTTGAGACCAATGTGCTTGGCACATTCAACGTCCTTGAAGCTTTGCGCCAGTGGAACCCAAAAGCATGTTTGATTTATTCCTCCACCAACAAGGTGTATGGCGACTTGGAAGACCAGATTTATCAGGAAACCCCAACGCGTTATGTATGCCCCAAGTATCCCAAGGGTTTTCCCGAAACAATTGCATTGGATTTTCGCACCCCGTATGGTTGTTCTAAAGGTGCTGCCGATCAGTACGTACTGGATTATGGCCGTCGATTTGGGTTGCGGACGATAGTGTTTCGCCACTCAAGCATGTATGGTGGTAGACAATTCGCCACGTATGATCAAGGTTGGATTGGTTGGTTCTGTATGCAAGCCTTGTTAACCAAGCAGAACCCCGAACATCGCTTTACTATGTCGGGCAATGGCAAACAGGTTCGAGATGTGCTGCATGCGGAAGATATGGTGCGGTTGTATTTTCAGGCGATGGAATCAACCGTCCATGCAGAGGCATTTAATATTGGAGGTGGTTCAGATGGCAGTCTATCACTTCTGGAATTGTTCAGTATGCTCGAGGAACTGACTGGAGTGAAGATGAATGTTGATATGTTGCCTCCCCGCGTCAGTGATCAAAAAGTATTTGTGGCTGATATTGCGAAAGCAGGAGCATTGATTAATTGGTGTCCCAAAGTATCCACTCGAGATGGGTTAACTAAAATGATCGATTGGTGTAACACATCTGGATACAGGAAAATATAAAATGGATAATAGGAAGCATGTGCTTTTGTGTGCTGATGCATTTAGGAGTAGTGCGTCAGGTGGGAATGTTGCTATAACAACCGCAAAGCTACTCATCTCTTCTGGATATAAAGTGTCTGTGCTTAATTCAGAAGGTGGGAAATATGACTCGGTTGATAATGTGTGTGTGTACAATTATCCAATTGAGAATAACGCGATATTTAATAATGGCGTGATGCGAGATTACCGTGGGAGTTGGTTTGCGATTTTGCTAAATAAAATTAAGCCTGACATAGTTCATGAATGTTCATTTAATATAGGTAAGCCAAGGTATATAATAAGCATCGCAGTGAAACTTGGTATAAAAGTTGTGCTCCAGCCATGGATACACGATTATTTTTGTTGTAAAACATACGGTTACCATGATGCCCGCGTAGAGGCATGTACAAAATGTTTGGATGAGGGATTTACATCATCTGTTAAGATGGGTTGCGATAGCATATTCGGTCTGCTAAGGTCGTATCGAAAAAGTCGTATCCGACGTATAGCTATTAATAGTAAAATTACATGGATTTCTACTTGCAGTTCCACTGACGACTTACTTTGTCGTTATGGCGTTAATCCTAATAACATTAAGAGAGTTAATCTAGTTTTTCCTAAAGACAGATCTTACAAATCTACATCTTTTACAAACAAAGATTTCATTTGGTATGGTCAACCGATTCGTGCCAAAGGTTTTCACTTGCTCGAAAATATTGCACGCCAATGCCCAAATGTGAATTTTAAATTATTCCCTGGGTCGAAATATGTTCCACAACTTACGGATGTTAAAAATGTACAAATAGATACTAGAATTACATGGAGTAACGGGTTGGTAAAGCAACTATGTGATTGCTATGCTGTTATATTACCAACTTTATGGCCAACCACACCAGAATATGTATTACTTGAAGCAATCGGGCATGGTAGACCCGTCATAGCTTTTAATGTTGGTGCGCACAGAGATATATTGATGAATGGTCGAGATAGTCTCATTTCTGAGCCTGTCGATATTGACGGGATGTGTGCAAATATCAAATCCATGGCTATGGATGAAACATTGCGGAATAAACTGTCAGAGGGGGCTATTGAAACATTCAACGATTATGCCGATGAAAAAAAATACGTTGATTCGCTCGAAAAATCTTATGGGTGGAAATAAGTAGTGACATTTAAACGCCAAACAATTATAAACCTAATATCCAATTATGCAAATACTACATTCGTAATAGTCACATCAATTGTTATGGTTCCATTATACCTCAAATATTTCAATATGGATGTATATGGCGCATGGATGGCATCTGGAAACATCGTGGGCATGTTGGGATTGCTTGATGGTGGTATTAATTTGGTAATGACACAAAGATTGTCAGTTGCACATGCCAATAATGATCCCAGAGAATTCTCGAAATATTTCACATCAGGAGTTATAGTTTCACTAGCTTTTACTGTGCTTATACCGATTATATGTCTTTATTATTCAGGCTCTGTGCCGAGAATGATAAATTATCATGTTGATTATCAGAGAGATGAAATTATACTAGCTTTCTCTTTGGCCAGCATTGGGGCATTTATGTCCTTTAATTATTCGACATTGTCAACTGCATATCAAGCTTTGGGTAATGTGACCGAAACTGCGATTGTTTCCTTGTCTATTGCAATTATTGGTGTTGTATCCACAATATTAAGCCTCCGTTTTGGGTGGGGAATAACATCACTCGCTATTGGCCAATTAGTTAGACCTTCTTTGGGTGTATTTTGCCTAATTATATTGATGATCCCTATTTGGAGACGCAAGGTTGGAACAGTATTAATATTTGACCTTAAAAAAATTGTTTATATGCTCAAGACGTCTATGTTTATTATGGCGACAAGATTGGTAGGGCAATTGGCCGGCAATGCAGAATCTTTGATCCTTTCGAATATGATAGACACAAGAACTGCTGGAATATGGGCGGTATCTTCTAGATCAATAAGTGTTATAGGTGGACTGATGGCTCCTATAGGTAGTTCAATGTTTGCTCCAATCGCAAAAAAATTTACAACTCAGCAATTACATGAAAGTTGGAAATTAATAAGTAAATATATTGTTGCGATATCGACTATATCAATAATATTGCTTTCTACTGCAGTCGCAATGAATGGAACTTTTGTGGGATTATGGGTTGGATATCAGAATTATGCCGGCGTTGAATGCGATATATTAAACGCTTTCGCTGTGTATTTTGTGGCGAGGATAAGTTTTTCCGGACTCATCATTGCGGCTAAAGGCAATAACAAGACTTCATCTTTCTGTAGCAGTGTTGGATCAATAGCGCAATTAGGTACAGTGTTTATGTTGGTAAGCCAACTCGGTATTATTGGATTGCCACTGTCGAAAATTATCGGATCGGCAATAATTACATTGCCGTTAATCGCGTACTATCAGGCAAAAATATTTCGTGTTGAATACTATGTATCTGCAAAAATAAACTATGCTGGACTGTTAATGCTCGTCGTGACAACAGCTATCGCATCGATTGTGTCAATACTTACATTATATTACTTGGCCAACTGGTTCGCATGGGTCTCTGTCTCAGTATTAGCATTTTCTATAATATGCTTCTATATGTATAATATGAATGATTCATTGAGGATAGTGTACGAAAATAATTTCAAACCTCGTTTAATATCCGTTTTTACTTCTGCCAGGTAGTTGTATATGGTAGGATATGTGTGATAACACTATACAAACAAGTTTCATGGTCGGTTCTGGCTGTTGCTACAAATATACTTACCCAAATAACTGCCACAGTTGTTCTGGTACGTCTACTTCAACCCACTGATTTCGGCGTCATTACTATTGCCTTCTTACTCCTGCGTTTTGTAGGATATTTTGCAGAACTGGGCATGCTGCAAACTTTGGTTCAATGGTCTGATCTTCAGCCTCGGCAATTACATACCGCCTTTACCGTGTCACTACTTTTGAGTGGCCTCTTCCTGCTGGTGATTGTGGTTGGCGCGCCCTATGCTGTCATTTTTATTGACCATCCACAATTGGCGGTCGTCACCATCATGCTGGCTGCAGGTTTCATCATCCAGTCCCTTAGCCTTCCGGCATTAGTTATCTTGCAACGCGATCTGTGCTATCGGGTTATCAGCGTCAGTGAAATGATTGCCTGTGCGGTCGGGTTTTTATTAGTGGCCATACCCTTGGCCGCGCTGGGTTTTGGGGTATGGTCCCTAGTGGCTGGCGCGCTGATGCAATTAACGGTTGGCTTGGTTATCCGCTATGCTTGGACACGCCATACTTGGCGTCTGGCTTTTGATCTAGGGTTTATCCGTCATCTTTTTCGCTTTGGTGGCACCCTGTCACTTTTAGGCTTCCTCCAATTTCTAACCCAATCCGCCGATCAATTTCTCGTAGGCCGCTATCTGGGGGGCGGTAGCTTGGGGGTCTACAACCGAAGTCTGACCCTCGTCAATGGTCCCCTCAACGCGTTAAGCGCCGCAATCGTGCGGGTCCTTTTTCCCCATCTAGCCCGGCAACAACATGATCGTCCCGCATTCGCCCAGATTCTTACCCGCCAAATTGGCCTACTCGCACTGCTGCTGTTTCCCCTAGGTGGGCTGGCTTTGGGTTGGGGAATTATCGCCGTTCCGTTACTTTTAGGCCTCGCGTGGACGAGTGGTACCGGAGTCTTCATGGCCTATGCCGCGCTACTGCCCATTTTGGGTACGATCAGCCTGCTGGGTACAGCGCTCACAGCATTGGGAGCGCTTCGTGGCTGGCTGGTAGTTGAGGCGGTATTTCTGACCATAACCGTTTGCGCCTTAATCTATATCCTTCGGCCGTACGGCATGGTCGCCGGGGCTTGGACCGTGGTCTTGATTCAAGCATTTCGTGGTTTGGTTTTTCTCGGTATGCTCCAACTAGCGCACGGCATCATCCTCTCCACCACCCTGCGCTATCTCGGTTTGGCCCTGCAATCGGCGCTGATTCCCAGTGCCCTTGGTATGCTGTCATGTTGGCTGCTGGGTACGCATGGCTGGCTGATTGTGCCCGCATTTATTTTTCCGTTGCTGGGGATGTGGCTTTTCGTCCGTTTATGGGCTCATCGGGCATATAGTGAACTATTGAATGAAGTCTCGGGAATAGCCACAAACCTGCCCAACGTGGTGCGGGTATTTTTGGCGCGTGGTTTCGGAGTAACGGTTGTCAATGTCTGAACGTACGATCCACATCATCATTAACGGCGGACTGGGCAACCAGCTTTTTCAATATGCGGCTGGCGTCTATTTCGCGCAGGCGTGGCAAGCCAAACTACGCTTATACACACCTGGGGATGAAGGCTGGACCCGCGAATATCCTCGTCCCTACCGGTTGGCAGTTTTTAATCTACCGCAGCAGGCATGTCCGTCAAGTTTGTTCGCGCGGTTGGTGCGTTCACAACGCTATGACCAATTGCCCGGTGGCCGTTGGCTCTTGCGGATATTGAGTGGTGCTCATGTTATCAACGAATTTGATACTCATGGATTTACTCCGGCGGACCATTTTCCAATCCCCGGTCACAATGTTTGGATGTTGGGCTACTGGCAAGCGGCGGGATATCCCCAGACAGTTGCGGACACTTTGCGTCAACACCTGACCTTTGCGTCCCCCGCTACCGGCCGGAATGAGGAACTCTTGCATACGATCACCCAACAATCTTATGCCGTTTCGCTGCACATTCGTCGAGGGGATTATCAATTGGTAGGGGGGGGGCATTTGCTTTTGCCCCTAAGTTATTACCATCGGGCCATGGCCCGTCTGAGTGAACATGTCCCCAACCCCCATTTTTATGTGTTCTCGGATGATATCGCTTGGGCCCGGGCTAATTTACCCACGGATTGTCCCACCACGTTCGTAGACCATAACGATCAGCACCACGGCTTCGAGGATTTGCGTCTAATGAGTGCCTGTCGGCACCATATCATTGCCAACAGCAGTTTTTCGTGGTGGGGGGCTTGGTTGGGAAAACCTGATGCCAGCGTGACTCTGGCCCCAGCCCCTTGGGTTCCCGGGCGTCCGGTTAAACCCGCAATTTATCCCTCTGGCTGGCAGATTATAAATTATCAATAATGTGAGTTATGGCCCTGCGTAAAACCTTAAGCAATATCCCGGCGGTACGCAACTTTTATTATTGGTGCCGCAGTTGGGAGCAATCTCCCTGGTTATACCGATCCTTTCTGCGCTATCGATTTGGCACATCCGTAGGGATAGGCACTACCCAGCCTGCGCATTTTCTAACCGTCCGTTCCCACACTGGTGCCAATATCGGCCACCAACTGACCAACTGTCTGGCCGGACATCTGCTGGCCAAGCAATATGGTCTGACCTACGTTCATCAGCCCTTTTCCCGTCCGGAATGGGAGACTTTTCTCGGTATGGGTTACGGTGTCCAAACCTTTGCTGAATTGCGCGCCACCGAGATCAAAGTTGTGCGTCTTCCGCAGTTGCCGAAAACACAAATGCCGGGATTCTTGGAAACCGCTCTAACCCGTACCTACCACCGCCAACCCGTCCTGTTTTTCCTGAATGATTTGTCCTGTCGTGATCTCACCAGCGCGGTACCACTGCTGCGCCGCCAATATGAACACGCCCGGCAACTGGCTCCGATGGCAAGTTACTTCACCGCCGATCGGCTCAATGTGGCGTTACATATCCGGCGCGGCGATGTGGCCAAAATGCGGGCCGAGAATGACTCCAACTGGCGCGAACGATGGGTGGAAGTGGATTATTTCGTCAACGTCGCCCGCGGAATCATCCAAGCTTTGCCGGCGGTCCCGATCGCTTTTCATGTGTACAGCCAGGGGAATACCCCAGAACTTGATCCCTTGCGCGCTTTACCCAATGTTCATTTTCATCTGGATGAAGATGCCCGTATTTCCTTCCACCATATGAGCATTGCCGATATTCTGGTGTGTAGTCCCAGTTCTTTTTCGTTCAAAGCGGGGATGATTTCACGCGGGGTAAAACTGATGAAATACCCTTGGTGGCACGACGTTCCGGACAATGATGAATGGATTCGTTGCAGCGCGGATGGCACTTTCCCGCTGGAAAAGCTGGCACGTATAATTACCCTCAAACACAGACCCATACTCGCCCAATAATTACCATGCAACAGCATTCCCAACCTGTTAGAATTCTTGTACTCGGACAGAGTCATAATTTCCCGGTAGATCATGCGGGCGGCCATGATGGATTCGTGCGTTTGCTGCAGGAAGATAAAATCGCGGCGTATGACCACCTGTCCGCTCTGGATCTGGCCCAACGCTTTGGTTGGCAGGGCATGTGGTCCGAAGTGAAGCGCAAAGTCGCAGAGATGAATGCCAACGTGCTCTTTCTGCGTTTCTTTCATCATCAACAAGCCACCGATCCCACCGCGGGTTTGCTGGCCATCAAGCAGTTGCCGCATAAGCCCATGATCATTACCAGTCTGGGTGATCCGTTTGGCCGCTGGTTCAATACCATGCCCAGTTCATTTATCGCCGCCGCCAAATTGGCCGATTTGACCACCTTGACCGGCATGGGTTATTTGGCGGCACAATTGCAGGCCCAGCGGGCAAAAAATCTGGTCTTGATGCCCAATGGCATCTGCCAGGTTCGCTTCCAAATTGCTCCAGAGACTACGCCCAATCCCGAATTTGACGTCGTCTTTATTGGCAGTCGTGTCCACGCCCGCAATCCATTGGGGCATTATTTCTGGACCTCGCGGAATCGCACGCGTTTTGTGGATGCACTGGCCCGGCGTTACGGCCGCAAGTTCGGCCTGTTCGGGAAAGGTTGGAATGGATATGACTGTTGCCAGGGGGAAACTAAATATGCAGATCAACACCAGACTTACCGTCGCGGCCGGGTAGCCGTCGGAGGCATGCCCAACGGCTACCACGATTATTACATGTCGGACCGGGTGGTGATCGGACTTGGTTCAGGTGTTCCCTTTGTAGATTTTCATATCCCAGGTGTCGAAAAAATCTTCCCTGATGGTCAGGCTTGGTGGCTGGC
>JBAXGE010000091.1:0-9293 GCA_037139555.1 Phycisphaerae bacterium
GTTCCCAGCACTGCATCAATTACCAGCATCGTCTCCGTCGGCCACTGGGCTTGTGTTACCAGCGGCAGGTTCATCTGTTGCACCGCGTGCAGATGACCCCCGGCCAGATCGCGATATTCGCTCTGCGCATTGGCCAAGCATAAGTATGGCTGATAACCCCAATTCGCCAAATGCCGCGCCGCCACCAGCCCATCGGCCCCGTTATGGCCCGAACCCGTCAGGATCACCACACTGCCCCCCGGCGGCAACAAGGTCGCACTCAGTCGCGCCACCGCCACGCCCGCCAGTTCCATCAATCCCGCCAGCGGTAGGCCATATTCCATGGTTGCCCGGCGGTCCATGGCCTGTAAACCCGCGCGGTTGAAACAATAATTTGCGGCGTTTGGTTCATCCAGCATTGTCGGCTCCGGCTTTAGACGCTAGGCTAAGGCTATCATATTATCAGGAAGGACACCACCCGATGAGCGAAACTCCCCCTCCCATCCCACCGGCCCCCGATGAATTACAGGTCGTCAGCCAAATTAGCCATGCGTATGCCCATCTGACCGAACAACTCGGGCGCGTGATCGTCGGCCAGGAAGAAGTCGTCGAGCAGGTGGTCACCGCGCTACTGTGTCAGGGGCATGTCCTGCTGATGGGCGTTCCCGGCCTGGCCAAGACGCTGCTGGTACGCACCCTCTCGGAAGTGTTGACGCTGAGTTTCAAACGCATCCAGTTCACCCCCGATCTGATGCCCAGCGATATCACCGGCACCGATGTGCTGGAAGAAGACCGCACCACCGGCCGGCGTGAATTCCGTTTCGTCCAAGGCCCCATCTTCGCCAATCTGGTTTTGGCCGATGAAATCAACCGCACCCCGCCCAAGACCCAGGCCGCCTTGCTGGAAGCCATGCAGGAACAACGCGTCACGGCGGGCGCTGTCACCTACGATCTGCCCCGGCCGTTTTTTGTGCTGGCCACACAGAATCCCATCGAGCAGGAAGGCACCTATCCGCTGCCCGAGGCCCAGCTCGACCGCTTTATGTTTCTCACCGTGGTGAAATATCCCGCCCCCGACGATGAAATCAAGATCATGAAGATGGCGGCGGGGGGGAGCAAGCCCACGCTCAAACAGGTGCTTGATGCCCAGACACTGATCCAACTGCATCAGATTGTCCGCCGGGTTCCGGTGGCGGATCATGTATATCAGTATGTGCGTGATCTGGTCCGGGCCACCCGGCCCAACGAGCCCGAAGCCGCCGACTTCATTAACGAATATGTCGAATGGGGCGCTGGACCCCGCGCGGGGATCAACCTGATTCTCGCCGGCAAGGCCCGCGCGGTGCTTAAGGGGCGCGTCTATGTCACCACCGAGGATATCCGTGCGGTAGCCTATCCGGTTCTGCGGCATCGTATTCTGCCCACGTTTGCCGCGCAGGCTGCGGGCATGACGGCGGACAAGATTATCGCCCGGCTGCTGGCCAAGATTCCCGCCGCTAGCGCGAGCTAAGGACGATCCCGCATGACGACGGCCAATCCCAGCGCTCCGCTCCGCACCCTGACCCCCCAGACGCTCAAAGCACTGGGTCGGTTGGAGCTTATGGCCCAGCAGGCCATGGCGGGCTATGTGCAGGGCCGGCACCGTTCCACGCGTCAGGGTTACGCGCTCGATTTCGCCCAGCATCGGGCCTACGTGCCCGGTGATGATGTCAAACGCATTGACTGGCGGGCTTATGCCAAAGCCGACCGTTACTACATCAAACAATACGAAGTGCAAACCAGTCTGCGCGTGCTGTTGGCGGTGGATGCCAGCGGTTCGATGCAGTATCAGGGGTCCAAGGATGATTTGAGCAAATGGCGCTATGCCCAGTTGCTGGCCACGGCGTGTGCGTATGTCGCGCTGGAACAGCAGGATAATGTCGGCTTAGCAATCATGGGACAGCCGACCCCCACCTGGCTGAACCCGCGTGGCCTGCATGAACAATTTCTGGCCATTGCCCGGCATCTGGAAGCCCACACCCCGCAGGGCAAGACGCAGCTTGCCGCCGGGCTGCATGAAGTGGCCGAGTATTGCCCGCGGCGCAGTATGGTTATGGTGATTACCGATGGCTTTGAACGGCTGGACGCTCTGGGCCGGGCGCTGGCTCATCTGCGGGCGCGGCGGCATGAGGTATTGCTACTACAGGTATTATCGCCCGATGAGTTGGAATTGCCCTTTACCCGTGTGCTACAAATGCGCAGTCTCGAAGACCCCGGCCAGCGCCTGCGGATTGACCCCACCGTGATCCGGGGCCAGTATCTGCAACGCTTGCGCGGCCATTTGCAGGCCTTGGAACAACTCGCCGGGAGCTATCATTGCCGCTACCGCCGGTTTGCCACCAATGTTTCGCTGGAACAGGGCCTGGGCGAATTTCTCGCCCCGCGCCGGCGCTGAGTTATTAGCGTGGTACCGGGCCGATATTGGGATCGCGCGCCAGATTGCCCGCCGGATTCAGCGCGTCCACCGCCTGCATTTCTGCGGGACTCAAGGTGATATTCAGTGCCGCCATATTGTCCTGCAACTGTGCCACCGTGCGCGGGCCGATAATCGGACAGGTTACGCCGGGGATTTGCAGACACCAAGCCAGAGCAAATTGCGAACTGCTGCAACCCCGGGCATCGGCCAGGCGATCCACGCCTTCCATGATCGGCCACTGCGCGGCGGGGAAATCCGTCTTGTTCTGGGCTGCGTACCACGTGCCGGGGGGAATCTTTCGCCCCGTGCGCGTATACGTACCCGCCAGTCGGCCCCGGGCCAGCGGTGCCCAGGTAATCGTCGCGACATTGTATTTCATGCAGAACGGCAGGACTTCGCTTTCGATCCGCCGGTCAATGATATTGAGCTGCGGCTGTTCCACATCGAACCGGGCCACGTTCAACCGTTCGGCGACAAAGTGTGCCTCGGCCAGTTGCCACGCCGCAAAGACCGAACTGCCCAGATACAACACCTTGCCCGCGCGGATCAAATCGTCCAGCGCCCGCAGTGTCTGATCAATAGGGGTATCGGCATCGGGCCGGTGGATATGGTACAGGTCTATGCGCTCGGTTTGCAGGCGGCGCAGCGACTGTTCCACCTCGCGCACGATATGCCAGCGGTGATTGCCCGCATCGTTGATGTGCGGCGAGCGCCGGCCATGCACCTTGGTGGAGAGTACAATTTTATCGCGCTGGCCGGTGTCTTTGAGCCACTGGCCGATGATGGCTTCGGATTTGCCATCGTTATACACGTTGGCGGTGTCAATAAAATTACCCCCCAGCTCGGTATACGCCGATAGGAGACGTGCCGATTCACCGGCGTCGGTACGCCCGCCTAAATTCATCGTACCTAAACATAACGGCGTCACCTTCACGCCAGTCCGACCTAAAACGCGATAATTCATGGTATTCCTCCAAAATATGACCCATGTATCATACCTAGAGACCGCCCATAGCGGTAGCCCCGGACGTCGGGGAGGGCTAATTTTCTCCTTGATTGTCATACCCAGACGAAGCATTTCATCCTACAATGCCACCATGACCAAGGCCGCACCATCCCGTCCTCCCCATGCGCCCACGCATCCCCGCTGGCGACTGCTGGCGTGTGATCTTGATGGTACGCTCATCCACCCCGGCGAGAGTATCGCGCCGGCAGACCGGCACGCGCTCGAGCAGGCCCGGGCCCATGGCATCCATGTCACCATCTGCACCGGACGCAACAGCTACGAATCGCGCCGCATCATCGCGGCGGGTGGATTCGTTGGTGCGGGGGTGTTCGCCAATGGGGCCAGCGTGTGCGATATGACCACGGGGCGGTCGCTGACGACGGCCTGTGTGCCGGCGGATATTATTGATGCCACCATCGCTCTGTTCGGTGAGCTTGGCCATGCCACGCTGCTGCTGGTGGATGATCCCGCCACCGGGTTGCCCGAGTATTACTTCACCCAGCATGCCCCGCCACACCGGGGCACGCAGGAGTGGATGATTTATCATAAAGCCCAGGCCCGGGTGGTGGAAACACTCAGCCCCGAACTCAAGGCGCACACGTTGCGGCTGTCGGTGGTGGTTTCCGCCGGCGAAGCCGTGGCGGTCGAGGCCCGCGTGGCCGTACTGTTTGGCCCGCGCATCACGCATCATTCGATCTATTCCGCCACGTTTGATTGTCAGGTGATCGAAGTCTTTGCCGCGCACGTGGACAAGTGGACGGGGTTGCTGCGGCTGTGTGAGCTTATGGATATCCCGCCCACGGCGGTGGTCACGATTGGAGATGATGTCAACGATTTGGCGATGTTGACCGCAGCGCCGCTGAGCTTTGCCATGGCCAACGGCAGTCCTAAAGCCAAAGCTGCGGCCAAACATACCACCGGTTCACTCGCTGAACACGGCGTGGCCCAAGCTATCGCCCAGTTGCTGCGTGCTGATGCCTGAGTGTCCCGCAACTCAGCGTTCGATCGGAACGGTCTGGTCAATTTGCATCTGGAGATCAGCATCTTGTGCTGCTGGCTCGACGGCGGTTTTATCCACCTTGGTATCCTTGAGCAATTTGATCATGGCATCCAACGGGACCAGACGGAAATTCTCGAACCGGACTTTGGACTGGTGCGCTCCGATGGCCAGATTGCCCGGGGTCATGGTACGCCAGACGGAATGGCGGCCCAGTTGTGCCGTCGCGCCGGTCCAATGACTGAACGGCTTACCGTTCAGCGTAATGACAATTTTAGCTTCGGCCTTTACCTTGTTGTATTCCACCCGGATGACCACGTCCTGCGGCTTGTTGTTTTCGAGGCCTTCCTTGACCGACACGCCTTCGTCCTGATTACCCTGGGCATCCACCCCGCCGATGGTTTCCAAACCGCTGCATGTATTCGCCCACCCGCCCAAATTCAGATTCGCCGTCGCGCCCGCCACCGGGATGGCAATGAAAATCCCGTCTTCGCCGTCCAACCGGGTGATCCGCAGGCTCCATTCATACCCACCTGTGGGCGTGAAGGGAATATTCAACAGGGCAAACGTACCCTTTTCCACTTCCAAGGTCTTGTCGGTTTTTTTCCATTCCCCCTTGGCGACATGCTTGGCCAGATCCACCACCGCGGTGACATTCATCACATCCGGCAAATCTACGCCCAACCGCATCAAGGCCACTTCCAGGCTGTCCAGCTTGGGCCGGTATTCCGCCTGCAGGGGCTTGGCTTTGGGATCGTTGACCACAGCGCGATAACTCTGCCAGGCCCGCTTGGCCATGGTCGTATTTTCCACAGTCGGGGTTTTGATCTCCGCCATCAGGCCATCCGCGAGCGCGACATGTTCGGTCAGCGTCAGGTCCTTCAGCGGTTTGCCCAGCAGTTCCACCAGCGCGAGCAGTTTCGCATCGCAATCTTTGGTCAGGACTTTCTGAGCGTCAGCCGGCAACCCCAGATTGATCAGCAGCAACCGGGCCAAGCTTTCTCGGCTGGCGTTGTCCTGGGGATTGGCCGCGATCTTGGCCTGCAGGGCGTCGAGTGTCTCCGCCATTTTGATCTTGGCTGCCAGCCCTTGCAGGGCGGCGTCAAACATGGTGTTTTTCTCCATCCCCGCCGCAGTCAGCACGCCCTTGATCTGGTCCAGGGCTTTGCGGGCATCGTCGCTGCGCTGGGTGGCGATGGCTTGTTCCAATTCGCTCGTGCGTTGTTCGACTTGTTGGATCACCAACCGCGTCAGTGTGGCCTGGGCGTCGTTACGCGTGGTGTCCCACGGTGTTTTGGCTTGAATCTTCTGCAGACTGGACAGTGCCTCTGCGCCGGTGGTCGCCAGCAGGCGAACCCCGATGGCATCCTGCGGCGGGGCGCTGGCCACCACCTTCTCGCCCCCGCGCTGGGGCTTGTTGAGTTGATCCAGAAGGTCCTGCACCCGCACCTTCACTTCCGCGGAACGGGTTTTGGCCAGAACTACACGCAAATTCGGTTCCACCGACCGCCCCAGCCGTTGCAGCCGGGCACTGGCCTCTTCGCGCGTGCGGAAGTCATCCGCATCCAGTTGCACGAGAATCTCGTCCACTTTGTCCGCGTCATTCAGCACGGTCAGCTTTTTAATAATCCACGGCGCCACCTGCGCCACCTCGGTTTGCAGTTTGGCTTCCGCCTGTTTGGCGCTGGCGGGCGTGCCCAGTTCCTTCCACGCCTGATCAAATTCCGCCTCGGTCAGCGCCGCCTGCGTTGTGCCGACCAATCCGGTGCATAGCCCTGCCGCAATCCACAACCAGGTACTGTTCTTCATCATGGTTTATATCCTCAACTACCGTCTTGTTGCCGTACGGATGATTATGTTATAGGCAAACTTACATCCAAATCTTTCGCCACCGCTGCGGGCGCGACCGGTTCGGGGGTGATCCAATCCAACCGCGCCCCACCACGGTACTCGCTGGGGCGGATAAATATCTGGTTCTGCGCAATTTCAACCAGATTCCATCCCTCATCAGTGGGGAGTATGCCCTTTAAGCGTAAGACCGTTTGCCCGGCTATGCCGTCTTGCAGCCAGCGCTCCAGAGCCGCGTGCACCTTGGCCATGGTAAAGGTTGCACCTGCAGGCCATAAAATCCCTCCGGCGTGGGGTAATTCGTGCGCCTGCGCATCGGCCGTATCCGCCTGAGTGGGGGCGAGGATTTTCATGGCGTTTGTATGTTTGATATGAAATATACGGTCGGGCAGTTGCCCGTGTTCGGTAGTCAGGATTTCCTGCTTTGGAGGATAGAGTCCCGCAGCCCAGGTCTTAAACGCCTCCACCTCGCCGGGCTTGGCCAGATCGCAGCGATTAGCCACGAGAATATCTGCCGCCTCGACCAACCGGGAATAGTAAGGGATATTATCCAATGCGCCTTTGGCAACCAGAGTGGGTGAAACCAACCCGATAATCGGACGTAACTCGATATTATGGCTACGTTTAAGATCGCAAATAAGGTCAATAATCGCCCCGGGTTGGGCGATCCCGCTGGGTTCGATGATGATTCGGTCCACCACGGGAAACTCGAAAATCCGTTTGAAGGCGGAAATCATCCCCGGCAGCGCTGAACAGCAGATACACCCGCCGGGGACCATGACCACCTTGCCAAACCCCGTTGGCATTCCGGTCTGGTTCTCTACAATGGCATCATCCAGTCCGACCGGGCCGAAATCGTTCACCAGAACGGCGGCAAACTCAAAACCGGCGATACGCTTGAGATAATTAATGATGGCGGTGGTCTTGCCGATCCCCAACGGGCCGACAATCAGATGTACTGGGATGGTCTTCTTCATTTCACTCCGATAATATGTTAAATATATAACATATATTACTTACGACGCTTTCCGATTCCCTCAGCCAATGCCATATACCGCATCGCCACCCGTTCATTGGCCTCGTCCACCTGCCAGGCCGTCTCCAGCGCGATCATTTCCGCTTTGGGAACTATGGTTTTGGGCATGTGGACTTCCTGCCAGCGCTGGGCCAGCGCTTCCCACGCGTGCAAAATCGCTTCCTGAGCCAGTGCGTGCATCGGGGTGCCGGGTTCCCACCAGCCAGCGCCGGGGAGGGTGTTCATTTCGGCTTTGGTCAAGCCCACTGCCGCCTGCGGCGCTGCCGGGCTGCACAGCCGGACGCCCACTTCGCCGGCCACCAAGACCAAAACTTCCCACGGTACCGCTTTGGCCCGCGCGTTCAGACGCAACCGCTGGGCCTGATTGACGGCATGGGTTCCGGCCAAGATAACCGTGGCTCCGTTGGGGGGCAGCTCATTAAGCTTGGCTGGCGTGGGCGCAATGGCAATCACCCCGGCCACGGCCTGTTGACGGATTTGCCGGCGGGCTTCCAATAATGGCAGGCTGATCTGGGCAATTTCCAACCACTGTTCCTGACGGCGGGCATTGGCTAGGGCCTCAGTCAGAAAAGTTGCGGCCGCGACATAGTGCCCCTCGGCCAGTAATTGCTGGCCGGTTGCCCATGCCCGATGCCGATCCGATATAGGTTTGTTTGCCATAATTCCTTGATTGTCCCCTTAGATTGGGCGGGATGCAAGCTGCCGAGGGGCCTGCGGCATGGTAATATTTGGCCCATGACCCCGCGTCCTATGCCCAAACTCACGCCCCCCAGTCTGCAAGCCCGCGGACTGGCCATTGCCCACACCGCCGGGCGCGGGCTGGGGTTGCTGCGGACCTTTGCGGTTTTGTGGTTATTGGGCAAGGCGGGCACGCTGGCGTTTGCCCATTATCAAACGGCTTTGGAGTGGATAAATTGGCTGGTGCCGCTGGGCCTCTGGGGTGGGCAGCAATTGGCGGAGCGGTTCACCGCCCCCGCCCGGGCCGGGGGGTATGTCCAGAACTTTTACCATTTCCTGTTACGGCGTTTCACGCTGACGGCAGGTCTGGTGGCGGGGCTGACGCTGCTGACGGCGCCCTGGCTGGGGACGCTGGTCTTGGGGGCGGAACGCCAGAACTTGACGGATCCCACGCTCTTGTTCGTGCTCATCGGCCTGACGGTGGCGGTGCTGGGGCTATATCACCTGCTGTGCGGCACGCTGCTGGGGCTGGGGCATACCCGGGCTGTGATGTGGGCGGAGTGGACGAGTAATGGAACGTTTTTACTGGGCAGTATCATCGCGGCACTCACCGGCCGGGCGGAGGCGCTGCTGTTGGCGTATCTGCTGGCCGCGGCGGGGGTGGTGGTGGGCTTGGCGCTGCATCTGGAAAAGGTGCTGCCGAAAGATCAGGCGGTGTTGCCGGCGCGGGGGGAATTAAATGTCTTTGGCCATTGGCTCCTGGCGCGGGTGCTGGTGCTGATGAGTATGGGGCCACTGCTGCTATGGGCGGGGGGGCGGCTGGCCCATCAGGCTCAGGTGGATTATCTCGCCGCGGCCATCGCGGCGGCGTACCGCATGGCACAGGTGCCCAGCTATGTGGCGATGGTGGTACTGGCGGTGTTCTACGTGAATGCGGCGAACTTTGCCGGGCGTCAGCAGCGGAACCGGGCGCTGGTTACGTGGTTGTACATTGGCCGCTGGCTGGTGTGGATGTTGGCGCTGGTGGCGGTGGCGGTGACGTGTGCCACCCCGCTGATTGCGCGGTGTGTGCCGTGGTATATCCGGCTGGACCTGGCGGTGCAACTGCCCGCCGCGTGTGGGGCGCTGGGGGCGTGGTTGCTGACATTGTGGCTGGCACAGGGGTTTGAATTGCGTGGCCAGCCGCTGCGCGGGGTGGTGATACTGGCCATCGCGCCGCTGGGGTTGCTGGGGCTGATGATGGGGTATACGCCCCGGTATGATATTGAGGTGATGCAGGCCCTATGGCTGACAC
>JBAXGE010000092.1:0-9273 GCA_037139555.1 Phycisphaerae bacterium
ACCCGGGCGTCTAAAGCGGTTAACTATTGGAGGTTCATCATGCGTCATTCAATCTGGTTGGTTGCGGTACTGTTGCTGCTCTGTGCGGGCGGGGTCATGTTGGCGCAAGGCAAAGGGGGGATTCCCGAACAGCGTACCAAAGCCGGCAAGCTGATGAATGATGGTAATTACAAAGAAGCCTACGAGCTCTATCGTGGCCTGGCGCTGGACCCGGCGAATCAGTCTGGTGGAGAAGCGGCCAATGACCTCAACGGGGCGCTGCAGTGCCTGAATAATCTGGGCCGAACCCATGAAATTGACGCGCTGCGTGAAGAAGTTATAACCTTATCTAAAGACAACTGGCGGGCACTGCGAATTATCGCGGAGAGCATGGATAATTATGGCAATTATGGCTACATGGTGGCCGGTAAGTTCGAGCGGGGCGGACATCGGGGCGGCGGCAAGTGGGCCAATTGTTATCAGCGCGATCGGGTACGTGGTTTACAACTTATGCAGCAGGCAATGGATTTGCTGGGTACGGATGCCAAAGCCACCGGCGATGAAAAGGCGGATTTGTATCGCGAATTTGCCAACCGGCTATTGAATGGCGCGGAAGGCAACGTCTCCTGGCGGCTCAACAGTCTGACGGATCTGACCGCACTGCCGGATTATGATGAAGGGTACTATTACGGCGGGAGCAACCGCGGTGCGCCGGTGGATACCGACGGCAAGCCGGTCTTCCATCAACTGCCCAAGTCCTGGCGCGAAGCCGCGACTGATGGCCAGCGTTGGCGCTGGTTGCAGTTGCAGGCCGCCGAAGCCTCGCCGCGCGTGGCCCGGACCATTCAACGCGAATTTGCCGACTTTCTCCGCCAGCAATTTGATGTACACACCATGGCGCAATATGGCCTGGGGCGCGGTCGGGGCGATGATGAAGATCGCGGTCTGACCACCGGCCCATTTGCCGCCCGCACGCTGGGCGAAGATGAAACTATTGCCCGGCTGACCAATGGCGTACAACGGTTTAAATTGCCCGATGAGTTCAATTTCATCCGTATTTATCGCACCTTGGCCAAGGACACCGACGATGAAGCCCGGCTGGCGCTCGAAGCTCTGGCGGGGGTTTTTCAGGATCGTCAGCAATATCCCAAAGCCGCCGAATGTATCAAACTGCGGCTCGAAAAGTTCGGTAAGGATGAAAATTGGCAACACCAGCATGACCAGATCGTCGGCAATTGGGGTGCGATCGAACCCGCCCGGACGCTGGCCGCCGGGCAACCTGCGGTGGTGAGTTTCATTTATCGTAACGGCAAGAAAGTGCAGTTTACCGCCTGGAAAATCAAACACCGTGAATTGATCGAGGATGTCAAAGCCTATATCAAATCCAACCAACGCGAACCCGATGGCAATAAAATGTCCATTGATAACGTGGGTTATCGGATTGTCCAGCAGAACGAGGAAAAGTATCGCGGCGAGCAGGTGGCCCAGTGGAATCTGGACTTGCAGCCCAAACCCGAGCATTTCAGCCGGCGGCTGGATGTGACCACCCCGCTCAAAGATGGCGGGGGCTATCTGCTCGAAGCCAAAATGGAAAACGGCAACACGACCCGCGTGGTATTGTGGCTGGCGGACCTGGCCCTGCTGGAAAAGAAACTCGACGGCAAAGTGTTCTACTATGTGGGCGATGCTGTCTCCGGCGCACCGGTCGCCAAGACCAATGTCACTTTCTGGGGCTTTAATCGCCGCTGGGTGGAAGTGGTGCGTAATGTCGGGCGTAATGTCACCGATATCAAGCAGGCCGCGGAAATGACCGATGCCGACGGCGGCATCCTGATGGCCGAAAAAGATCTACCGAGCAGCTTTCAATGGTTGATTCAGGCCGATGCGCCCGACGGGCGTCTGGCCTGGATTGGCTTTACCGGCATGTGGTTCAACCACTGGACTGACGAATACGACTATCAATACAACCAGCACAAAGGCTTCATCATCACCGACCGTCCGGTGTATCGGCCCGACCAAAAGGTACAGATCAAAGCCTGGGCGGGGGTGACCAAATATGACCAAGATGGCCCTAGTGCGTATGCCGGGAAAGACCTGAAATTGGTGATCAATGATCCCAAAGGGCAGGAAATTTTCAAACGCACCCTCAAGGCCGACAATTATGGCGGTGTGAGTCTCGAACTGCCACTCGCTGCGGATGCGACATTGGGCGCATATTACGTGCAGGTGCAGCAGAGCAATAACTCACAGCTCAGTGGTTTGAGCTTCCGCGTGGAAGAATACAAAAAACCAGAATTCGAAGTGACCATTGATGCGCCCACCATTCCCGTAATGTTGGGTGAAAAAATCACCGCTACCGTCAAGGCCAAGTATTACTTCGGTTCCCCGGTCGCGCAGGGCACGGTGAAATACAAGGTCACCCGCGACGCCCATGATGCCCGCTGGTACCCGCCCGCGTACTGGGATTGGTATTATGGCCCCGGCTATTGGTGGTGCTATTACGATTATTCGTGGTATCCCAACTGGAATCAGTGGGGCATGGCCCGGCCACGGTGGAGCTGGTGGTGGCATGCCGGTGGCCCGCCGCCGGAAATTGTCGCCGAAGGCGAAGCCGCGCTCGCCGAGGACGGCACCTACAAAATTGATATTGATACCAGTCTGGCCAAAGCCATTCATGGCGATCAGGATCATGCCTACAACGTGACGGTGGATGTGACGGATCAGAGCCGCCGCACCATTTCCGGCACCGGGCAGGTGCTGGTGGCCCGCACGCCCTTCAAGGTCTACACCTGGACCGACCGCGCGTATTACCGTACCGGCGATACCATCCAAGCGAGTTTCCGTAGCGCCACGCTGGATCAGCGCGCGGTGACCGGCAAGGGCGAAGTCAGCCTCTATCAGCTCAAGTATGATCCCCAGGGCAAGCCCATCGAAACTGCCGTACGCACGTGGCCGCTGGATATGACCGACACCGGCACCGCAGAACTGCCCATCAAGGGCGCGGTGGGGGGCCAGTATCGTCTGGCCTATAAACTCACCGATACCGCCGGGCATACGCAGGAAGGCGCCGTCGTGCTGACCGTGCGCGGGCAGGATGCCGACAGCAAAGACTTCCGCTTCAATGACCTGGAACTCCAAACCGACAAGAAGGAATACCGCCCCGGCGAGGGGATCGAACTGGCTATAAATACCAACCGTACCAACGGCACCGTGCTGCTGTTTGAACGCGCCAGCAATGGCGTGGGTCAGGCCCGGCCCAAGCTGGTCCGTCTGCAAGGCAAGACGACAGTGGAAACGCTGGCTGTGACCAAGCGCGACATGCCCAACTTCTTCATCGAGGCCGTCACCATCAGCGGCGGCAACGTCTATACCGAAGTTCGGCAAGTCGTCGTTCCCCCCGAACAACGGGTGCTGAATGTAGAGGTATTGCCCAATCAGACCGAATACCTTCCCGGCCAGGAAGCCAAGGTGACCGTCAAGGTGACCGATCCCACCGGCCAGCCAGTGGTCGGTCAGTGCGTGGTCAGCATGTATGACAAGGCTGTGGAATATATCAGCGGGGGCAGCAATATCCCCGCAATTCGCGATCACTTCTGGAAGTGGCAACGCAGCCACTACCCTCAAACCACCAGTTCGCTGGACCGTTGGGGCAGCAGTGTGGTGAAAGATAATGAAATCACCATGGGCGCCTTGGGCGTATTTGGTGGTCAGGAAGTAGATCAGGATCAAGCCTCGGATAAGCCTGTTAGCGGGCTATTCGGTGGTGGTGCTGGCGGCGGTGGCCGCTGGGGGGCGAAGGGACTGGTCGAGGCAGAGGGGAAAAACGCCCCCCGCATGATGGCTGATGCCGCGATGTCTACTCCTGCACGGGCTGGTAACGGTGTTGCCCCCTCAACACCCGCCGCGCCCGTGCTGACGGCTGAACCTGCTCCTCAGCCCACCGAACCCGCCATGGCCGCTACTACAGTGCGCACCCAGTTCGCCGATACGGCCTTCTGGTCGCAGGCGCTGGAAACCAATGATAAAGGCATCGCGGAATTCACCGTCAAGATGCCCGAAAACCTCACCGGCTGGAAGACCCGCGTGTGGACCATGGGCCTCGGTACGCGCGTCGGCGAAGGCACCAGCGAAGTCGTCACGCGTAAGAACGTGATCGTGCGCCTGCAGGCCCCGCGCTTCTTCACGCAGACCGATGAAGTCATCCTCAGTGCCAACGTGCACAATTACCTCAAAGTCGCCAAGACTGTGCAGGTCACGCTGGAACTGGAAGGCGCCACTCTGGAAGCCATGCCCGGCGTCACCCTCACCCGGTCGGTGCCCGTGGCCGCCGGCGGCGAACAGCGGGTGGATTGGCTGGTCAAGGCCATCCGTCCCGGCGAAGCCGTGGTCCGCATGAAAGCCCAGACCGATGTGGAATCCGATGCCACTGAGATGAAATTCCCGGTCATCGTCCACGGTATTCTCAAGACCGAATCTTTCGCCGGAGCCCTGCGCCCCGACCAGAATTCGGGCCAGATTACCTATACCGTGCCCACCGCCCGGCTGACCGAGCAAAGCCGTCTGGAAGTTCGCTACTCGCCCAGCGTGGCGCTGGCGATGGTGGATGCACTGTCGTATATGCTGGATTATCCCTACGGCTGCACCGAGCAGACGCTCAACCGCTTTGTACCCGCAGTGATTACCCAGAAAATCCTGTTGGATATGAAGCTAGATTTGGAAGATATCCAGGCCAAACGCACCAACCTCAACGCCCAGGAAATTGGCAACGACGCCAAACGGGCCGCGGATTGGAAACGCAGAGGCGTCGGGCTGGATGTGAATCCGGTCTTCAGCCGTACAGAAATGAACAAGATCGTCAAGGACGGCATCGCCCGGCTGGCCATGATGCAATGTGCCGATGGCGGTTGGGGCTGGTTCAGTGGCTGGGGCGAGCATAGCTGGGCCCACACCACCGCCGTGGTGGTACATGGCCTGCAGGTCGCCCGCAGCAATGACGTGGCGATCCCCGCCGAGATGCTCAATCGTGGCGTGGCCTGGCTTAAGCAGTATCAGGCCAAGGAAGTCGCGGAGTTGCAGCGTTACGTCAAGACCAAAGGCAAGGAAGGCAAGGCCCATGCCGATGAGCTGGATGCCTTCATTCTGATGATTCTGGTGGATGCCGACGTAGTCAACGATGCCATGAACGACTTCCTCTATCGCGACCGCGTGCATATCAACGCCTACGGCAAGGCCGTTTATGGCGTGGCCCTGGCCAAGATGAAGGACAAGGAAAAGCTGGCCATGGTGCTGCAGAACCTCAAGCAGTTCGTGGTCGAAGATGCCGAGAATCAGACCGCCTACCTGCGTCTGCCGGAAGACAATGCCTGGTGGTATTGGTATGGCAACGATGTCGAAGCCATGTCCTGGTATCTGAAACTGCTGGCCAAGACCGATCCCAAGGGCGCCACCACCGCCGGACTGGCCAAGTACCTGATCAATAACCGCAAACATGGCGTCTACTGGAACTCCACCCGCGATACCAGTTACGCCTTGGAAGCACTGGCGGACTTTGCCCGGGCCAGTGGTGAAACCGCCCCCGATATGACCGTCAGTATTGAACTGGATGGCAAGGTGGTCAAGACCCAGAAGATCACCAAAGACAACCTGTTCAGCTTTGATAACAAATTCGTGCTGGAAGGCGTTGCGGTCGAGTCGGGCAAACATGCCCTGGTCATCCGGCGCGAAGGTTCGGGCCCACTGTATTACAACGCTTATCTGACCAACTTCACCTTGGAAGACCCCATCAGCAAGGCCGGGCTGGAAATCAAGGTCCAGCGGCGGTACTACAAGCTGGTCGAAGTGGACAAGCGGATTGATGTTGCCGGTGGCCGCGGCGAGGCCGTCAAGCAGAAGGTTGAGAAGTACGAACGGCAACTGATTCCCTCGCCGTTTGATCCCCTCGGCGGTAAAGCGCCCACGATCACTTCCGGCGATCTGATTCTGGTCGAGCTCGAAATCGAGAGCAAGAACGATTACGAGTACATCATGTTTGCGGATCCCAAGCCCGCCGGCTGCGAAGCGGTGGACGTCCGTAGCGGGTATACCGGCAACGAAATGGGTGCCTACGTCGAATACCGCGACCGTCAGGTCTGCCTGTTCGTCCAGGGTTTGGCCCGAGGCAAACACTCGGTCAGCTACCAACTCCGGGCGGAAATTCCCGGCCAGTTCAGCGCTCTGCCCACCCAGGCCGCGGCCATGTATGCCCCGGAATTGAAGGCCAACAGCGATGAAATGAAGCTGCCGATTCGCGATCGGAAGATTGGTAAATAAACCCCGGCAGGGAGTCAAAGGAATTGTCGTCCCGGCTCTTGCGGCTTGGAATACGTGCGTCTATGATCAAGCCATAACGCACGTATTCCAAGTATCAGCAAGGAGGCTGTCTATGGATGCTCTCATTATTCAGGGTGGCGCACGGTTGCGCGGCAAGATTCGGGTCAATGGTTCCAAAAATGCGGCTTTGCCTTTGATGGCCGCCTCCATTCTTACCGATGCGCCCGTCACGCTGCGGGAAGTTCCCCATTTATCCGACATCGCCAGTATGCGGCAGTTGCTGACCGCGCTGGGCGTCAAGAACGAACATCACGCCGATGGCAGTATGGTCATGCAGGTGGTGAATAGTTCCGTGAGTAGCGCGGATTACAGCCTGGTCAGCAAGATGCGGGCCAGTATCTGTACCATGGGGCCATTGCTGGCCAAACGTAAAGTGGCCCGCGTGTCCATGCCCGGCGGCTGCGCGATTGGTGATCGTCCCATTGATCTGCACCTGCGCGGCATGCAGGCGCTGGGCGCGAAGATGACCTTGGATAAAGGGGATATTATCCTGCACGCCGACCGCTTGATCGGCGCGGAAATATTTTTGGGCGGGAATTTTGGCTCAACCGTATTGGGCACCGCCAATGTGATGTCCGCGGCCACGCTGGCCAAGGGGACCACGGTGATTGAGTCCGCCGCCTGCGAGCCGGAAATTACCGATCTGGCCAATCTACTCAATCAGATGGGTGCCAAGATTACCGGCGCCGGGTCACCCCGGATCACCATTGAAGGCGTGGATGAACTGCACGGGGTGGACTATACCGTCATTCCCGACCGTATCGAAGCGGGCACCTTTATGGTGGCCGCGGCGATTACCAACGGCGAAGTGGAATTGGACAATGTGCGGCTGGAGCATCTGCTGGCCGTGGTGGATAAGCTCCGGCAGATCGGCGTGATTGTCGAGAAAACTCCCACCGGTTGTATTGTCTCTTCGATTCGCCGGCTGAACGCCACCTCCATCACCACCCAGCCCTATCCCGGCTTCCCCACCGACCTGCAGGCCCAATTCATGGCCTTGCTCTGTCTGGCGGATGGCAATTCCATCGTCACGGAAAAGATTTATCCCGACCGCTTCCTGCATGTGGCGGAACTCAGCCGTCTGGGTGCCCACCTGCACAAGGAAGCCTCCACCGTCGTCATCGAAGGCGAACGGGAATTGATCGGCGCCCAAGTCATGGCCAGCGACCTGCGGGCCTCTGCGGCTTTGGTACTCGCGGGATTGGTAGCGCGCGGCGAAACAACCGTCAGCCGTGTCTATCACATTGACCGTGGCTACGAAAAAATCGAAACCCGGCTCAATGCCCTGGGCGCCAAGATCAAACGCGTTGATCTCAAGGATGCCTGATCGGGAGAATCTGGATTTGCCTTGCGGATACCCTCCTGACTTGTCGCGTCAGGGTTAGAATGTTGGTACTGACACAAGGTTGAGGTTATGCCGCAAAATCGCCGGGGCTTTACGTTGCTGGAACTGCTGGTGGTGGTCATCATCATCGGCGTGCTGGTGGGGATTACGGTACCCATCATCGGCAAGGCCCGACTTACCGCCACCCGGACGGCGTGTGCCGAACAACTGCGGGGTCTGGGCGTGGGTATCAGGGCCTATCTCAACGAATCCAACGACACCATGCCCCTGGCGGCGCAAATGCCCTCCATCAATAAGGCGCTGACTCCACTGCCCGAGGTGCTTAAAGGTCAGGTGCCCGATCCCCGGGCGTGGCGTTGCCCCGGCGATCGTGATGGCTACTTGCGGTTGGCTGATGGCAAGGGTTTCAATAGTTATTTCGATGGTGAGGGGACCAGCTACGAATATAATATGGGGTTGGGCGGTATGCGCGTGCACAAGTCCTTCCTCTACCCCCTATTGGGCGAACACGGCACTTTCGTTTTGGCGGATTTCAGTAATTTTCACGGTGCCAAAGGCGAAGTTCAGTCCGTCAATATACTCTTTGCCGATGCCCATGTGGGCGATGTCCGGGATATATCCGAAAAAGCGGGGCAACCCGGTAAATAAAGGTGCGGTATGGACGTACGTAGAAAAAATCAGATTGGACTCATCGGCTTTGCGGTGCTGATCGCGGCTGGAGCGGTGTATGCGGGCTGGACCTACTGGCCCCATACTGGGGGTAAAGATGTTACCGCAGCGCTGAATGCCGATATCAGCAGCATGGGCCCGGCGGATATCCGCATGTTTGTGGAGCGCCTGCCTCTGGACCGTATGACTGAAGCGCAAAAATTCGAGTTGTATCAAAAACTTCGCGCCCGGGTGGAAGCCATGCCCATGAGCGAACGGATGCGGCTGTTTCAGGAAGCCGGGCCGATTGTGCAGAAAAACCCCGAGGGGCCGCTAGCGAAAAACGGCGAGCAACTGATGCGTCTGGGTTTCCGTGACATGATGGAAAGTTACGCCAAATTATCCCCGGACGAGCGTTCCAAACTGCTGGATCAGCGCATTGATGAGCAGTTGCGGATGGAAACCCTACGCAAAGCCGCCACCATGGCGGGTAAATTGTTTGGGGCCAGCTCTCAGCCTGCCACCCAGCCCACCACCCAGAGGGCCGGCCCCGGCGGAGCCATGGCTGGAGGGCGGAATTGGCGTGATTCCAATGAAGTTCGCGGCCATATTGCCGATATGGTCGGGCAGTCCATGTTGGATGGCGATCCGCAATTTCGGGCCTCGGCAGCCCAGTATTTCACGGATATGCGCAAACGCCGACAGCAGCGCGGGTTAGAAAACCCGTGGTAAGCTGCCGGGAAACGAAAATTGCCCTGCTTTTGGCTTGCTGTCAGCCCGGATTTACGCCACAATACCATTTCTAAACGGTTTCCTTTTGCGATGGATTATTGACGCATGGTAAGTGAACGCCCGGTACCGCTCTTGCAAGTGACCAATCTCGTGAAACGTTATGGTGGCCGCACGGTCGTCAATCACGTTAGCTTCGAGGT
>JBAXGE010000093.1:0-9204 GCA_037139555.1 Phycisphaerae bacterium
GCCGCACCCCCAACCGCTATCTAAAAGCCGGCGACCACGTTACGATTACCGTTGAACGTATCGGCTGTCTGACCAATCCCGTCATTGAGGAGACTTGACCATGAGTGAACTACCCCGCAGCGCTGGAACCCGTCCTGTGATCATGGAAATTCTCGCTGGCAAACCGATCTGGTGGTGCAGTTGTGGCTGTTCGAACAATCAGCCCTGCTGCGATGGTTCGCATAAACTGGCCGCGCCCGGGTATGCCCCGGTCAAAGTGCAGTTGGACGAAACCGCCAAGGTAGCGTTATGCCTGTGCAAGAAAACCCGCAACCCACCCTATTGTGATGGTTCACATAAATAGGAAATCACTTCATGAAGTCGTTTTGGCTGGCAGGAGTAGTCATGTGTGCAGTTTGGGCCGGAATTACTAACGCAGACGGGGCAGATTGGCGCACCGATGCCGAGGCGCGGATTCGCACGCATCGTCAGGGCGATTTCACACTGACGGTCACCGACGCCACCGGCCAACCCGCTGCCAATCAACCCGTGGCTATCAATCTGTTCCGGCATCACTTCCTGTTTGGCACCGCCGTCAATACCAGCATCCTAACCAAACCCGCCAGTCCCACGCGCACGCAGTATCTGGATTTCGTCCGCACCTATTTTAGTGGTGTAGTGGATGAAAACAGCATGAAATGATACAGCACGGAAAAAGAGGCGGGTAAGCTCGATTACGCCGCAGGCGATGCCTTTGTGGCCTTTGCCCAGGAAAATAAACTGAAAATCCGCGGGCACTGTCTGTTCTGGGCAAAGCCCAAGTTCACCCAGCCTTGGGTGCAGGCCTTGAATGACCAAGAACTCAAAACGGCCGTGACGCAGCGCCTGGATAGCGCGGTGACACGCTATCGCGGCAAGCTGGTAAGTTGGGATGTGAACAACGAAATGCTCGATGGTTCGTTCTTTGCCGACCGTTTGGGTAAGAAAATTAACGCCTGGTTTTTTAGCGAGGCCGCGCGGCTTGATCCCCAGGCACTGCCGTTCGTCAATGAATACGGCATTCTGGCCGACGACAAGAAAACCCAGCGTTATCTGGATTTGATCGCCGATTTGCAGCGCGATGGCGCGGTGGTCGGCGGCATCGGGATCCAGGAACATGCCGCCGAACGCTGTGTGCCCATGCGGGTCAAAGAAGACCGCAGCGATGACCCCGTGGAGCGCCAAAGCAATCTGGAATTGGACCCAGCCGCCATGCTCAAACGGCTCGATAAGATCGGGGAACTGAAATTACCCATCCACCTGACCGAGATTTCCTTCAAGACCGCCGATGAAGAACGCAAAGCCGAAGCGCTGGATATCTTCTACACGATGGGATTTTCACATCCCAAGGTTGAAGCCATCCTGATGTGGGGCTTCTGGGCCAAGTCGCACTGGCTGGGTCGGCCAGCGGCATTGGTGGATGAGAAATTCGAACTCCTGCCCGCCGGTAAACGCTATGTGGAATTACTCACCCAGCGCTGGCATACGCATGTGGATGCGGTCACCGATGCCCAGGGAAAAGTGACGTTCCGCGGTTTTTATGGCACTTATGAAGTGCAACTGGGCACCCAGAAATTAACCACCGAACTATTGCCCACACATCTTAATGCCCGCCTACAATTGCAGTAATTTCCGCACTTGGAGGGTATTACTGATGACCGTTGTTGCGTATGTTGCTGACCTGATTTTCATGACCAAAATTTCCGCCACGGCCCAAGCCCTGAAACGGCCCTGCCGTGTGGCCACCACACCCGCCCGACTGGAAGCAGCGCTCATCGAGTTAAAGCCCACGTTAATTATTGTGGATTTGAATATTGATGAGGAGGCCGTGGCGATGGTGCGCCGTATTAAAGAGTTGGCCCCGGCCACACCTCTGATCGCGTTCTGTTCCCATGTCCAGCCCGCGCTTGCCCAGGGCGCCACTATTGCCGGGGCCGACCAAGTACTGCCCCGCAGCCTTTTCACAGTGAAATTGCCCGATTTAATCAGCGGCACACCCCCAAATTCTTAATTCGTCAATATGGAAAGATTGAAAGCTGCGCTCAGTGATGGCATCATAGTGGGTAGTGGATGCAGTCTCAGGTAACGCCCATGGGTAAATTTTTCCAATGGTTGGGAACTTTTCCCCCCTCCCGGCGTCTAACGAGGTGAATCAGCGGTGGCCGAGTCAACCACGGCAACTTCGACCCGCGTAAACCTGTCCAGTCCCGTTGGGCGGACCGGCCAGACGGGCAGCAGCGGTGACCAGAAAGCGCTGGCCCTGGCGTTCTGTGCTGGCGACCGAAAAGCCTTCGGACAGGTCGTCCGGCTGTATCAGGACCGCATCTACAACGCCGTGTTGCGGATGGTGCCCTCGCCCGACGATGCTGCGGATATTGTGCAGGAAGCGTTCATGAAGGCCTTTGCAGCCGCCGGGACGTTTCAGGCCCATGCCCAGCTTTACACCTGGTTGTTCCGGATTGCGATGAATCAGGCGCTCAGCCATCGGCGCAGTGCGGGCCGACGTAAAACGGTGTCGTTGGCTTGGGAAACGAGCAGCAATGATGAGGCACACACGCCGCTGCAATTGGCGGATACGCGCCCGGGTTCGGATCCAGTGGATTCGGCCCATCAGCATCAGGAACACGAACGTTTATACGCCGCCTTGGACCAGTTGGACAGCGACACCCGGGCGATGATCGTGATGCGTGATATTGAAGGTTGCGAATATGACCAGATTGCGGAAATTTTGAATATTCCCCTCGGGACGGTGAAGTCCCGATTGTTCCGGGCCCGGCAAGCGTTGCGCGTGGCCCTCGAGAGTCCCAGTTAAGAGGTTATTGTGTCCGAGTTACCTGACAACATCCCGCCTGAATACCTCGATTACATCGAGGACGAACTCACGCCCGCTCAGGCGATGGCGTTCGAGGCCAAGTTGGCGGCCGACCCGGTCCTGCGTGACTCGCTGGACGCGCTGCGGGTGGACCGTATGCTGCTGCGGGAATTGCCCCAGGTCAGTGCCCCGGCCACCTTGACCCGGCGCTTGGAATTGGGCATCCAACGCCAACATAGCCCGTGGCGCACCTATCGCCCGGCCCTCGCGGCAGGGCTGGCTTTGTGCTGCATCGGACTGGGTGTGCTGATGGTGGCAAATTTTTGGCCTGCCCAGACTCCGGCTGAGGGCTTGGCGTTAAATACTGGAAAAACCGCTGCGGGCGCGGGTGAAAAACGGTCAGAGGCCATCGGCTTCAGTACCCTCGCCACGACGGACCTGCCAACCGCCAAAGACTGGGACCTTGCGATTTTAGAAAAGAATAATGTGCCTGCCGTTACCCCACCCGCCCCAGACAGAGGCGATGTAGCAGCTCGGGATGCCGGGGGCAAAGGCAGAACTGATGATGGCCTTAGCGCCCACGATAAACTCGCCATGGCGCCGCGTGCATCCGATCCCATACGCCTGCCCAGTGACAAAGAGGGGATATTAACGCGCAGCATGGATACCAAAGTGGGTTCGTTACATGATGTTATTGATGGCAGTGCCAAGAATGTTAACGTGCCAACGACCCTCGCGCCAACCCCGGCAGCCCCGGTCATCAGACCCGACACCACGGTGTCGGCCAAATCCGTCCTTGCCGTGACCCAACCCGCTGTGACCAATATGGTGTTGGCCTTGGTCATTCAGGTCCACAACGACCAGCAGGAACAAACCGCCCTGAAGGCCCTGCAGCAGGTGCAGAATACCCAGACGAAAAATTGGCGGCTCGAAGCAGCACGCGAGAAGCTGGCTTCCACCGCATCTGGCTCAGATGCCACCAAAGCCGAAGCAGTGAAAAAATTGCGTGAGAATGAGGACCAGGTTGACCTCCGCCTCGATAGTGGCCAGATGGAAACACTCGTCGCAGCGTTGCCGGACTCCATTGGCCTCTTTGTTGATACCCCCATGCCCGAAAGCATGGATAAAGCCAGCAAGGTATCCGGGACTGGCTCGAATCAGGCAAACAATGTGGCTGGTCAGGAGCCGGAGCTCAATGGCCCGAAACAAGTTGGCCAACAAAATCTGGGCAACACCTCCCAGCCCCAGCGTATGCGCATCAATCTTCGCGGCGTGGTGCTTGAGCAGCAAGGCGGGAATTTAAGCCAGCAATTCCAGCGCAACCAGCAGAATCTGAACGGCTACTTTGATAACCCCCGGCTGACCAATGGCATTACCGCCCCGCGTTGGATGGTGCGGATCGAACGCATCACCGACACCGAGCCCAAGGCCAGCCGCGCCCAAGAGCCCGCGAAACGCTGACCAGAATCGCTTATTCCACGCTTTTGGCTTTCCCCCAAAGCCCGCCTACGATGATATGAAAGGCGGCACTATGCACGAGCGACTACAGGTCATCATTGATGACTTCCAGTGGGCCGATATGGAATTGCGGCTGCAGATGCTGATTGATTTCAGCAACAAACTGACCCCCCTGCCGGCGCGTTATGCCGCGCAGCGCGATGCGGGTTTGGGCCGGGTACAGGAATGCCAGACCCCGGTCTTCATCTATCTCGAAATCACCCCCGATCAAAAGCTATTATTCCACGCCGATGTCGCCCCCGAAGCCCCCACCATCCGGGGCTTGGTCAGCATCATCCAACACGTGGTCCACGGCCTGCCGGTGGCATCCATACGCGATCTGCCCAATGACCTGATCGCGCGCCTGGGACTCGATACCGTGATCCGCATGAACCGGGCACTGGGCGTGACCGCCGTGCTCAATCGGATCAAGCAACAAATCGCCAGCGCCACGGCCCTCAAACCAAGCGAGGGAACATAATATGGGTACTGAACCAGAGGTCGTCAAAGACGATGTGATCGAAGCCCTGAAAATGGTCGAAGACCCGGAACTGAAGATTAATGTCTACGACATGGGCCTGATCTACGATATTGCCATCGTGGCACTAACCCAGGTGCACATCAAAATGACCCTCACCGCCCCCAATTGCCCCGAAGCCCAATCCCTGCCGCTCAAGGTGCGGGATATGGTCAAACGTGCAGTGCCGTTCGTCACGGATTGCACGGTTGAAATCGTATGGGAACCGCCCTGGACCAAGGACCGCATGAGTGAAGACGCGCGTTTGGCCTCGGGCATTTTCTTCTAACCTATCCCTTTACCCGCACTGAGACCATCGTCAGATCATCCACCGGCGCAAACCCGGCGGCAAAGCTGTGCAGAGCCTGATTGATATGACTGATCACACTCTGGGCATCGGTCAACTTCGCATTGCCTTCCAGCAGAGCTTCCAGCCGTTTGATGCCATATTGCTCCCCGTGCGGATTGAACATTTCCACGATGCCATCGGTATACAAGAGCAAGGTAGCATCCGGATGGAATACAAAATGCTGGGCCGCATACGTTTCGTATTCATCCACGCCCAGCATCAACCCCGGCTCCACCGCCAGCGCCTCGACCCCCTCGGGCCGGATGGCCAACGGATAGGGATGCCCTGCCGAAGCAATCTCCATCTCGTTTTCCTGACTATCCACCAGAATAATGCACAAAGTCACAAACTGGCCTGCGAATTTCTGGATACACAGCGTTTGGTTGACCTCACGCAAACACGCGTCGGTGGATTCCAGTTTCAGCATGGCATTGCGGACCAGCAACTGCGTGGTGGCCATCAAAAAGGCCGCCGGTAAACCGTGGCCGGTAACATCGCCGATGGTAATGACATGACGCCCATCGGGCAGCGTGAACCAATCGTAAAAATCCCCGCTGATCTGACTGGCGGGAACATTGAGCGCCGCCACATCCAGCGCCAGCGGGGATTGCTCCGGACGCGGCAACCAGGCCAATTGAATCTGCCGGGCCTGATCCAATTCACGCTGCACGGCCTCATAGCGGCCCCGCTCCATTTTCATCCGGCCCCGGATCATCAACACCGAGGTGGAGACGAGTATCACCGTCATCGAAACCACGGCAAACAGGGACCAGAACAGGGCCGCACCGAAGATGCGGTTGACCACCTCTTCGACCCGGGCCAACGGGGTACTGATCAACACTGCCCAATTGGCATCGGGCAGATTCCGGACCGGCTCCGATACCGCCACCATCGGGGGCAGGGTATGAGGCCCCATGAGCAGGGGTTCTTCCATGACCGCCGTTCCACCCACCTGCCGGTCAATCGCCGATTGAAGAATCCCCGCCAGTGCCGTCTTACTCAAGGATTGCTGCATGGTGATATCGTTGGTGGTGGGATGCAGCCCACCCAGAATGTGCCCAGTGCGGTCCACCAGCGCGGCATTTAACGTATCCTGCTCATCCAAATGCCGGATAAAACGTTCCTGCACCACCGACACGGGAATGACCGCCACCAGCATCATATTGCCCTGCAGGCTGGGGATGGCCATCATGTGCCCGCCGCCATCGGCGGTTTTCACATACGGGCTGATGGTGATCTTGGTCACAGCTTTCAGCCAATCCGCCATGGCGAAGGCGTAGATGTCGGTTTGGGGGTTGGCGGGATCATCGGACCGGGCCATCACCCGCCCCTGATTACGGTCATAGGTAAATAACGCACTGACTCGCCCCTGTAACTGGGCATGCATCAGCGACAGGGGCATGCGGCTGGCCGTCAGGGCGGAAAGCCGTTCGCGTTCCTGGGCCACCCGTTCACCACGCAGGGACCGCAAATCGGCCAGCCGGGGCGGTAGCAACCCCCCATTCTGAGGCGGGGCCGGGGGCAGTTGCGGCGGACGTAGTCCATTTGGCTGGGTGGTGGCAGAAAGATTTTCCTCGGTCCGGCGCAAGGTATCCAAATCCGACATAATCGAACTGTACAGCCCCTCCACCCCCCGGGCGGTTTGTTGGGCCAGTATATGCTGCCGCACGGTATAGTCATCCAGCACCTGCTGGCGGGCCTTTTCATAGATGTTACGCCCGGCAATCAGGGTCAAGCCCACCACCAATACCAGCGCAATGGCATGCAATAGCAGCACCCGCAGGATGAATTTTCGGGCAGCCTCGTACATGATTATCCCTGAAAGACAGGCGACTTGAATTCTGGCCTAATCATACGCCTGACAAAGCTTAAAATCTCGCATACACTAGTGCTATAACATCAGCTTAACGCAGTGGAAGTGTTTCCGTTGCATTCATTTTAGCGGAGATCGTCATGGAACGTACATTTGTTATTCTCAAGCCCGATGCCGTACAACGGGGACTCATGGGGGCTGTGATCAGCCGGTTTGAAGCCAAAGGCCTGAAGGTCGTAGGCGCCAAATTCATGAAAATTCCCGGCGATCTGGCCGCCAAGCATTACGCGGTGCATCAGGGCAAGCCTTTCTATGAAGGTTTGGTCAAATTCATGACCAGTTCGCCGGTGCTGGCGCTGGCGCTGGAAGGCCCTAATGCCATCGAAGTCACCCGCAAGATTATGGGCGCCACCAATGGCGGCAAGGCCGAAGCCGGGACCATACGCGGTGATTACGGCATTTCTGCCTCATTTAATCTGGTCCATGGCTCGGATGCCCCCGAAACCGCGGCGGCGGAATTAGCGCTCTGGTTCCGGGCCGATGAGTTGGTGGACTATAAGCTCAGTAATCAGGAATGGGTTTACTGATGGATATTAAACAACTGAACAATATCCCCTCTGTCCCTATGGCGATGGACGGCGTGAAGGATGTGCAGATGCAGTTGCTTTGGGGCCCGCAAGATGGCGCCGGTAACTTTGCCATGCGCGTCTTCACCGTGGCCCCCGGCGGGCACACCCCCGCCCACCAGCACCCGTATGAACATGAAGTGCTGATTCTGGCCGGCACCGGCGAAGCCATGCAGACCGATGGCACCTGGCAGGCGCTCAAAACCGGCGACACCCTCTTGGTTCCCGGCAATTCCCTGCACCAGTTCCGTAACAACGGCAGCACGGAATTGAAATTCCTGTGCATGGTGCCTGCCCATGTGCATGGCCAGGTCGTCAACTGCGCCCGCTAAGGACGCACGACGGCCGGCATAGTCCTCAGGGTGAACCGTGGTTGATGTGGTCATGGATATCCCGCCCAGCCCACCGCCCGTGACCGTGGCGGGCCATGAAGTTGCGCTGTACACTGAATCCCGGCCCCTGATCGAAGCGATGATTTACGACATCCATGCCGCCCGGCAACGGATTTGGCTGGAGTCGTATATCGTCGCCCACGATGCGCTGACCGCACCGCTTTTTGAGGCCCTGGCCGCGCAGGCCCGTGCAGGACTGGATGTGCGGCTCAGTTATGATGCGGTCGGCTCGCAGGAAACCCCCCAGCGTTATTTCGACCAACTGGTTGCTGCCGGGGTGCAGGTACGGGCCTTTCACACCATTTGGGAAGGCTTGTCGCGTTTTGCCCTGTTTGACATTCTCAATCGGCGCAACCACCGCAAATTACTCGTCATTGACGATCATATCGGCTACTTCGGGGGTATGAATATTGTGGATACCGCCAGCCCGGAAGCGCACACGGGCGATCCGCTGGGGCCCACCCCGTCGGGTGGCTGGCGGGATGTGCATCTGCGGTTGAGTGGACCCCAAGTACCGGAAATGGCAGCTTCATTTCTATCTTCCTGGGAGCGGAAACGTTTTTCCCTGCGCCGCTGGCGCCGGCGCGGCATGCGGGCGCGACTGTTTGCCCATGGCCCCGCCGAATCCATCCGGTTTGTGGATAGCGGGCCGATTTGGCGCTATTCCCGGGCCGCCCGTTATTACAATATTTTGATCCGGCATGCCCGGACCAGTATTACTTTGTCCATGGCGTATTTCATTCCGCTGGGTGAGATTTTGCGCAGTCTGCTTCGCGCCCGGAAACGCGGGGTGCTGATCCGCGTTATCACGCCGCAAAAATCCGATGTTCCGCTGGTGCAGGCCTGTTCCCGTTATATGTACACCAAACTCCTGCGGCGGGGCTTCCGGCTCTATCAGCGCCGCGATCGTATGCTGCACAGCAAGGTGATGGTGGTGGATCAGGAATGGACGCTGGTGGGTTCGTGCAACCTCGATCCGCGTTCGCTGTTCATCAACCAGGAATTTTTCGCCATCATCCGCTCCCCGGCCCTGGCCAAGGTGATTCTCGATATCTGCCAGTTTGAGATCGCCCATTCCGACCGCGTTGGCATGGGCCATGTGCAAAATCAAACCTGGGGGCAGCGGGCCCACAGTACACTGGCATGGATGCTACGCTGGTGGTTATAGTATCGCCATGGT
>JBAXGE010000094.1:0-9059 GCA_037139555.1 Phycisphaerae bacterium
GTTCTCCCCGTTGCGTCGTAGCGCCGTTGCGTGAGACTCCCCCCGCTCCCCCCGTCCCCCAACTCGTAACTCGTAATTCGTAATTCGTAACTTTTCCCAAAAAAAAGGGCCACAGCTCGCGCCATGGCCCCATCCTCACCAAATTAATCCGCATCACCCTCAGCTCGCGTAGCTATTCAGCACGCGCATATAGTTCGCACGTTCATACGCCGCCGGGTCCGCACAGTTGATCAGACTCATCGAGCCAATCATCTGCTTGACCGATTCATATTCATGCTTGGTCATCCATTCCACCATGCGTTCGCGCACCGTGCGGATATATTCCGGCCCGTAGCGCAGCAGTGCCGAGACCATCTGCACCGAATTGGCGCCCGCCATCAGCGCCTTGATCGCATCCACGGCGGTATGCACGCCGCCCGAGCAGGCCAGCGACGCATTGATCCGGCCCGACAGAATCGCCAGCCAGCGCAGCCGCAGCAGCAGATCCGACGAATCCGACAGATGCAGCCGCGGGGTCACTTCCAGCGTCTCTTCATCAATGTCCGGCTGATAGAACCGGTTGAACAAAATCATCCCGGCCACGCCGGTATCATCCAGCCGCTTGGCAAAGTGGCTCAGCGAGCTGAAGAACGGCGACAGCTTCACCGCAATCGGCAGCGTCGTGGCGCCCTTCACCACTTTCACGGCGTCGAGAATCTGCTGTTCGATCTGGTTGCCACTCTGGGCAAAGTCCACCGCCAGCGTGTAGACATTCAGTTCCACCGCATTGGCCCCCGCCGCGGCCAGGTCCTTGGCGTATTCCGCCCAGCCCGCCGCCGTGGTCCCGTTGATCGACGCGATCACCGGCAGGTTGGTCACTTCCTTGATCCGGCGGATGTGTTCCAGATATTCCGGCGGCCCCAGCCGGAATTCATCCGGCGTGGGCAGAAAGTTGCGCGCTTCCGGGAACGATTCGGCATACATCTCCGAATAGTAAATCGAGGCCGTGCGTTCGCGGCTGATCTGCTCCTCGAAAATCGAGTGCATCACAATCGCCGACGCCCCGGCGTCTTCCAAACGCTTCACGTTGTCCATGTTATCGGGCAGCGGACAGGCGCCCGCCATCAAGGGGCTGGTCAGTTCCATACCCAGATAAGTCGTTGACAGGTCCATATTGTTATCTCCTTAGAGGTTTACCGGCACAAGTAAAAACCGGGCCGGTTCCACGCGGAACCGGCCCCGATCATTCTAGCAATCAGTGGGCGTCCGCGGGCTTGGCCGGGGCGACCGGAATCACCGGAGCCGCCGGTGCGGGCGCCGCCGCGGCTTTCGCCAGCGTCGCATACGTCGCCTTGGCCATATCCTGATACATGGCAAAGCGGCGGACCACTTCCTTCTGGCTCCGCGCGATCATCCCGTCGAAGCGTTCCTTGTTCATCTGCTCAACCATGCGGTAACGCGTTTCGTTCTTCACGTACTGCGACAGCAAAGTCTTGCCGATGGCCGAATCCAGCTGCAGCGGATTTTCGCCCGCTTCCAGCCGGCGCGGGTCATAGCGGAACAGCGGCCAGTGGCCGGAATCCACCGCGAGGCGCTGCTGTTCGCAGCCCTGCTTGAGATCATACCCGTGGGCGATGCAATGGCTGTACGCCAGAATCAGCGACGGCCCATCATAGCTTTCGGCTTCCTGGAACGCCTTGACCGTCTGGGCGTCCTTGGCCCCGAAGGCCACCTTCGCGACATACACATACCCATAGCTCATGGCGATCAGCGCCAGGTCTTTCTTGGGCATGTTCTTGCCGTTGGCGGCAAACTTCGCCGCCGCACCCATCGGGGTGGACTTGCTGGCCTGACCGCCGGTGTTGGAATACACCTCGGTGTCCATGACCAGAATGTTCACGTTCTTGCCCATGGCCATCACGTGATCCAACCCGCCGTAGCCGATGTCATACGCCCAGCCATCGCCACCGAGGATCCACACGCTCTTCTTGACCAGGTAATCCGCCAACTGCAGCAACCAAGCCGCCTGCGGCTTGCCGCTGATCTTGGCCAGTTGTTTCTTCAGCTCAATCACGCGGACACGCTGGGCCTGCAAGCCCGCTTCGCTGCTCATGTCCGCCGTCAGGATTTCCTGCGCCAGCGTTTCACCCACTTCGGGGGTCAACACCACCAGCAATTCGCGGGCATATTGGGCATGCTGGTCCACGCTCATGCGGAACCCGGCGCCAAATTCGGCGTTATCTTCAAACAGCGAATTACACCAGGCCGGGCCGCGCCCGGCGCGATCGGTGCAATACGGTGTGGTCGGCAGATTGCCGCCGTAGATGGACGAGCAACCCGTGGCATTCGCCACCAGCATCCGGTCGCCGAACATCTGCGTCAGCAGCTTCACATACGGCGTTTCGCCGCAACCCGCACACGCGCCCGAGAACTCGAACAGCGGCTGCAAGAGCTGGCTGCCCTTCACATCCATGCGGACCTTGGTGCGGTCCACTTCCGGCAGGTTCAGGAAGAACGCAAAGTTTTCCCGTTCCGTTTCCCGCAGCGGCATCTGCGGCGCCATGTTGATGGCCTTGTTCTTGGGATTCGATTTATCCTTGGCCGGACACATCTGCACGCACAGGCCGCAACCCGTGCAATCTTCCGGCGCTACCTGAATGGTGAACTTCTGGCCCTTGAAATCCGGGGCCTTGTAATCCACCGCCTTGTAGGTGCTCGGGGCCCCCGCCAGCGCGGCGGGTTCATAAACCTTCGCCCGGATGGCCGCATGCGGACAACCGAACGCACACTTGTTACATTGAATACACAACTCGGCTTCCCATACCGGGATTTCCGTGGTGATGTTGCGCTTTTCCCACTGCGTGGTCCCCAGCGGCCAGGTCCCATCCACCGAGAACACACTCACCGGCAACAGGTCGCCCTTGTTCGCCAGCATCACGCCTTCGACCCGCTGCACAAAGTCCGGGGCATCCACCGACACGATCGGCGGCCGGCTGAACGCCGACGTGATCTTGCCGGGCACCTTCACTTCGAACAGATGCGCCAGGGTGTGATCCACCGCGGCGTAATTCTTCTGCACGATTTCCGGACCCTTCTTGCCATAGGTCTTTTCGATCGACTTCTTGATCTGCGTGATGGCCTCTTCGCGTTCCAGCACGCCGGAAATCGCAAAGAAGCACGTCTGCATAATGGTATTGATGCGCACGCCCATGCCGGTTTCGCGCCCGACCTTGTACGCGTCAATCGTATAGAACTTCAGCCGCTTGGCCAGAATCTGCTCCTGCATTTCCCGCGGCAGCTTGTCCCATACTTCATCCACACCAAACGGACTGTTCAGCAGGAACGTCGCGCCGGGCGCGGCCAGCTCCAGCATGTCGTACTTCTCGCAGAAGCCGAACTGGTGACAGGCCACAAAGTTCGCCTGCCGCACCAGATACGCCGAACGGATCGGCTTGGGCCCGAAGCGCAAATGGCTGATCGTGATCGCGCCCGACTTCTTCGAGTCGTACACGAAATAACCCTGGGCGAAATTGTCGGTCTCTTCGCCGATGATCTTGATCGAGTTCTTGTTCGCACCCACCGTGCCGTCGGCCCCGAGGCCGAAGAACACCGCGCGCTTCACGCTGTTGGGTTCGATATCCAGCTCGGTGTCATAGCTCAGTGACGTGTGCGTCACATCGTCCACGATGCCGATGGTGAAGTGATTCTTGGGCTTGGGCTTGGCCAATTCGGCATACACGCCCATGATCATCGCGGGGGTGAATTCCTTGCTCGCCAGCCCGTACCGACCGGCCACCACATTGGGCACCAGCGTGAAGTTCAATTCGCCATCGGCCCGCGCTTCCTGCAGCGCGGCAATGACATCCAGATACAACGGGTCGCCCACAGCGCCGGGTTCCTTGGTCCGGTCCAGCACCGCGATGCTGCGCACCGACTTGGGCAATACCTGCACAAAATCCTTGATCACAAACGGCCGGTACAGACGCACCTTCAGCACGCCCACCTTTTCGCCCGCCGCCCGCATGTGTTCCACGGTCTCGTGCGCCACTTCCGCGCCCGAACCCATCAGAATAATGACGCGGTCTGCATCGGGCGCGCCTTCATATTCATACAGCTTGTATTCGCGCCCCGTCAGGGCCGCAAACTTGGCCATCTTGGCCTTGACCACTTCCGAAACATTGGTATAGAACGGATTGCACGCCTCGCGCGCCTGGAAGAACGTGTCGGGATTCTGCGCCGTCCCGCGGATCACCGGCTTGTCCGGCGTCAGCGCCCGGTCGCGATGGGCCTTCACGGCCTCTTCGCTGATCATGGCCTGCAGATCGCCATTGGTCAGCTCTTCAATCTTGGCCACTTCATGGCTGGTGCGGAACCCGTCAAAGAAGTGCAGGAACGGAATCCGCGCTTCCAGCGTCGCGGCATGGGAAATCAGCGCCAGATCATGGGCTTCCTGCACGCTGTTGGAACACAACATCGCAAACCCGGTCTGCCGGCAGGCCATCACGTCGGAGTGATCGCCAAAAATGCTCAACGCATGCGTGGCCAGCGTCCGCGCCGTCACGTGCATCACAAACGGGGTCAGTTCCCCCGCAATCTTGTACATATCCGGAATCATCAGCAGCAAGCCCTGGCTGGCCGTGAAGGTCGTGCTCATCGAGCCCGCCTGCAACGCCCCGTGCACCGCCCCGGCCGCGCCGGCCTCGGACTGCATCTCTTCAATCATGGGCACCGTGCCCCAGATATTCTTCTTGCCCTTGGCCGACCATTCGTCGGAAAATTCGCCCATCGGCGAACTGGGCGTAATGGGATAAATGGCAATCACTTCGGACAAACGATGCGCCACTGACGCGGCTGCCTCGTTGGCGTCCAGCGTCAACTTACGACGATCTGACATATAGCTTCCTTTCGGACCACCATGGCCCGGAGTGAGTAGGACAGGGTCGGCCCCGTGCGGCCCGTCCCGGTTAGGACCGACCAACACCGCCGCAGCCGATTCTGGGTCAACGCATCAGCGCCAACAATTAAAGTACCAAGACCGGCAGTCCCAAGGCAACAGGTACGCCGCCCGAGAACCAACAGTAAATAGATTAAAGTTTCCGATTATCCCCTGCAATGGCATGAAGACAAATAGGTCCAATTGAGACTAAGTCGCAGAAGAGTTTAACCACGGAAGACACGGAAATACACGGAAATGAAGCAGCACCCTATAAAACCAGCCGTTCGATCTGTATTTGGTCTTCGCCCCAAAGGGGCGGTATTTCAATAGCCCAGGGCAACGCCCTGGGTTGTGGTGCGACCCGATTTGGGTGCTCTGAAGGAGCACGATTTGCCGGTATAAATGGTGCTCCTTCAGAGCACTGCACGGGCCGGGGCGCGGCTACCCAGGGCGTTGCCCTGGGCTATATAAATATTGCCCCGTTGGGGCAGAATACCCAAAGCCCCCGGCAAAATCGGATGAACCAACCCTTAACCACCACAATTTCAATCACCATCGCCCCATAACACATAAAACCGCCCCCCACAAAATCCGCCCCCATCTGGGACCGCCGACGTCCCCGTCGGCATTTCCCCCGTCCCCCGCGTCCCATCGGGACGCCATGACAATAGCCCACCGTTTCAACGGTGGGTAACCACGCCCCTCCCCATCTCAGAGTCCCATCGGGACGACTGACCCCCGCGCGGGTTTCAACCTAAGCCAACACTACATGCCAAATAAATCCTCACGGCTTCTCGCCCAATTTACGCAGCGCCTCTTTGGCAGGCTCAAACCCCTGTTCTGCCGCCTTGCGAATCCATTTCACCCCCTCAACCGGATTTTTCTCCACGCCCACACCGCCGTTGTAGAAGGACCCAAGACTGAATTGGGCCATGGCCAAGCCCTGCTCCGCAGCCTTGCGATACCACATCACTGCCTGAGCAGCATCTTTCTCCACGCCTATGCCATTCTCGTAACAATCCCCAAGATTGTTCTGGGCCTTGGCAAAACCCTGCTCTGCCGCCAAACGGAACCAACGTACTGCCCCCGGATAGTCTTTATACTCAACACCCTTGTAGCACCAAACCCCAAGATTGTATTGGGCTTCGGCATTGCCCTGACCTGCTGATAGGCGGTAATAAAACACTGCCTTAGAGAGATCTTTCTCCACACCCGTGCCGTTTTCGTAGCACGACCCGAGTGCGCACTGGGCCTCAGCATTGCGCTGTTTCTCGGCCATGCTGTACCATCTCACCGCCTCCGCAGGATCTTTCTCCACACCAATGCCATCCATGTAGCAAAAACCAAGCATGAATTGGGCATTCTCCAAGCCCTGCTCCGCCGCCTTACGGAGCCATTTTACCCCCTCAACTGGATTTTTCTCCACACCCATACCGTGCACGTAACACACCCCAAGATTCTTCTGGGCGCTGGCATTGCCTTGTTCCGCTGCCTTTCGAAACCACTTCACCGCATGACTGGGATCTTTCTCCACTCCCTCTCCATTGACGTAGCTGATCCCAAGGGTATTCTGCGCCCCGGCTATCCCCTGTTCCGCCGCCTTGCGGTACCAGTGCGCCGCCTGAGTGGGGTCTTTCTCCACACCCTCGCCATTGTCATAGCAAACACCAAGCTCATACTGGGCATCGGCTTGGCCTTGTTCCGCCGCTCTTCGGAACCACTTCACCGCCGCATCGCGGTATGGCTTAACCCCCGTACCGGTCTTATAGCAATATCCGAGTTTGTACTGCCCCTTGGCATATCCCTGTTCCGCCGATTTACGATACCACGCCACCGCCTGATCAGGGTCTCTCTCTACATTCACACCAACTTCATAGCAGACGCCCAACAAGTGTTGGGACTCAGCATCACCCTGTTCTGCCGACTTGCGGAGCGAATCACCCGACGAAGCCTGTGGCGATGGGGATACGGTCTTTGTGTTTGTAGTCGCGGTTGTGTTGTCCTTACACGCAATCTGGCCCACCAACCCAACCACCAGCGCCGTCAAAACCAACCCACGTAAACCCGTCATAGTCAGACCTCCCGAATTGACCCACCGCAAAATCGTCGCATCGCACACGTCCCATCACACACAATCGTTATAACGATTGTACCACCCGTTTCTCCCCAGATACAGCCCACCTTAGTACCGCTAGGATGACCTTCTCCCCGTCCCTGCCATAAGGGTAGCTGATCCTGTGTTGTAATGGGCTACCGGGTACCACATACATACGCCCGAACGGGATTTTCGCTGCTGTAGAAGCAACCCCTGAAGGGGGGCCCAATAACGCCTGGTTCTGCTGGCCCGCGAAACCACGTCGAGGGTTCCTGTTCCAGACCCGCGCCGTTCTTGCTGCAAACCTCGAGATTGTGCCGGGCATTAGCCTCACCTTGTTCCGCCGCCTTGCGGAACCATTTCGCCGCCTCATTGGTGTCTTGCTCCACACCCGCGCCGGTCCAATAGCAAACGCCAAGATTGTTCTGGGCCCCGGCAAGGCCTTGTTCCGCCGCTTTCCGGAACCACACAACCGCCTCTGTGTGGTTTTCATACACGCCCACGCCCATGGCATAACAAAACCCGAGATTGTTCTGGGCCGTGGCATAGCCCAGTTCCGCAGCCTTGCGATACCACACCACCGCCTGCCCCGGGTCTTGCGTTACCCCTGCACCGTGCCAATAGCGCATCCCGAGCTTATTCTGGGCATTGGTATCACCCAATTCTGCGGCCTGCTGGAGCGCCTCAACCGACGGCATAAAGTTACACCCAACCACACCCACCAACCCAACCACGAGCGCCACTAACGCCAGCCAACGCAAACTATTCATTGTAAAACCTCCTGAATTGACTGCCGCAAAATCTTTGCAACGCACAATGATTCTACCACCCCTTTATTCCCACACACAACCCTCTATACCGGGCGTCCGCCGGTCGCCCCTACCCTCATTTCCGTGTTATTCCGTGCTTTCCGTGGTTAAATCCCCCCGCCGTCCCTACTCCATCTGCCCCTTCAACGTCCGCAGCGCCTCCCACGCCTGGATCGGACTCATCCGATCCAAATCCAGCGCCCGCAACTGGCCCAGCACCTGCTGCCCCGGCGGGTCAAACAGCGCCACCTGCGCGCTCGCCTGCACACTCGCCGCCCGCGGCCGGCCGCGCCCCACCTGTACCGACAATTGCTCCAGCAACGCCTTCGCCCGTACCACCACGCTCCGCGGCACCCCCGCCAGCCGCGCCACGTGCAGCCCATAACTCTTGTCCGCCCGCCCCGGGGCGATCCGGTGCAGGAACACAATCTGCTCCTCCCACTCGCGCACCAGCACATTCAAATTCTTCACCGCCGGATTGGTATCCGCCAAATCCGTCAATTCATGATAATGCGTCGCAAACAGCGTCCGGCTGCGGCCCGTATCGGCCAAAAATTCCGCAATCGCCCACGCCAGCGCCAGCCCGTCCAGCGTGCTGGTCCCGCGCCCGATCTCGTCGAGAATCACCAGCGACCGCTCCGTCGCATGCAACAAAATATTCGCCGTCTCGGTCATCTCCACCATAAATGTGCTCTGCCCGCCCGCCAGATCATCCGACGCCCCCACGCGCGTAAAGATCCGGTCCACCACCCCGATCGTCGCCGTCTGCGCGGGGATATAACTGCCCGCCTGCGCCAACAACACCAACAGCGCCACCTGCCGGATATACGTGCTCTTACCGGCCATGTTCGGCCCGGTAATCAGTTGCAGCGTCGGCCCGCCCGCACTGAATTCCACATCGTTGGGCACATAACTGCTCCCCAGCAGATGCTCCACCACCGGGTGCCGCCCCTCGACAATATGCAACGCCGTATCCGCCACCATCTCGGGCCGGATATACCGCCGCTGCCGCGCCAATTGCGCCAACCCCGCAATCACATCCAGCTCCGCCACCGCCTGCGCCACCTGCTGCAACGCCCCCGCCACGCCCGCCAATTGCACGCGCAATTGCTCGAATAACTCCGCCTCCAGCGCCAGACTCCGCTCCTGCGCGGTCAGAATATCCCCCTCATACTGCTTCAGTTCCGGCGTGATATAACGCTCGGCATTCCGCACCGTCTGCTTACGAATAAACGTGGCC
>JBAXGE010000095.1:0-8989 GCA_037139555.1 Phycisphaerae bacterium
CCCGTCGGCAGATCAGGGCGGACATCAGAACTCCAACCGTTGAAGTCGTCCACATCGTCATAATCCAGCAATCCGGCCTCATTGTCATCGGCCCCGATATTGGGCAGCGTCGCCGTGGTTTCCGTGGGGGCGGGATCGGAAAAACTCAATCCCGACAACATCTCCCGGGCATTCCCGGCCAGCGACATCGCCAGCGCCTGACGTTCATTGTACGTATTGGTGGTGGTGGTGGCCCGGATCAATTCCATGGTGGCAACCACACCCAAAGCCGTAATGCCCACCGCGATTAACACCTCAATGAGGGTTAAGCCGTAGCGCCCGCTGGCTCGTGCTGTCTTACGTTTGCCTTGCATACACCAAACTCCGTGCCCAAACCGTCCCGCGTCCTCACCACCAACCGACCACACTCATTCTGGCCGTATCGTTGCTACGGGCGACGTGCATCTATGGTTTATTCTACCCACCGAACAACTGTCCACCAACTAAATATCCTCAAAAATTGAACCTATAGGTATTATTTCGCCTTTGCGTGTTTAATCCTTCACCAATTGGCTCATTCGGAAGATCGGCAACATGATGGACATCGCGATAAACGCCACAATACCGCCCATCAGCACGATCATGATCGGCTCGATCAGGCTGGTCACCGCCTTGATGGTGGATTTCAGTTCCTTGTTGTAGTACTTGGAAATGGAATCCAGCACCTCACCCAACCGTCCGGATTCTTCACCCGCGGAAATCAACTGGATGACCGCCGGGGGCAACATCGGGTTGCGTTGCAGTGTCTGGGCGATTTTTTTACCCGACTTCACCGAATTGCCCACCGCGCTCCACATATTGTGATAGAGCGAATTACCCGAAACCTCGCCGGTGATCCGTAGCGTATCGAGCATCGGCACGCCTGCATTCACCAGTTCCCCCATGGTGTGCAGGGAACGGCTGATGTACAGCGCCCGGAACATCTTTTTCATAACCGGAACATTCAGTTTCAATTGATCAAAGGCCAATTGCCCCTGCGGACTGGCCAATATCACCTTGATCGCCACCACCACGGCCAGAACCGTGCCGATATAGATGTACCAATAATCCTGCAGCGACTTCGACAGCGCCATCAAAATTTTGGTCGGCAACGGCAGCAAATGCTCCTTGCCTTCAAAAATGCCCATAAAGCGCGGCACAATCACCACCAGCAGAAAGATGGTGACCGAGGTGGCCAGAAAGCCGATCACGCCGGGATAAATCATTGCCCCCACCACCATCTGGCGGGTTTCCAGTTGTACCGTCAGATATTCCACAATACGTTCGAGCATTTCCGCAAACGTACCCGACATTTCCGAGGCTTTGACCATGTTCAGGTACAGCGAAGAGAACGTCTCGGGATAACGGTTGAGCGCATCGGAAAAAGATTTGCCCGACTCGATATCCTTGCGCATCTGGATGATCATCTGCTGGAAGCGTTTGTTGGGGGTTTGATCCCCGATCCCTTCCAGCGCCGCCCGGATGGAAATACCCGCTTTGACCATGACCGCCAATTGCTGGGTGAAATTCGTCACTTCCTTGAGCCCCGGTTTCGGGGACAGCGCGATCGCCATACGTTCCTGGAATTCGGCAAAGCTGCTCCCTCCAGTCGCCGGGACCAACTGCAGAATATAAAGGTCTTTGCTGCGCAACAGATCGGATGCCGCTTCAATGGACACGGCATTCATTACCCCGGAATTGGTCTGACCGCCGGGGGCGCGGACTTCATAACGAAAAGACGGCATGGCAACCTCCAAACATAATTACGTGTTTACCTGGGCAGCGACGGCGCTAATTTATCGGGAAATACCGCCACTTCCAGCGCTTCATCGCGCGTGATCAAACGATTCAGCACCAACTGCTTCAGGCAGGTATCCAGCGAGGTCATCCCGGCCGCGCGATTGGTTTCAATGACGTTGGGGATTTCAAAAATCCGGTTTTCGCGGATCAGATTGCGCACCGCCGAATTACACAACAGAATTTCCACCGCCGGCACCATGCCTTTACGGTCCGCCCGCTGGCACAACACCTGACAGATCACCGCCTGGAGCGTGTTGGAGAGCATGGACCGGATCTGGCCCTGCTGGGCGGCGGGGTAAATATCAATGATGCGCTGGATCGTGGACGAGGCGCTGTTGGTGTGCAGGGTGGAGAACACCAAATGACCGGTTTCCGCCGCGGTGATGGCCGCACCGGTGGTTTCCAGATCGCGCATTTCACCGACCAGAATGATATCCGGGTCCTGCCGCAACACATGACGCAGCCCGCTGGCAAAACTCTCCACATCGGCGCCCACTTCGCGCTGTTCGATCAGACACTTGTTGGATTTCAGAATGTATTCGATGGGGTCTTCCAGCGTGATAACGTGGCGGTCATAACGCTGGTTGATGGCGTCAATCATGGCCGCCAGGGTGGTGGATTTGCCCGAACCGGTTTCCCCGGTCACCAGCACCAGGCCGCGCGGCAACTGGGCCAGCCGGTGCACCACTTCGGGCAGATTCAGTTCTTCCAGCGGGCGCACCCGGTCCACAATCAACCGGAAAGCCATGGCCACGCTCTCGCGCTGCATGTGGGCGTTCACGCGGAAACGCACCCCGCTGGGCAGCGCATAGGAAAAATCCGCGTCCAAATGCTCGTGCAGGGTCGTGACTTTGCGTTCCGGCGCCACATCCTTGAACATTTCCATCATGATCTGGGGTGTCAGTTTGGGGAACTGCGTTTCCAGAATCACGGTGTTCAGGCGGATATAGGGCCGATGCCCCGCCACGAGATGGATATCGGAGGCGTTCTGCTTGATGGCATATTCCAGCACAGGATCAACCGCAGCCATAAATACCTCCTGGTCCGCGCCGCCCGGTGAGGCCGGCGGAACAATTATGTGGTCGCCTCAGTGGCACCCAGTACTTCTTCCACAGTGGTCGAACCCTGCATGACTTTGCTGAAGCCATCCTGCCGCAGCGTGACCATGCCCCGTTCCCGGCACATCTTGCGCAGTTCGTTCACATCCGGGCTGCGCACAATCATATCCCGCGCGGAATCATCCAGCAGCAGCATTTCATAGATGCCCACGCGGCCTTTATAGCGGGTATTGCGGCACTTGCTGCACCCCTTGCCGTGATACACCTTGTCCGGATCCACCTGCATGGTTTCCAGATATTTACGCATGACCGGGTCTTCCACCGGCATCAACTGCCGGCACTCTTTACAGATGCGCCGCACCAGCCGCTGCGCCAGCACGGCATTGAGCGCCGCACTGATCAGATACGGTTCCACACCGATGTTGATCAAACGGGTGACCGAACTGGGCGCGTCGTTGGTGTGCAGCGTCGAGAGCACCAAGTGCCCGGTCAACGCCGCCTGAATGGCGATATGGGCGGTTTCCTGGTCGCGGATTTCACCCAACATGATCACGTCGGGATCCTGCCGCAGCAGGCTGCGCAGCGCCGCGGCGAAGGTCATGCCGATGCGTTCCTGCACCTGCACCTGATTGGCGAAATTCAGATGGTATTCCACCGGGTCTTCGACCGTGGACACATTCAACCGGCTGCTGTCCAGCTCGCGCAAGGACGAATACAGCGTGGTGGTTTTACCCGACCCTGTCGGCCCGGTCACCAGAATAACCCCGTTGGGCCGGTCAATCTGCTTCTTGAGCTCAATCAGCATGTCTTCATTAAACCCGAGCTGTTCCAGCCCCAGACTGATCGAACGGTTGTCCAAAATACGGATGACGGTCTTTTCGCCGTACGTCACCGGCAGCGTGGACACACGCAAATCCACATGGCGGCCATTGACCATGGTGCGGATACGGCCGTCCTGCGGCAGACGCCGTTCGGAGATGTCCAGATTGGCCATGATCTTCATACGGCTGACCACCGGCGCCATCATATTGAACGGCGGCGTGATGGCGTCGAACAGCACGCCGTCAATGCGGTAGCGCACCAACAGCTTCTTCTCGTGCGGCTCGATATGAATATCCGACGCACCCTGCTTGATGGCGTCGAAAATAACATAATTCACCAGCCGGATGACCGGCGATTCGCCCGAGGCCTTCGCCAGATCGGTGATTTCTTCTTCTTTGTCCTCGTGGACCACTTCAATCTGCTGTTCATCGCCGGCCTGTTTGAGAATGTCGTCGAATTCTTCGCCACCCTGACCGCTGGCCGACATATCAATCAGCGCGATGATCAGGTTGGAGGCCCCGACCACCACCTCGATGCGTTTGACGTTCAGACGGCGCTTGATTTCATCCTGCAGGAAAATATCGCAGGGATCGGCCATCGCCACGGTATAGACGCCCTCGTCCCGGGCAATGGCCACACAGCCGTGGGCCTTACAGAAATCGGGGGACATCGCTTCGATCGCCTGACGATCCGCGCTGCGCGCATCGAGATGCTCGTAGGGAATACCCAGCAATTCCGCCCGGACCTTCTGGACCACCTCTTCGTTCAGCGCCCCCATATCCAGCAGAATCGCCGTCAGGGACTTACCCTTCGCGGTGGCCTGCACGGTGCGGGCATTTTGCAGTTTTTCCAGATCCACCAGTTTCCGGGACAGCAACTCGTCTTCGAGCTTGATCACCGGCCGCTGGGCACCTTTTTCCGGCGCCCAGATGATAATCCCGCCCACATGGTCTATCGGCACGTCCACCAGTGAGGTATCCACCTGCTGTTGCAGGGCATCCAACCACTGCTCGTCCTTGTCGGCGGTCATCTCCAGAACGCTTTCGCCCAGCAACAGATCGCTGGCCGTGCGCGGCGCATTGGGGTCCACTTCCGAACTCACCCGGTCCGCCGACATACCTTCCATCCCGAACGCCATCTCGGGGGCAATTTCGCCGGTATCGTTGATCTTGTTGAGCGCCGCGACCATGCCCTGGCCGGGCAATAGCTCATCCACCCGCCGGCTGATGTCCGGCAACGTGGTATCAACCTGCGCCCGCACCACCGACTGGGGCGTTTCATTCATTTCCGGATCATCGGGAAAATCCATCAACCCGCCACCCGGCAGGAGTTCATCCACACTGCGGGTCTCCCCGGGCTGGGGCAGAAAATCACGCAAATCGGCAAACCCACCCAGCGTCGTATGCGGGGTCGGCGGCGGCAACTGCACCGGCGGGGCCTCAGCCACCGGCTGGGCCATGGCAAACGCCTGATCCTCTTTGCGCCCACGGGCCCGGCCCCGGCCTTTGCCGGGGGCCGCAGTCTTGCCTGCGGGCGGCGTGGGCGCAGGGGCAGGCGGCACCGGCGGATTGGCCGCGGCCTTCAGGGCGTCCACTTCGATTTGCTTGAGCCATTGCTCCAGATCATCTTTGGCCATTACTTACCTCATTACTGCGCCCGGTGGTGCCGGAACGTCACTCTTTTGGCTCTGGGCCCGTACGCACGGGGCGCACAAACTTCCAACCACCCGCCGACAAGACCACTTTATCGCTCTGAATATCAATCACCTTGAACTCGCCGATCATACCGCCCTTGGTCACATATTGCGTACCGATTAACGCCGAACTTCCCTTGGGCTTAACGATGGTTACTGTCACGGTCATCTGTTCCGCCAACGCGCTCAGACGATCGAATTCAATCCTACTATCAACGTGTTGTGTGCCACCCCCACCCTTGCCACCACCATTTGGATCAGGTCGTGTTGGTCCTTCCACTACATTCACAAACGGATCCCTGCTTAAACCGCCGCGCAATTCCGGCGGTAAATTCTGGTGGTTGTAGAACGCCGCCACCAGCATATCCGGCGAACGATTACCTTCGGATTTGCGCTGCAAATCCGCGAGAATCCGGTCCGTGCGCTCGTCATATTCCCGCCCGGTGACCCCACCATCCGGCGTCACCTCGGTCAGATCGCGCTGGCCCAGATAATAAAACACGCCCAAACCCGCCGCAAACAAACCCAATATCAGGAGGATGCCGGCTTTGCCGGAACGACGCCGATAACCGGTACCATTAGGTGCCGTATCCACATTATCCTCTGTCTGCCATGATTGGGTCATAACCGGATCCCTTCTGGTTGCAGCACACTCACGGCGCCTTGTTGGTGCCCCGGACGATACGCGTGAACGACATACCACCGGCCGACAAGATCACCTTGTCCGCCTGAATCTCTACGACCTTGAATTCACCCAGCGTAGCGCCGGTGCTGACCAGTTTGTTGTCAATCAAGGCGGAATTACCCGTGCTGTTGATCATGGTTAATTGCACCACCATTTGTTCGGCCAGTTGGGTCAGCCGCGCCTGTTCCCGGCGCTGCTCATCCAGCCGCATCATATCCACGCCCACGCCGGTATTCTGATTGTTGGGCAGGGGGTCAACAAGGGTTTTATTTTTAGCCCGCTCATCGGCCTGCACAATCGCCACTTCGGTCGGGTTCACGAAGGGATCGTTGCGCATCGTGCCCTGCAATTCCGCCGGCAGATTGGGGTAGTTATAGAACATCGCGACCATTTTCTCGGTATTGGCCGCCCCCTTGCCCCCGAGGGCCTGGGTAATATTCTGGGTTTTTTCGTCATATTCCCGCCCCAGACTGCCCCCATCGGGCTCAACTTCCGGCGTATTACGCTGGCCCAGATAGTAAATAACGCCCAAGCCGACCAGAAACACCACCACGACAAAGATCGTGCCACCATTGCCGGATTTGCGCCGATACCCGGTGCCTTCGCCGACGTTTTGCGTGCCGGTATTGCCCGCACCAAGATCATCTGGATTCCAATTTTGGGTCATGACTCAACTCCTATAACAGCCCCATCCGGGTTACTTGATGGTGGAACTTTTTTCAAAGTAAATCACCAAGGTCATGTCCACGTTGAGATAACCCAATTGCGCGGAATCTTTGGTGATATTCAATTCCTTCACCCGCGTGATGCGGTCCATGGTTTCCAAACGCTGCAGAAAGGCCAGCAGGGCATAGAACGTGCCCTTCATTTCCGTCAGTCGTACTTCCTGCTCGCGATAGGTCGGCATGGATACCGGCGCGGCCGGCAACACACTGGGCTGGCTGATCCCCGCCTTCCGGGAAATATCCGCCAGCACACTGCCCACCTTCTGGATTTCGTCCTCGCTGGGCAACTTCTTTTCCAGAAAACCAATCGCCTTGTCGAGCTTGGCGATTTCTTCCGACATGTTACGGGTCTTGGCAATCGTGTTGGACAATTCCCCCATGCGTGTCTGCTTGGCGGAAATATCCGCTTTCAGCGATTCCTGTTGGCTGTTCATCGGCCGGAACAAAAACCACCAACTGCCGGTGGGCAGACTGAGCAGCAGGAGAAATACAATCAGGGTATGTAAATTCATGGATTCACCTCGCTTGCCTTTTGGGTGGTGGCCGGGGCGGTGGCTGGTGCCACCTCCGAACTCAGATCATTTTGCTTGCGGAATTTCACCAAATCCTGCAAATCCAGATATTGATTGACCTTCATCGTGAGATTGAATTCGCAGACGCTATACCCGTGGGCCAGCTTGATATTCGACTTTACCTGCCCCACCACCACATCATAAAATATGGGGTTCTTTTTGATCTTTTCCGCGTAGATTTCCCAGAAGTCCTTCTGCTCGCGGGTCCAGCCGGTCAGTCGTACCATGACATCCGTGGTCGGGCGGGCCAGGACCGTACCCTTGGGCACCGGGGCTGACGAACCCGCCGCCGCCACCGTGTTGATGGATACATTCCGGATCGAGCCACCTTCGGGCAACATCTCGCCCAATGATTTGATCAGCACGCTGCGCGGCACCCGTTCCAGCAACAACGCCGAAGTTTCGGCCTTGGTAATCATCAAGCGGCGCTGTTCCTGCAATTTTTCCAACTCGGTAAGCTGTTTGTTGGCGGCTTCCAACTGGGCATTAACCCCCGCCTGCTGCGACTCCAATTCCACCAGGCCGCGCCGCGCCACCCACCATGCCCCCACCGTGGCAATCATCACCAGCACAAACAGCACAATGCTGATTTGATTCCAGCGCGCCTGCGTGCGCTTCTCCACGTAATCCGCGGGTAGAAAATTTACCGGTTCTTGACTCATATACACACTCTCCATCTAAACCATTAAACGCCGGTTACGCCTTCGACACCCAATGCCAACCCCACCGTCACCGCCCAACCGGGCTGGGGATGCTTCAGATTGATATTAGCGCGGGTGCGGTCGTCACGCAGCAACCGACTCAGCGGATCGCCCAAAACCGCCGGAATCGCCATCGGCTTGGCCAGGCGGGCACAGGTACTCAGATAGCGGCTTTCGCCACCCACAAAAATCACCCGTTCCAATGGCCGGTCGGGGAAAATACTTTCGTAATAGCGGACACAGGCTTCCAGTTCTTTGGCTAGTTGCTCTGTGGGCTCCAGCAGCGATTCCTGAATCGTGGCCTCCAAAGCCACATCCATCGGCACGTAATCCTCGGATTCCCAACCCTCGGGATCATATTCCGCCAAGGTCGCCCCGGCCTGACTGGCCGCCTTGCGCCGCTGCCGGAAAATCTGCTGTTCCATACGCATCCGCATAAGTCGGGTCTTGTCGGGCGGCCACTTCATGGCCTGACTCACCCGGCGGTTCATTATCTCGCCCCCGATGGGAATATAACGCGTGAAGACCATCTTGCGCCCGTGGGCCATCACCACATGCGTGGACGACGCCCCGATATCAATGAACATATTGGCCTGCTGGCCGCTGCCCGAGGCAAACATATAACTGAACGCCTCGACCAGCGCCGCCTGCTCGACGTGAATCCCGGCCAATTCCAGCTTGGCCCGGTCAAAAATGCCCAGGTGCCGCTCCACGCTTTCGCGGCTGGTCACCATGGCAATCACTTCCTGCTTGGCATCCTGACCCTGATAAATATCGGAAACCACCACATGACGGATCACCGCCGTGGTCACATCAAAGGGCAATTTGCCCTGTAATTCCTGCATCACCACGCGCGGGACTTCCGCCTCGGACACGCGCGGCACGCGCACATGCCGCAGCACCATCCGGGTGGCG
>JBAXGE010000096.1:0-8791 GCA_037139555.1 Phycisphaerae bacterium
GCCGCGGCCAGCGCGGTGATGCGATAGTTGGGGCCCAGATTCTGGACGACATCAATAGTATTGGTGCCAATTGAACCCGTAGAACCAAGGACCGCAATCTGCCGGGGGGGCATGGTTTTGGCCTCGCTGCGGGTAAGTGACGGCGAATTCATCACTTGCATAGACTTCCTGAACTCCAAACGACCATAAAAATATGATCATACGGCCCACGGGTAAGTGACACAAGCGCCCGCGCGGGTGAATACCGCATAAACATTGCCTGAAGTTTAGGGATAACAATAGGGGCTTACGTATTTATAATCGCCTTTACGAGACCGTTTGGTCACGATTCTTCGTGTCCAGCTATACGTTGGAAAGTCACTTGCCTTGCCTGCGCGCAGTGCCGAAAGCAGTCCCTGTCTTTGCATCCGTTTGACCCACGGCAAGGGATGGGGGATAATAACAAGACTGATTGTTTTTCGCTTTTGAGGTGATATGTGCGGACAGTTCTGACGCTGAAAACTCCCTTGCGGGTAGTACCGGCCAACGCCGGGGCGGCAGTCGTCCGCGCGGTTATTATGGTTACCCGGGTTGGTTGGTTTGCTTAAGGGCGTTGTTCCAATGTGAGATTATGACGCCCTGCCGCTGAGCAGGGCGTTTTTATTGAAGGATATTCCCATGCCCCATGTGGCAATCTATGACACCACCCTGAGGGACGGCACGCAGGGCGAAGGCGTGTCGCTCTCGGTACAGGATAAACTGCTCATCACCCAGCGGCTGGATGAACTGGGCGTGGATTTCATCGAGGGGGGCTACCCCCTGAGCAATCCCAAGGACGCCGCGTTCTTTGCCGAAGCCCGCACGTTACACCTCCACCACGCCAAGCTGGTGGCCTTTGGCATGACCCGCCGCAAGGGCATCTCCGCCGGCGAAGATACCGGCATGCAGGCCCTGCGCGACGCGGAAACCGAATATGTCACCGTGGTGGGCAAGACCTGGGATTTACACGTCACCGAAGTGCTGGGCGTGACGCTGGAAGAAAATCTGGCCATGATCTCCGATTCTGTCCAGTGGCTCACCGCCCAGGGCCGCAAAGTGATCTACGATGCCGAACACTTCTTCGACGGCTACGCGGCCAATCCGGCTTATGCGCTCAAAACCCTGCTGGCCGCCGTCGATGCCGGGGCGGTGTGTCTGTGTCTGTGCGATACCAACGGCGGCAGCCTGCCCGCGCGGGTGACCGAATACGTCACTGCGCTGCGCCAAACCATCAAAACCCCCTTGGGTATCCATCCTCATAACGACAGCGGTCTGGCCGTGGCCAATGCGCTGACGGCGGTGACCGCCGGGGCCACGCAGGTGCAGGGCACCATGAACGGCATCGGCGAGCGTTGCGGCAATGTGGACCTGACGACGGTGATCGCCAATCTGCAGTTGAAATATCAGTACCAATGCCTGCGGCCCGAGTCCCTGCAGCAGTTGACCGAAGTCAGCCGGTTTATCTGGGAAATCGCCAATCTGCCCCCGGCCGGCAATCAACCCTATGTGGGGCTGAGCGCCTTTGCCCATAAGGGCGGCATGCATGTGCACGCGGTCAATAAACTGGCCCGCAGCTACGAACATGTGGACCCCGAAGTGGTGGGTAACTCCCGGCGGGTGCTGGTCAGCGAATTGTCCGGCATCTCCAACATCACCGCCAAGGCCGGCAAAAAATTTGATATTTCGCACGACAAGGCGCTGCAACGCCGCGTGCTGGAACGGGTGACCACGCTGGAAAGCCAGGGGTATCAGTTCGAAGCCGCCGAGGCGTCATTTGAATTGCTGCTGCGGCGCGAGCTGGGGCGGTACAAGCAATACTTCCAGTTGGAATATTACCACTGTAACGTCACCCGGACCCAGAACCACGGGCCGGTGACCCATGCGGCGCTGACGCTGATGATTGACGGCCAGCCGATGCATGCGTCCGCCGAGGGCGATGGCCCGGTGAATGCCTTGGATGGAGCCTTGCGCAAGGCGCTGTTGGCCCGCTATCCGGCCATCGGCAAGCTGCATCTGCTGGACTATAAAGTCCGTGTGGTGGATGGCGTCGCGGAGACCGCCGCGAAGGTGCGCGTGATTATTGCCTGGCGTGGCCCGCAGGGCACGTTCAGCACGGTGGGGGTGTCGGAAAATATCATCGAAGCCAGTTGGCTGGCTTTGGTGGATGCGTTGGAATACCAGTTGATCCATGATGAAGAAGCTACCGCAAAGAGGAATCACCCGTGAAGATTGATTTATCCGCCCAGTATGACCCCAAAGCTGTGGAAACCAATATTTATGCCCGCTGGCAGGAGCAGCAATGCTTCGCCGCCGCGCCCGATGCGCGCGCGGAGCATTTTTCGGTGGTGATTCCCCCGCCCAACGTGACCGGGGCGCTGCATCTGGGGCATGCCATCAACAGCACCGTGCAGGATATTCTGACCCGCTATCACCGCATGCGCGGCGATAACACCCTGTGGATGCCCGGCATTGACCACGCGGGCATCGCCACGCAGGCCATCGTGGAAAAGACGATTTTCGAAACCGAAAAAAAGACCCGCCACGATCTGGGCCGCGATGAATTGGTGCGGCGGATCTGGGAATGGAAGCAGCAGTACGGCACCCGCATTCTGACCCAGTTGGCCGCGCTGGGGGCCTCCTGCGACTGGAACCGCACGCGCTTCACACTGGATGAAACCTGCGCCAAGGCCGTGCGTGAGGCCTTCTTCAAGATGTTCGCCGACGGGCTGATTTTCCGGGGCAAGCGTCTGGTGAATTGGGATACCCACCTGCAAACCGCCGTGGCCGACGATGAAATCTACCACGAAACCGTCAAAGGTCAGATGACCAGCATCAAATACCCTGTGGACGGGCAACCGGGCGAATATCTGGTGGTGGCCACCACCCGGCCCGAGACCATGCTGGGCGATACCGCCGTGGCCGTGCATCCGGAAGACCCGCGTTATAAGCACCTCATCGGCCAGCATGTGATTATTCCGCTGGTGGGACGCCGCATCCCCATCATCGCCGATGGCCTGCTCGTAGACCCCAAGTTCGGCACCGGCGTGGTCAAGGTGACCCCTGCGCATGATCCCAATGACTACGCCACCGGCCAACGGCACAAATTGGAATTGATCAACCTGCTGACCGCCGATGGCAAAGTGAATGACCACGGCGCAGGCGAATTTCAGGGCAAGTCTTACAGCTATGTGGGCCTGCGCTTTGCCACCGCGGCGCGGAAACAGGTGCTGGCCGATCTGGAAGCTCTGGGCCTGATTGTGGAAATCAAAGTGCACGAACATGAAGTGGGCCACAGCGATCGCAGCAAGACGCCCATCGAGCCGTACCTGAGCGATCAGTGGTTTGTGCGCATGGGGGATTTGGATACCGGTATCAAGCTGGCCAATGGCACCACCAAACCCGGCCTGGCGCAGGCCGCGATGGACGCCGTCGCCGACGGTCGCGTGAAGATTACCCCTGAACGCTATGCCAAGGGTTATCTGGATTGGCTGGGACAAAAGCGCGACTGGTGCATCAGCCGACAGTTATGGTGGGGGCACCGGATTCCCGTGTGGACCCGCCACTTCGCCCCTGATGAGCGCCCCTGCGTGCAGGGATATAGCTGTCCCAAGGATTTCCTCAAGACCGTTCCCGGCTGCACGTTCCAAGTGGTCAAGCCCGAAGATGGTCATGTGTATGTGTACGCGTGTCTGCGCGATCAGACGCAGGCCGCCACGCTGGAAGCGCACGGTTTCGTGCAGGACCCCGATGTGCTGGATACCTGGTTCTCGTCCGCCCTCTGGCCGATCAGCACGCTGGGCTGGCCCGCCACCGGGACAAGTGATAAGCCCGAAGACCAGTTGCTGTCGTATTACTATCCGACTTCGGTGCTCTCCACCGCGCGGGATATTCTCACGCTCTGGGTGGCACGCATGGTGATGTTCGGGCTGTATTGCCACGGCGATGTGCCCTTCCGCGATGTGTATATCCACCCGGTCATTCAGGACGGCGAAGGCCGCACCATGTCCAAGTCCAAGGGCAACGGGGTGGACCCTGTGGATATTATCGCCTCGCACGGCGCCGATGCGCTGCGCTTCACGCTGGCCAGCATGGCCACCGAGACGCAGGATATCCGCATGCCTGTGGTCAAGGACGCCAAGACCGGGCGCAATACCTCGCCCAAGTTTGATATCGGCCGCAACTTTGCCAACAAGATTTGGAACGCTGCCCGATTCATTCTGACCAATGTGGAATTCCCCACCCAGCCGCTGCCGGCGCAATTACCGCTGGAAGACCGCTGGATTCTCAGCCGGCTCAACCGCACCGCCGCGGCCACCCAGACGGCGATCACCCAGTTCCACTTCGCCGATTACGCGTCGGCGGTGTATCAGTTCTTCTGGAGCGACTTGTGCGATTGGTATCTGGAAATCGCCAAAGCCCGCATGCGTGCGGGCGATGCCACCGTGCAGGCCGTGCTGGCGGTGTGTCTGGAAACCGCATTGAAATTGCTGCATCCCATGATGCCGTTTGTGACCGAGGAAATCTGGAGCAAGCTGCCCAACCGGACCAGCCCCCTGATCCTCGCTGCGTGGCCTGTGACAGATCACAAAATGATAGACATAGAACTAGAAAAGGATTTTGCACTTCAACAAACAGTCACAACTTCCGTACGAGAATTGCACAACCGTTATCCGACTGCCAAGGGTAAAGATTTGGTGATAAGTGCTGAAAATGCGGATTATTTAACCAAAATTGAAGCGGGGAAAGCAATAATATCGTCGTCAAGTTCGACGCCTAACATTATTACTGGCATAAATATGCCAAAACCGGTCAATGCAGCGGTCTCAACACTAATAGGCTATCAATTATATATATCTGGGGTGATTGACCGGGCCGCAGAGACCCAGAAACTCACCGCCCGGCAGGCGGAATTGCAGAAGTTCATTGCCAGCAATCAGACCAAACTGGCCAACGAAGCCTTTACCAGCAAGGCCCCGGCCAAAGTGGTAGACGGCATGCGTACGCAATTGGCCCAGCATGAAACCGAACTGGCAGCGATTACGAAAAACCTGGCCGAATTGCAGGTTTAACAGCCCAAGCTGGCCAGATATACTCCACCGCCTCCGGGCTTGCATCCGCAGCCCAGATACGGCATAATAACCCCTTCATGTGCGGCCTCAAGCCTCACCTGATGAAGCGCCCGTAGCTCAATTGGATAGAGCGTCGGTCTACGGAACCGAAGGTTGCAGGTTCGACTCCTGCCGAGCGCAGTCCCCCTCGCCAGCGAAATATTCCATTCAAATTTCTGGTTTGTTGTTGCGCGCCGTTGTGGACAAAAAAACGGCGCGCTGAGCCATGCTTTGCGCGCCGTGTATCGGGGAAATGTTGTTTTGTTCTCACGCCTTCGCTTTACCCGCGTCCTGTTCGCCGTGGGAGCGGCTCAGGTCGGGCATTTCGATGGGTTTTTTGGCGTACCATAGCAGCATAAAGCCCATGAAGGTGCCCATGCCGCCAAAGAGGGCGAGCATGCCGGGCATGAACCAGGTGCCGAATAGGCCCGGTAGGGCGATGTACTTGGGATTACTCACGTCGTACCACACTTTGATGGTTGAGGGCAGCCCATCGCTGTCGCGCAGAGGTTGCAGGGGTTTAACCATCTGGCCGAAGGGGGCACGGGTTTCGACTGCCTGCATATCGGCGGTAGTGAAGCGGTATTCCAGCCAGAATACCGACTCGCGGTCGCGGGATTCTTCCACACTCTTGGTCGCGGTTAAAACTTCCGCATCGGTGGTGTAGATAGTTTCCTGACCGGCCGCATCGGTACGGATAATCCGGACTGCTTCGGCGCGGGTGCTGCCACCGGTGGCAGCCAGCATGGCCAGTGGCCCCAGTTTTTCCAGCGATGATCCGAGGATAACCAGCCCCAGCAACGCCATGCCCAATTTGGGCAGGGCATAACCGGGCACATAGAGTTCATGCCGGGGCAGCACGGGTGGGGACGGGACGGTAGTAGGATTGGTACTCATTATTTAATCGCCTCCGCTTCCTCGGCCCCGCGTCGGCGAATGCGGCCGGTGCGAACCATGTACAGGAAGAAAAAGGTTATACCCAGACCAATTAGCTGCATCACGAACACGGCAATATAGCCTGCCAGGTAATCATATTGTTGCTTGGCATATGCCGCCAGCAACACCGGACGGGCCACGGTCATACGTTGTTCCTTGGCAGCAGGTACCGCCAGTGCGTACAGCTTGCCCGCCACTACGGCATCCTTGGCGCCGACCAATTCGGTCAGGCGTTTGGTCACCGCTTCGGGCGGAAGTTCGATTTTGTTGTCCACCGCATTGGGGGTCACAATCGCCACCAAACGCACCGCATTGTCATCGCCGGGGACCAGTTGGGCCTGGGCATGTTCAATGAAGTCGGCACGGCGAATATTGCGACCCAAGGCGTACAGCCGGCGTTCCGGGGTGGGCTGTTCGGCAAACATCGAACCGATATTATTCACCACCCGCGAGATGGGGGAGGGATGCCGGTCCAGCGGGTCTTCAATAATCCGCAGGTCGAGTTGGACTGCCTGCGCGGTCACCACCGTGGGATTCGCCGGTGGCCAATTCATTACGGCCTGCAAATCTGCCGGGGCGGATTTTGTCAGCGCCTTAATCAGGCGTTCCGGCATGCCCGCGGCTTCGGCGGATATGGCCCGGGCACTGATGGTCAGTTCAAAACCTTTGTCCTTGGTGACTACCCGCAAATCCACAATGGCCGCATCAGCTTTGTGCAACTTGTCCAAGGTGGCTTCGATGGTGTTGCCTTCTGGCCGGCTCCGCAGGGGGAAGGTGGCGATGAGTGCAGGAGTGGTCTCGGTACCCAGTACTTGGTCGCCATCACGCAACAGACTGGCCCCAAGGTGGTTTTGTACTTGTTGGCTGAAGTCCGCGGCCCGGGCCTCCAGAATGGCCTCCAGACGTTTCACTCCGGCGGCCAGCGTATCTTCGCCCGCACGTTCGGCCTCAATATCCACCAGGAGCTTGGTGGCGGGGTCGTTGGTCGGGCGTGCGGCCCGCAGGGCTTTCGTGGTGGCCGCCGCTTCGTCCAGTAAAGTGTTCACGTACTGGGGGATATCGGCTATCGCGGGTTGGACGGCGTTGGTCGTGGCGGTTTGCGTGCTGGCGGTGGCCGGTTGTGTGTTGGCCGGGGTGGGCAGCTTTTGTTTGGTCAGGCTCTGCCAACGGGTGCTGGCGTAGCCGCGTCGGGTGCGGTAGCGACCACGTTCATCTTCCAGACGGTCACGCTGATCGCGCAAAATCCGGCTGTCTTCATCGGCCAGACGAATTTCAAACCCGCGGCCGTGATCCAGCTTGGCCCCGGTGGCGTACCAAGCCTGCGCGGTTAGTTTGGGCGCGGGCAGGGGGGCCCCATCGTCGGGATTGGTCCAGGGGACACGGTTGAGCAACTTTTGTACCTGGGCTTGGGGGGTATCGTCGCGCAGGGTAACCCGGGCCATTTCCCCTGGAGGTCCCAGAAACAAAGTGGCATAACCCCAGACGAACAGCCCCATCAGCGTGGTGGTGATAATCCCGGTCACACGCCCCACCACACTGGAGCCGGCGGCAAAAGTGCCCAACTCATTGCGCGGGATGAAATCGTATTGGAACGGCGTCAAGGACATACCCGTCAGAATGCCGATCACCGAGGCCATTTCGCCGAATACGATCATTTCAATGAGCGTGGGTCGGGCATCAAAGAGTACAAAGTTGTAATACAGGAACATGCTGAACGTAACGGTGATGCCGGCAATGACCAGCCCGACATAGACATGGCCCCGGCCAACTTTGTTGGCCAGCAGCCCCAGAATCGGAATCAAAAACAAGTTGATAATCCCGCCCACGGCGATATTGGTGCCCAGGTCCTGGTTGGTATAGCCCCATTGTTCCGTGGTTAGCAGCACGTTAAACGCACCCAACCCCGTACCCAGAATACCCACCGAGAAAATCAGGATGTAGACCGGCCAGAGGTGTTTGCTCAAGAGGCCGCCAAAAATGTTGCGGAAGCTGAACTTCTGGCCCAGCAGGCTACTGTGGGGATTGGTTTCTTTGATCCCCAGCGTCAGGAACAGCAGCATGACGATCATGCCCACGGTCACACACCAGAATAGCCCTTGTTCGCCGGAGACCGGTACGCCGAACATCAGAGACATTTCGTTATAACGGCCAATCGCCACCACCCAGAAGACCAGCACGGCCACCTGGGCAATCCAAGACAGCACGGCCTGACTGGTGCCGCGCTGCGCGGGGGGGACGATTTCCATCTTCAGGCTTTCGACCGGACCGCCCATATCGTTGAAGATACTGAAGGCGATGTAGGCCGCCAGCAACCAGCCAAAATCCGGTGCCAGAGGCATCAGTGTGATGCTGGTAATCGTGCCGATCCACGAGCAGATAATAAAGGGTTTGCGCCGGCCAATGCGGGTCCAGATGCGGTCGGCCAAAAAGTTGACCACCGGTGGAATGACCCAGGATATGTACGCGGGGACCGTCAACAGAAAGGTCAGGGCGGCGGGATTTTCGACAAACTTCCGCATGGACAGCGTGAATGCGATGCCCATGACCTTGTCTTTGAAGATCATCGCCACCCAGGGCAGGGCGGCCAGGACAATCCATGTAAACGAAATGCGACTTTTGCTCGTGATGATCATGGTACCGATGCATCCAGAAGAGCTTGTAACAGAAACATTTGCGCGTCAAACGACGTGCCGCAGTACACCTGCTCCGTATCGGGGTTAATCATCGGG
>JBAXGE010000097.1:0-8594 GCA_037139555.1 Phycisphaerae bacterium
CTCCAATTCCACCTTGGTATTTTCGTGAATCCGTACGCCATCCTCCAGCTTGATCTGCTCCAATCCCTCGGCGCTGATGCTACTGGCGTCAAAGTTTTCCCGCGTGGCCACGGCGGGTTCTTTGACAAACCCATCCCGCATTGCCGCCGACAGGGGATAGCTGTATATCACATTCTTAAAGGGCACCGCCCGGCCCCCCGCTTCCACCTGCGGCGTGGCGGTCAGTTCCAGGCCCAGGATCGGCTTGAGTTCATTGATGGCCCGTACGCCTGCCGAGGCCCGGTAGCGATGACTCTCGTCCATCAGCATCACCAGGTCTTCCAGACCCGCCAGATAATCAAAATAGCTCTGGCCGATATACTCGCTCAACCGTTTGATCCGCGGCGCGCTGCCGCCGCGCACTTCGCTGTTGATCTTGGAAATATTGAAGATATTGATATAAACCCCATGCTCAAACAATCGTTTGCGGCGAACACCGATCCCGGATTCATAGTTGTCCCCCGTGATGATCTCCGGCGGAGTTGTCGTAAACTCACTGATCCCCTTGAATACGTATTTCGGGGTATAGGGCGTGAAGTCGGCGATCAATTTGTTATAAATCGTCAGGTTGGGGGCCAGCACAAAGAAATTCTGTATCCCCTCGGACTGGTACAGATAGGCAATAAACGCCCCCATGAGCCGCGTCTTACCCACGCCCGTGGCCAGGGCAAAGCATAGCGATGGAAACTCCCGTTCAAAATCCTGCACCGTCGGAAACTCGCTCCGGATCGCCTGTATGGCCGCGACCGGGTCGGCCTGCTTGGCCAGTTCGACAATTTCACACACCCGGGCCAGAATCTCCAGCGATTCCCGCTGGGGTGGCCGCAGGCTGAGTCGGTTGCTGATCGCATTGATATGTTGTATCGCCATGATTACTTGGCTCCCTTCGCGCTGCTTGCGCCCAAGTCAAACAATGCCGGGCCTGTGTCTTTCCCCTTGCCATACTTCCGTGCTGGCGGGCTGGCGGGCACGCCTGCACCCGGCGGTTCCACCGCGACCGGCGGGGCGGCGGGGAGGTTATTGATCTCCAGCGAATAGTCGTCATGGCCCCATTCGCACTTTTTCAGTACTGCCTTGGGAATCTTTTTCACCGTCAGGTTGGCGTAATTGGCCGGATTCCCCTTAAAAGCGCTACAGCACACCAGCAGGCTCTGGTTGGCGCCCACCCCCTCGGCCAGCGCCTGTAACTGGGCGGGGTTCAAGGTCTGGGTGGTGATATAGATGTAATCGCGTTCGCTGCTGTGACCGTGCCGCCAGTAAACGTCGGGGTCCGGGGCAAAGGTAAAACCTTCCAGTTTGCAGACCGCCTCGGTCAGCATGGCGGGGTTAAACTCGGGATTGATAATCGCATTGCCCCAGGCATCCTGCACAATCAGCGAAGGTCCGAGTTTGTAATAGCGGAACCCCCCGCCGCCCTGCCAGCCTGCGGCCTCGGTAATCCCGCCGGGGTCTTGGCCGTCAATTACCTTCTGCATGCGGGGGATGATGTGCGTATGGCAATGCTCGCCCAGTTCGACCATGATCCAACGCCGGCCCATCTTGTGGGCTACGGCACCCGTGGTGCCGGAACCGGCGAAGGAATCGAGGACTATATCGCCGGGCTTGGTTGCTATTTCGAGAACACGTTTGATAAGTCGTTCCGGCTTAGGTGTAGCGAACGGATCCTCATTATTTAATGCCATCTGCTCCTTCTTTGCTTCGTCCGTGTGCCCAACTTCTTCATGCGCCCACCAGTTGTGTGGTGTCATGCCGTCGCGTACTTCGGAAAGGAACAACTTCAACGCGGGTACTGTGTTCTTGCCATCACGCCCCCACCACAGTCTATTTTCGGAGACGTGTATCGCATGTGTCTCGGGGTCATATTTCCATGCTTTTTTTGAATTCTTTACTATAACGCCATTATTCGGATTACGGATGTCATAGCACAAATTTTGACGCTGCGCGGGCGTCGCCTGATTCAAGTAGTCCACTGCTTTCCATGGGCCGCGAGGGTCGTTATCAGGATTCGAGTAGCGGTCCTCCGCCTCTTGGCTTCGCGGAAGAAGATTGTTCTGAAATGCCGGACCTCGTCCGTAGACCAACAGATAATCACAGATAGTCGCGATGCCTTTGAAATTGTTGCTAACACTGTACTTTCTCTGCCAGGTAATGAAAGCGCGGAAGTTTTCACGTCCAAACAATTCATCCATCAACACCTTACAGTAATGCCCCTCATTGTCGTCCAAGTTCACCCAGATCGACCCGTCTTCGGATAGTAGTCGCCGCATAATTTCCAGCCGATCGCGCATCAATGACAGCCAGAGGGAGTGCTCAATGCCATCATCATAATGCGTGAAGGCCGAACCAGTGTTATACGGCGGGTCAATGTAAATGCACTTAATCTTGCCAGTGAATTCCTGCTCAAGGGCTTTTAAGGCCAAGAGGTTGTCACCGAATATCAGCCGGTTATCGAACAGATCATTCGCACCCACCCGTCGCAGGGCGTGGTACGACTTACCCGCATCCTCAACCAAGATACGCGGCTCCAGCTTCGGCCGATTTTCCTTGCCGATCCAGGTCAGTTCCAAACGTGTATTGCTTTTCGCCATACTGTGTTATCTTTTCTGTTGATTCAATTCCTACGACTCTAAACGAATGCCTGCACAACATGTTACTTTATGCGTCCCACAACTTCCGATCTACCTTTGCAAAGTCACTAAGCCGGTCAAATACCAGCACACGCGTGTCGGGCGCAAAGCCACGTAGCAGTACATCCCTTGTCCGTCGTCTCGCTTCCGGGTCAGGGTTGACGATGACCAGTCGCTTAAGCTTATTAGGCTTCACACTTACCCGGAATAGGGCGGATGTATGCAGGTCTGTCGGCGGGAAAGAATAGCCGATGACGACAATTGTCGTCGCCCCGTGGATTTCATCGCGGGCGATTCCCCACAGCTTACGGAACACGCCCTCATCAAAGTGCTTATTCCATTCGGGGGGAATAATCTCGAATCGGAGATTCCCTTTCTGCCGAGTGTATGGGCGTTCCTTGAGCGAGAATCGCCCTTTAGGCCCGGCCAAGAAGTGAATGGACCCGTGCAATTTTAAGAGCCGCAGGGAGTTATTTCTGGTGGGATCGGCATTGTTGGCAGGGGTCCAGAATTCCTCTCCAGTGATAAGGCTGCCCTTTCCTTTGGGCATTGGTAAACGGTAGCCGTAGCGTGCATTCCACTTGTCTGTACCGTACGACTTGAGCATGTGATCGATTAAACAGTCATAGTTGAATGAGATGATTGAGTCGTCAATCGTCAGTTTCTCAACAAGCGCCTTATGGTTATCGCACTCTCGATGCTCGCGGCCCTGCTTTTTGTCCGCGTTGGCGCTAATGGTCAGCGACTCCTCCAGCACGGCTGCGATGGCTTGTTTCACGCGCACGCGCTTTTGCTCCAATTCCTTGGGTTTCCACCCGGCGGTTCCTTTGGTCGCGTTGACCACACGAAGCGTGTGTTCGATGGTGGTGAACATGATTTCTAATGTCACGCGGAAATTGTGGCCAAATAGCTCCACAACGTCCTCCAGCACACCATCAATGGTGTCTTTGTGTTTTGGGTTGGCGACACGCTGAAGCTGGGTGAAGAAGTCACCGTCCAACGGCGGTACGCAGATTGGCTGGTCGTTGCCTCCGTTGATGAACGAGGCCCCACGCGTAGCTCCTGCACCAAGTACAATCAGGGCCATTATGTAACCTCCTGTTCAATAATGTGTGTTCGCGTAAATGCGCGGCTCGTACAACATATCACGGCATGTTCCATTGATTCGCATACATAATCGGCACGATAATACCTACATTCTCCAATTGCGTACCGATCAACTCCTTGTATTGGCGTGCAACCAAGTTATACAGTTCCAGCTTCGGCCAATTTTTCTTGCCGCTCCAAGTCAGTTCCAGTTTCGTATTACGTTCGGTCATGTGCGTACATCCGTTCAAGTCCAACAGGAATGGTTCTTCCAATTGGGGGTTAAATCCATGAGCGCTTGGGGATTGGGGGCAGTGGGCGGGTGGTCGAGATGATCGTGGATACGCTGGCGCCACTGGTTGGTGTATGTCGTCATGGTTGGGCATTTCCGCAGCAGTTTACAGAGGATCAGGAGCGTGGCAAAGAGGCGGTTGTTGCTGGGCAGCAGCGGCGGTTGCCACGCTTTGCTGGCAGGCAGTTCGGGCTTGATGGACCAGATACGGTCCCACACGCGGGAGTGATGCGCGCAGAGGTTGCGAACGTAAACCAGATGGTGCATCCAGGAGGCGAGGTTGGCGGGCTGGAGTCCGTACCGCGCGGCCACCACTTTCTGGTCACAGCGCGGCATGCCCTCGAACATGCGCGACAGCGCTCCGAAGGACATGACCTCGGTAGCCATCCAGATGGGCAAGTTGGGAAACTCGCAGTAGGTTTTCTTGAAGTGGGTGACGAAAGGTTCTCTGGAACGATTAGCCTCCGCGTGGAGTATGTTCATCCAGTCTTGATGATGGAACCTGTGAAAGAACTTAGCGTGGTCGGTATGCCCAAAGGGGCCGTGCTGCCGCCCGAAGTGGTAGGCGATGGCGGTGCGCAGGTCCAACTCAATCAGTTCGAGGGCCTCGGTCACGAGGTCGCGGAGCACGCGGTCGAACTCGTAAGCAACTTGGACCTGCGCGAAGGTTGTGTTAGGGATAAACACATGACGGGCCTGCTCGAAGGCGAGGCAGTAGCCGCTGAAACGATAATAATTGAGGTGGCTCAGGAAATTGGCGGCGGCAACGGGATCGGCAACAATCAGACCCCGCTTTTGCAGTAGGGCCACCTGATCCTGATAGGAGCACCAAGGTTTGTTGAAGGGTTGTGGGGGTGGAGGAACAGCCGTCATTTAAGCACCCCCGGAAACGCCGGTGCGCGGCAATGGCTATCGGCGCAATAAAAAAACGCGCCCGTAATGCGCGTCATCTTTGAAAGAGAGAGGCGCGGCGCGTGTGTTACTAGTAGTATAGCCCAAGGTAGGGCCTCGGACAAGCAATTCTTGGGCATAATTGAATTTAGTCGTATCATCATTAAATACAGGCCGTTAGGGTTTTCCACAAGCGGGCGGATGGTCACATCAGCCTCCATCGGATCGTGAATAGGGTTTGAATACTACTCGTATGCTGCAATTGCTTCTCAATCTTGCCAATCAACTCTTCACGCTGCGAATCAATGGCGTCCTGCGCCTCAAACAATTCCTTGCGCTTGGTATTCCGGCGGCGTTCCAGATCGCGCAGTTGTTTCTGGTGGGCCAGCTTATCCTGCAAGGCCTGCGCGAGGGCGGCGCTGCGGCGGAGTTCGCGTACCAGCTTGTCGAGTTCCTTCAGTTCCTGCTCCAAAGAGAGCTTTAGGTCTTCGCTCCAGCGGTCCAGCTTCAGCACTTCTTCATCAAAATACTGCGCATTGCGGGCTTCCAGCGTCCCCAGTCGGGCGTTTACCGCGCTGGTCCGCAGGGGCTCCAGCGCCGGCGTTCCGGTGACCGTCGGCCCCACCGTGGCCGGCAGCGTAAGTAACTTGCGGCATATTTCCTCATCCAGAACCTCGGCCTGATCGCTCTGGGCACTGAAAACCAGAAATTCATCCACTTCCACCCCGTTGACGGTCAGCTTGGCCAGTTCCAGCCAACCGGACTGCCCCACCAGCGGCTCCAGCACACTGATCCGCGATTGATGCCCGGTGTAATCCAGCACCAGTTCCGTCGGCGGCAGGGGCCGCGTCAGGGCCTGTTCAATCAGCCGTTGGGCCAGCGGATGGTCGGGGCGGTAAAAATGCTCCTCGGCGTGATCGGCGGCTTTCCAGTCCAGGTTATACCAGCCGGGGGCGGCAGCGCTGCCGGTATAGAGGAAGCGCGGCTGCCGGGGGTCAAACTCCGCCTGGCCAGCCAGTTCGATCCGGGTCAGGGCCAGCAGCAGTTGTTCGCGCTGGGACAGGCATTCCAGCGTCTTTTCCTGGCTTAGTTTCAGACGCGAACGGACATCCTCATCAAAATGCTCCAGCAGGGTCTGCCGGGTGGCGGCCAGCCGGGAGCGGATTTTGGCATCCAGTTCCGCCTGCAGGGCATCAAAGGCAGCTTGAATTTCGGCATTGGTCCGGCAGGTCTGGTACACCTCGGCAATCCGCCGTTCAATGTCCACCCCGGATTCCAGCACGCCCAAAACTTCATCGGAAGCGCCAAACACGCCGTCAAACAGACGGAATTTCTCGCTGAGTAGTTCGTAAACCCGTTTGTCCGCTTCGTTGCGGCTGTTGAGAAAATTCACCACCACCACGTCATGTTTCTGGCCATAGCGGTGACAGCGACCAATCCGCTGTTCAATCCGCTGGGGGTTCCACGGCAGGTCGAAATTGACCACCAACGAGCAGAATTGCAGGTTCACCCCTTCGGCGGCGGCCTCGGTGGCCACCAGGATGGTGGCGTCGTCGCGGAAATGCTCCACGAGCGCCGCTTTCATATCAATGGAGCGGGAATCGGTGATCCGGTCGGTGCCCGCATGTTTGGCCATCCAACGGTCGTAAATGGCCGCATGATGGGGCTGATCGTTGGTGCCGTTGATAGTGACCACCTGGCCCGCATAGCCATTCTGGGACAGCAGTTCATAGAGATATAACTGGGTCTGGCGCGATTCGGTAAAGATCACGGCCTTGCGGGCGGCGCCAAGATCGGCGGCTTTGGCAAAGGCGATTTTCAGGGCAGGCAGCAGCTTGCCCCCCTTGGCATTGTCCTGAATCCGAGCGGCCGCATCCGCATAGCGGCGCAGGTCGGCCAGTTCGACTTTCAGCAGGGCGGGGTCTATCGGGGGCGCGGCATCTTCCGGGGCATCCTCGGCGTATTCGTCGGCCAGATCATCCACCCCTTCCAGGTCTTCATCGTCCAACAGTTCCAGCTCCGCATGCAGATGCTCCAGCCGTTCCACCAGGCGGCGCAGGGTCCGGGCAATGGCAAACGTGGAAGATGCCAAAAGCTTGCGCAGTACCATCGTGATGAGCTGCCGTTGGCTGGCGGGCAGGGCGTAGAGGATTTAGCGCTGGAGATAGAGGGTTATTTCGTCGTACAGGGCCTGTTCGTCCGCCGAGGGCAGGAACTCCTGTGTGATGGGAATACGGTTGGTGAAGGGGATGTATTCGGTGACCTGTTTGCGCAGGGTGCGGGTGCAGACCGGCGCGAGGCGCTGTTTCAAAAGCTGGTTACGGACATCCTCGTCGGTATGATTGACGAATTGCTCGCGAAACGACTCCACATCCCCGAACGCATGCGGATCAATCACACTGACCAGACTGTACAGTTCCAGCAGGGAATTCTGCATCGGCGTGGCGGTCAGCAGCAGCTTGGACGCATTGGCCACGGCATCGGTGATCTGGTGGGCCATGGACTTGCGGGCGGCTGGATTATTCATCCGCCGGGAGTGGGAACGGCACACATTACGCAGCCGGTGGGCCTCGTCAATCACCACCATATCCCAGGGAACTTGGGCAACTTCCGCCGCTTTCATGGCCACAAAGTTGTAGGAACAGATGACCAGTTTGTCTTTCTGGCGGAAGGGATTGGCCGCACCTTCCCGCTGCATACGGTTATAGATTTTGGAATCGAGAATCTCGGAAGGTAGGAAAAACTTTTCGGCCAGTTCCTGTTGCCACTGTTTGCGTAACATGGCCGGGACCACAATCAAAATCTGTCGGCGGCGTTCGGCCCATTTTTGTGACAATACAATCCCGGCTTCGACGGTTTTACCCAAGCCCACTTCGTCGGCCAGTATGGCGCCCTTGGTGAAGGGCGAGCGCAGGGCAAACAAAGCGGCGTCAATTTGGTGGGGATTGAGATCCACCCGGGCATTGGCAATCGAACGTGACAAGGCGGTAATATCACCCGCCGCCCCCCGCAAGGTCAGGGCCTGAGCATAATACTGGCTGTGATACGGCGTGCTCATGGGTGTCAGCGCTTCCGTTCCAGTTGCGTCCTCTGCACCCGAAAAGCAACCTCCCGATTGCCTATCCCCGATGCAGTGAATTTTCGTGCGGTCGTATAGCCCTCCACACAGGGCATTCTACGCTCGTGCGAACGATTTGAATGGTACCCTGTTTGGGGACTATTGCCAAGGATGTGGGGGAGATTTGTGCGAAATGGACCAAACCCGGCCAGTGCCGCACCCCCATATTCCCAACCAGCCCAGTGGCGCCCATACCACACCCCTATGACAACCCTATGTCGTAGGTGTTTGAGTCCATCCAAGTTTTTTTGTCTCTTTCTGTCCCCGGATGTTCCGGGGACACCCCCCTCGCCCGGCGTTGCACGTTGCAACGCTGGGCCAACTTCTTTTTCGGAGGTCCATTATGGACAATGCTTTTCGCGCGGCCCGTGGTATCCAGGTCTCCCCCCACAATCAGGAGTTCTGCGTCCACCTGCCCACCCCAGTTCCTAGTGTTCCCAGTGTCTCCAGCGTGCCCAGTGTCAGTGTCACTACCACCCCCAGCCCGGCGGTCACCACCACCGCCCTGGCGCTGCGTCCGCCCCAGCCCGAGACCGACGCC
>JBAXGE010000098.1:0-8572 GCA_037139555.1 Phycisphaerae bacterium
TTGAGCAACCGGCGAAACCACCCCGGCCAGCGGGCTTGATCCCAAAAGTCCACGATATAAAGTGTCCCCCCGGGCTTCAATACCACCCACGCCGCCTCCAACGCCTCCGCCCACGGCGGAATCATGGACAACGCATAACTGAAGTACACCACATCGTACGACTCCGGCCAGCCCTCTTTGACCAAGGAGTGGACATCCTGGGCCAGTGCCTGCCGCAACTGAATACGCCCTTCCAAGCGCCCGCATGCCACCTTCTGACTGGCCGTTTCAATCATCACACCCGCCGCATCCAAGCCATAAAAATATGCCTGCGGATAACGCCGCGCGGCCATGATCAAATTACGTCCCGTACCACAGCCCATTTCCAGCACGGCATGGTTGGAGCGAACCTGCAAATTTGCGATCACTGTATCCCGGCCGAACAGGAAAAACTTGCGCGTGGCATCATAAATGTACCGTTGTCTGCGATAGATCTGATCCATGGCCTGACGGGCATCTGCCGTCACCGCCGACTCAGGACAAGGTATAGACATGGAAACCACCATAAATAGCGGACCGATCTTGCTGATACAACTCCTGCGACAACGCTTCGTGGTAGGTAAACCGCGCCCGCAACGCCGGGGTCAGGGCCGTTTCGATCGGCGAGGCCGCCGCCCCGGTCCGGAAAATAATCCGGCTGCCTGACTGCCCCTTGAGCGCCACCAGCGTCCACAATTCTTCCAACTGATTCGGTTGCATCCAGTCCTGCGCATCCAAAAATACAAAACCATTAAAACTCCCCGGCTTGGCTTCATACAAGGCCCGGGTCAGTGAGGTCATCCGGGTTTCCACCCGTTCCGCCCCCGCCCGCACGGTGGCATAATGTTCTTCCTGCAGATAATCCGGCAAGGCCCGCCGGTCCTTCAAATCATAGTGCCGTGCAAACGCCTGCCAGGCAAAATAATTATCCCCCACCGGAAAATCACACGCCAAGCGCCGCAAACGGCGCAGGTACATATCTGTGACATTACCCTCATTGCGCACATGTTCAAACTGTTGCGGCGGGATGCCCAGACTATACATCACCAGCGGTATCCGGCTCCCCAGCCGTACCAGCCGGTTATCGAACAGCGGTTCAATCTGCTGGTGGAAAATCTGTTCTTGTTCCTCCAGTGTGCGGGCCTTGAGCAAGGCCCCCGGATCACGCCGGATCACCTTGGCACAACCATGCAGCACCCGCATCAGCAAACCGAATTTGGCTTGATTGTACAACCCACTCTTAAAGCTATGAATCCGTGGCCGCCCCGGCATACCGCCGTCCCAGAACTTCCGGGTTTCTTCCGGCAAATGGGGCCGGATACATCGTTGATAAAGTCCCAAATTGGTTTTGGCTCTGCCCACGGCAAAGAAGTTGAAAAACGCCTCGTAGTCCGGCAACTGTTGCGCCGCCACCACCTTCAGCCGCGTCAGGTGCATGTGCGCCGCGTTCAAATCCACCGTCACAATCTTGGCCGGCTTATGGATGAGATAATTGAGCACATTGCAGCCCGCCGAGGAAATCGTCAGAATCCGGCTTTCCGGCCCAATCTGCAACGCCTGAGCATCCACACGCGGATCTTCCCAAATCTGGTTATAAACCCAGCCCCCAAACCACGCCGTAAACAACCGTTCCATAAGCCCCTTGCGCGATAATGGGGCGTGTTGGTGAATGGCCTGCTCTAATAACTCGGTACTGGTGGCGACCATGCCGGACTCCTGTCGTTGAGGGGTGAACGGATACTTGAGCATCATGCCCAAACATGCCCCCACTTGTACCACAGTAGTGACAGGATGATAAGTTGTAACCCCTATGTCGTAATAGACTTAGCGCGATACTAACCGCCCATTAGCCGTGTCTGAACGAACCGTTCAACCGCATTTCTAATGTGCCGTGGTGTTTTAAAAGGAAACTGCACCGACTAGGACTCGAACCTAGGACCCGCTGATTAAGAGTCAGCTGCTCTACCAACTGAGCTATCGGTGCCAAGCGAGCCAAATAATACCGGAATTGCCCCCCGTTGGCAAGCGGGCTCAGTGGGTTGGGCCGGACTCACCGGCACCGGGTCCATGGCCACCGTCTTCGCGGTGTTCAATACTTAAATCCTTGACCTTCTTATTGAGGGTGTTGCGATTGATACCCAGATAATCCGCCGCTTTCAGTTTCACACCCTCACAGCGGTGCAGCGCCTTTTCGATCAGCGCCTTTTCCACCTGCCGGATCACCATGTCATAAATCTGCCCTTCGCGCATGTCGAATTCATTGATCGCCATGTCGCTTAACCGCCGCGCCAGCGAATCAATCGAATCGTTCGACGCCACTCCCCGGCTTTGCTGGGCAAACGCCCGAATCGAGGTGGGCAGCAAATCTTCCGCCAGCGTATCCCCACGGCTCAGTACCACCGCGCGCTCCATGCAGTTTTCCAGTTCGCGCACATTCCCCGGCCACGGATACCGTACCAGCATGGTCAGCATATCCTTGCTCATCTTCCGCAGTGTCTTGCCGTTTTCGGTATTGAACCGGTCGAAGAAATAATCAATCAACTGCGGAATATCCTCGCGCCGGCTGCGCAGCGGCGGCAGATACACCGTCACCACATTCAGCCGATAGAACAAATCCTCGCGGAAGCGTCCCTTGCTGACTTCTTCCTGCAAATCCAGATTGGTCGCGGCAATAATCCGCACATCCACCTTCACCGTGCGGTGGTCGCCCACGCGTTCAAATTCCCGCTCCTGGAGCACCCGCAGCAGTTTCACCTGCAAACTCAAATCCAGCGTGCCGATTTCATCCAAAAAAATCGTGCCTTGATGGGCCGCCTCAAAACGCCCCATCTTGTCGCGGATCGCCCCGGTGAACGAGCCCTTCACATGGCCGAACAGTTCCGATTCCAACAGCGTCCCAGTCAACGCGCCGCAATTCACGCGGATAAACGGTTTTTCCGCCCGGGGGGAATTGAAGTGAATCGCCTTGGCAATCAGTTCCTTGCCCGTGCCCGTCTCGCCCAAAATCAAACAGGTGGCCTTGGAATTGGCCACCTGCACAATGGTATCAAACACTTCCTGCATCGCCCGCGACGAACCGATGATATTATCGAACTTGTATTTCCCGCGCAGCGAATCCGACATCTGCCGGCGTTCTTCCTGCCAGGCTTCGCGTTCCTCGGCGATAATTTCACTGATCTTGATCGCCTGCCCGATAAACGCCGCCACAATTTCCAGCAAGCGTGCGTCGGCCTTCAGTGTGGCCTCATCAATAAACGGTTTGTCTATGGACAGCGCTCCGATGCAGCGGTTTTCAAACTTGATCGGCACGCACACAAAACAGATCGTCACGCCGGGCACCATCTGCCGGGCCCCGGTACGATTCAAAAACCGTTCATCCCGCGCAATGTCCGGCACCACATGGGTCTGCCCCGTCGCCGCGACCTGCCCGGTGATCCCCTCGCCCAATGCATAACGCCCGCGCGCGATTTCCTCCGGCGACAACCCCAGAGCCGCCTCTGTCACCAGCCGGCCGGAAGGCTCATCCAGCAACACCATCGAACCGCGCAAGATGCCCAGCCGTTCGGCCAGCACCCGCATAATCTGGTCAAATACGGAATGCAGTTGCAGGGTCGAACCCAGAAACTTGCTGATCTCGGACAATAACTGTAATTCCAGCTCCGCGCGCTCCATGCTTCGCCGCCTTGTGGATTCATCATGTTGGACTGCTGACACGACGCTAGCGCCTGCCACTTCGCCCGAAACTTGGGCAGCCAATGAATCCAGTTGATTAGACGGTGTGCAAAACCCGTGCAAACTTTCAGACAAAGGATACTCCCATCGTATAAAATTTTATAAGGCATCTACGCCAATGTGAATTAGCGTAAATTGCTAGGCATTACACTACCTAATTGGCCCAAGATCGTAAAGCTCACTGCATAAATTCTTACCGTGACCTAAACTTGCCACCGCGAATAATGCATAACAATCACTGCGCACGACGTCACTTGGTGCCTACATTATACGCACACCAAACACGCCAGCCTAATAAATATGCAAACAAACTTCCCCCGCGCTAATGAAGTGCGCCATCGCTGCCTGGCACGGCATCCCCCCAATGACCACTACTTCACATATGCCCCAACTCCCGGCTTATCACCGCGCACCCGCCCCTCCAAATCCACCAGCGGACATATCGGCGATGTCTGCTCCGGCACCACATTGGGACTCTCTGCGGTGAGATGAAAATCCGCCTGCAGTCCAAGGCCCGGATTCTTGAACCGGGGGTCCGCGACGATATTCCCCTCATCACCGGCATCCCCGCGGCTAGTCTTCCCCTTGGCATCACCAAAGCAGATATTTTTACCCACCACCATCCCCGTCGTCGTATGCGCGGCCAAAATGGCACACCCCGGCGCAGCCCAGATAATATTGTTGTAGATCCGAACATCATTGGACCCCGGCTTGGGCCCGCCCACAAACAAATCCCCCCATCCCGCTTTGGCTAGTTCCGGACTCTGCACATTGTGATACAAGGTGTTGTTGGCGATATCCACCCCCCGGCTGGTGGTGACGGTAATCCCCCCACCGCCATTACCCACACACAGATTATTGGCCAGCAACAAACGCCCCTGATACGTTTCCACCGCATTTTCCTTGCGGATGTTGGTATCAATGATGATGCCGTTGCCATCGGAGATCTTGCCGATCTTAGCCCACGGCACATAACAGCGATTGTTACGCACCACGTTGCCCAGAATAAAAGTCTTGGTCCCCGTGACCGTATCAAAATTATGCTGGGTCAGCAGACTGATGCCACTACCGCCGTAACGCATCCAGTGGGCATTGTCATAAACATGATTACCCGCGATCGTCATATAATCCGCGTCAATCCCCGAAATCCCCCCGCCCGCATGGTCATACACCTCATTACCGATAATCCGCAGGTGATGTGGCCGCGCCGCCGGTTCGGCCTTGCGTCCATCCGCCGACACGCCATTGCCATTGAACGCGGGATTGCCGGAATATGGCTTCCCATCTTTTTCTTTCAGCAAGCCATCCGCCGTGGCCGCTTCCAGAGTTCCCTGGGGACGATTGCCCCGGATCGTCAGGCCACGCACCTCGATATACGCTCCGCCGGGCTTGATCAGGATCGCATTCCAGCCGTTGTTTACCAAGTTCGGTTTATGCCCTGGACACGCGCGGAGCACTATCCACTGGGCAGGAGTGCCGGACTTGGCGAAAGTGACAAGTCCCCCTGCGGACGTATTCTGATACATACCATCCATCACCATTATCACATCACCCGGCCCGGCCACATCAATCGCTTTCTGGATGGTCGCCAAAGCCGTCTGGGCAGTGCGTCCCGTGGCCTTATCGCTGCCCTGCGCGCTGACATAATACGCCGGTGCGGTATAACTGACGTTGTCCACGTTCAGCACCAGCTTGGTCTCCCGATCCAACCGGCCATCCGCATCATTCACTTCCAGCCGCAACTGCACCGCCCCCGCCAGCGGATTAAATTTCCCCTCTCCAACAGTCATCGTGCTCAGGTCCAAACTTTGGCGATAATACGCCCCCGCCACCGGCGGATAGACCATGCCCGTCAATGTCCCGGTAACTTGGCCCCCTTTATCCACCGAGGCCAACGTTACCCGCACCGGCCGCAGCAGGTTGCATTGGAGGTCAAAACTAAGCGTCAATTTCGCCAGATCCGCCTCCTGATTAGGCGCATCCACCGGACCGATCGTAACTCCCGCCTGTGCCGCCACAGGGACCGAGCGCCAATCCGCCGTCAGCGTCAGGCACCTGCTCTTGGCCCCCATATAGGCATCAATCGTCCCCTCCGCGGTCAAACTCTGGGTTACCGCACCGGTCCCAAAGGATTTGCAGGATGGAGCCACCCCACTATTGAAATCACACTGCCATAGGGTCCCCACCTTGGGCGCGGCGGTTTGCGCGCTGCCGGGCATGACGCCCAACAATAACAAACTCAACCCGAAGCCGTAGCGGTATATCTGTGACATCATGACATGGGTCTCCTGTCCGTATCATACCCCGTAGCATAGTCATCCACCAATCGGCCCGGACGGTGGCCCCGGTAAGGGTGGGGAACTCCCTATGCCATAGCATGTTACGCCCGTACACCAACGGTGATTCCAACCGTCTCAGCAAGTCATCGGTTTACGCGGTTAGCAGCATTATCACATCCAGACCGCTTGACGCATCCGGTCCGGTGTGGCTACGCTACGCAACTTGGTGCAGCCTTAGTGTTTTCGCCCAAACTGTGAAGGAGAGCAACGTGGCCGATTTCAACATTCTTCAATATGGCGCCGTAGCCGATGGCACCACCCTTAACACTCAAGCCATCCAGAACGCCATCGATGCGGCCGCGGTCCATGGGGGGCGCACCGTTGTCCCAACCGGCATTTTTCTCACCGGAACCCTCATCCTCAAAAGCGGGGTGACGCTGGTGTTGGAAGAAGGCGCGGTCATCCTCGGCTCGCCCCGGTTGGAAGATTATCGCCACCCGACCGGCTGGGGTTGGTCGCGCTCGGAGACTGATTTTGGTGATATCACGCCCTGGCATCTCATCCAGGCGCGGGATGCCGAACGCATCGGCATCATCGGCCCCGGCACCATTGCCGGCAACGGCCCGGCCTTCTGGTACCCCGATCGGCCCCACGAGTGGGCATTTTGGCGTCATCGCGCCAACCAGCGCCCCAGCCCGATGGTTCATCTGGATAATTGCCGTACGGTTCGTATCGAAAACCTCACCTTGCGCGATTCGGCCGGATGGACACTGCACCTGCATGACTGCGAATCGGTCCGGATCACCGGCGTCACCGTGCGCAACACCTACTTTGGCCCCAACACGGATGGGTTTGATATCTGCAGTTGCCGGGACGTCACTATCAGTGACTGCGACATTGCCACCGGCGATGATGCCATCGTGCTGATGGGCTCGCGCCACGGCGGACCGTGCGCGGATATCGCCATCACCAACTGCATCCTCCGCACCAGTTGCGTCGGCCTGCGTTTCAACACCTTTGATGATGGCGCGCGCATCCGCCGGGTGACTGCCACCAACCTGCTCATCCCGCGCTGCTCGCGGCTGTTCGATCTGCGCAGTCAGAACGGTGCGGACATCGAGGACATCACCATCAGCAACTGCATCGGCAGCACCAACTGCGGCTGGCCGGTCAACCGCCCCTTCGAGATCGTCGCCATTGATAATGCCCCGGAAAACAGCGACAACAACCGTTCCCGCCGCGCCGGCACGGTGCAATCCGTAACCCTCAGTAACATCAACATCCTCACCGATGGCCGGGCCTTGGTGGTTGCCAGCGGAGCCCATCGCGTGCGCGACATCACCCTGAGCGATATCCGCATCCGCTATGCCCTGCTGGATGATCCCTACGCGATCGGGCAATCCCCGCGCAGCGGCGGCCCCTGGATGCCGGGGGTGGAAAATGCCGATGTCCGTGGGGCCCGCGCAGCCATTATCGCCAAGCGTGTGGAAAATCTGGCCATCCGCGGGCTGGCCATCCACTGGCCCAGCTATCCTGTCCCGTCCGAGTGGTTCCTGCTCGACTCCCCCCAGCGTCTGATCAACCGCGATTATTTTGCCGGCAACGAAACCCGGATCCGAAGCGGTGAACTGCGTCCGACCTTCAAAGCCTTCTGGTCCCGCGAATTAACCGGTGCCCAAATTGACCTCTCTGGCTTGAAAGATTCCGCAGGCGGACCACCGGAAGAGTCCGCCGACTGACCTGTTCGCGCAGACCGAGATTTCCGCTTTAGTTGGCAACCGACTGCCAACGCGGTGAATATCTATAAATAACGCGGGGAATCATTGCTTGGTAATGATTTGCCCCCGCCCGCGTTATACTCATTGACATCCGTCCATCACTGCCGGATGTTATGTGTATATTTTCTCATCTGGAGCCCGGTTTATGCGTTATCCACTTACCGCCCTGCTCGCCTGTGCCGTCGTCAGCGCCGTCTCGGCCCAAAACCACACCCTCACCAATCCTTTCGGCACCCCGCGCGACAACGAAGTGGTCAGTGTTCCCGCCGATAAGCCCACCGCCAACCTCATCGCCACCCTCAACGGCAAGCCCGTCCCCACCATGCTTGAAACCACCCCAGAGGCCCCCCGGCTCTGGATTGTCGGTACCTTCACCCCCGGTGAAAACCAAGTAACCCTCGCGCCGGGAAAATCCGCCGATAAGCAGGTCAAAGTCACCCAGACCGGCAACCAAATTACCCTTGACAACGGCAACCTCGTCGTCACCCTGCCCGCCGAAGCCACTACCCTCGTCGGGCCCATCCTCTCCCTGCGCCTACCTCAGGGCAAGCCCATCGGCACCTCCGGCTGGAAAACCAATCTCAAACTTAAAACCTTCAAAGCCACCATCACCGGCGATGGCACCGTCTTCGGCAAGGTGCGTCTGCGTTATGATTTCGATGGCACCGCCGAAATTGGTGGCCCCGCCTTTGCCGAAATTGATGTCTCCCTGCTGCCCGGCGCCAACCACGTCACCCTCGCCGAACGCTACGCCATGCAGCCCGG
>JBAXGE010000099.1:0-8551 GCA_037139555.1 Phycisphaerae bacterium
CGGCAGCGCAAATACGGGGCCATCGAGCCCAAAGCCTGAGCCGGTTTAGGCCGCCACCACTTCGGGGGTCGCATCCACAATCCGCTTGACGATGGCATCGGCCTGCACGCCTTCGGCCTGACCTTCAAAATTCAAGATCATGCGGTGCCGGAGCGCGGGGGTGAGTACACTGCGGACATCTTCGAAACTGACATTGGCCCGGCCATCACGCAGCGCCATGACTTTGGCGGCCAGCATCACGGCCTGGGCCGCACGGGGACTGGCGCCCACGCGGATATATTTGCGGGTTACTTCCGGGGCCAGTGCGGTGCTGGGATGCGTCCCCAAGACCAGTCGGCCAATATAATTTTTCACATGGCTGGCCACGGGCACGGCCCGGACCAGTTTTTTCATCGCTTCGATCTGGGGTCCGTCCACAATTTTCTGGGGCGTGGGGACATGGGTGCCGGTGGTGCGATCCAGAATTTCCACCAGATCATTCAATTCCGGGCTGTTGACCATGATTTTGAAGGCGAAACGGTCAAGCTGGGCTTCGGGCAAGGGGTAGGTGCCTTCATTTTCCAGCGGGTTTTGCGTGGCCAGCACGAAGAACGGGTCGGTCATTTTATGGGTCTTGCGGGCCACCGACACACTGCCTTCGGCCATGGCTTCCAGCAGGGCGCTTTGGGTCTTGGGCGTGGCGCGGTTGATTTCATCGGCCAGAATCAGATTGCCAAAAATCGGGCCGGGCTGGAACTGGAACACGCGCCCGCCACGGTCATCGGTGGTCACAATCGAGGTGCCCACGATATCCGCGGGCATCAGGTCGGGGGTGAACTGGATACGCGAGAATTGCAGGTCCATGACCTGCGCCAGGGTCCGCACCAGCAGGGTCTTGCCCAGTCCGGGCACGCCTTCGAGCAGGGCATGGCCGCCGATCAGCAGGCAGAGCACGGTCTGGCCCACCACTTCGCGGTGGCCGACGATGACTTCGCCGATCTGGGCTTCGATGGCCTGGTACTGCTGGCGAAAAGCCGCGACATCCGCTTCGATCGTGGGCGCTTGCGTCATGGGGCACATCCCGTTTTAGTTGGAACACCGTATGGTTCTCAGACACCAACCAGCGCATCGCCGCGCACTTTGCGGGCGATTTTCTGTTTCTTGATCTTATCCTGCAGGCGCATCAGGCCTTCGATCAGGGCTTCCGGACGCGGCGGACAACCGGGGACATACACATCCACCGGCACGACCATATCCACACCCTTGACGACATGATAGCCATACTTGAAATACGGCCCGCCGCCGATGGTGCAGGCCCCCATGGCCATGACATACTTGGGTTCGGGCATCTGATTGTAAAGCCGGCGCACGCGCTCGGCCATCTTATAGGTTACGGTACCGGCCACGATCATCAGATCGGCCTGCCGAGGGGTGGCGCGGAACGCGCCCATGCCGAACCGGTCCAGATCATAACGCGAGGCCCCAGTGGCCATCATTTCGATGGCGCAACAGGCAATCCCGAACGTGACCGGCCAGATAGAATTCTGGCGGGCCCAGTTCAGCGCGGTGTCCACGCTGGTGATGATCAGACCTTCTTCGAAACGATTTTCAATCCATGCCATAATGCAACGCCTTCACGATACCGCCAACCGGAAGCCTCCGGTCGGCCAGGTTAAAATTCCGAACTGCGCCGGGCCTGCTGCCGCAGAGACTCGGTGCGGGCGGCATTGGCGCCACCGGCTTGCAGCCCGGTGGTCACGTGCGAACGCACCCATTCCAAATACCCAAACCGCCACAGATACATAAAGCCGACAAAAATCACCGCGACGAAAATCAGCATGTCAATCAGGGCCGCGGACTTATACTGGGCATACACGGTCGCCCACGGATAGAACAAGGCCAATTCCACATCAAACACCAGAAAGACCAGAGCCACAATGTAGAAGCGCAGATCGAACTGCACCCAACTGCTGCCGATGGGGACTTCACCGCATTCATAGGGCATCAGCTTTTCCGGCAGCTTCATGTCCGGCCGGATGATTTTGCTCAGGACCAAATTCATGATCACAAAGCCCACACCGAGCAGCGTAAAAACCAACATGGTTACCAAGTTCGTCATATGACCTTACCTTTTCGAATCTCTGGTTGGACGTAAGTTTACGAATTGTCGGGGAAAAGACAACTCCAGCGTCCGGCCCCAATCAATCAAACCCCACTGCGGTGTAAAGGCCCGCGTCTGGCGGTTCAGATAGGCCGTTTCCTGACCGGCGTCGCCACCTTTGCGGGCGGCAGTATCACGCAGGGACTGCTGATAAGCGGTGTATTGCGGGCTAATGCCATATACCTGAAATTTATCCGCGATGGCAATGGGCTGCTTGCTTTGCCGGCGTTCCCGCAGCAGAGCCTGCATTTCCACTTCGCCCACGGGCACACCGGAAACCACGTTATCAACCACGTTATAGGCCCAGCTAATCAGCACATAGGCCACCATCAGGGCAAAGCCGGCCTGCACAATAACCAAGGTCCGCGTCACCAAGATACAACCGAGTTTCGTGGGCAGACTCTTACATTGGGGCCGTACCCAGCGTCCCAAGGCCCACAGTGCGGTCGCCCCCAGCGGCATCCACAGACAATACCAGGCCAACACCAGCGCGGGCATACCCCAGTTCGGGCGTACAACCCGCAAGGCATCAGGCCCCGGCAACAACCATAGTGCCGCCAGCATCAGGACTCCGCCGGCGAAAATCCATGTACCCACCCACCGCCGATCCATTGGGGCTGCGGGGACAGAGGCAGGCGAGGCTGGATACGTCAGGGCGCTCATTTGCGTTTCGCGTTCTCCGGAGTGGGAATATCGGCCGCATCGGTGGCGAGTTCGCCCCGCAGGATCCGGTCTTTTTCATCCTGGGCCCACTGCGGTAGTTTGGCTTTTTGCATCCAGAGCGGAATGGGCGTGTGCAGCTTTTGTTCCCGATCGAGTTTCAGGAATTCCACCACCGTGTCATCACGGGTATAGCCCGACAAGTCATGCAATTTGCCCATGTGGATGCAATCCACCGGGCACGGCTCGGTACACAGGGCACAGAACATGCACTTGGAGTAATCAATCGCAAAGCGGGTTAATTGGGCGTTTTTACCCCGGCCAGTGTAGTCAATGTAGATGCAATCCACCGGACAGGCTTTGGCACACATGTCGCAGGCGATACATTTGGCGGCTTCGAATTCGTGGATGCCCCGGAAGCGTGCGTGCAGGTCTATCCGCTGGTTGGGGTATTGGACCGTAACCGTCTTGGTGAAGGCATAACGCAGCGTGATCCCCATGCCGATGGCGATGGATTTCAGGCTGAGATAAATATCCGAAAAATAGCCACGGTTCGATACCGCAACAGACATAAAAGCATCCTTTCTACAACGCCCCGCAGGCCACCTTGGCCCCGGAGCCAGCAAACCTGAATTGTAACCGATACCCAAGCCACGATGCTAGGTGCGCAAAGGCGAAAATACGACTTGTCGGTGGGTTTTTGGGCCCATTTACCCCTAACTTCGGCCGATTATCACGCTTTCGCCAGAACTCACGCCGGAGAAAGCCTTTACGCAGGCGTTTCTTCCGGGTTCGGCTCCGCCGGCGCGGCCTCGGGGGCCGGGGTCGCGGGAGCCGAAGTCGTCGGGGTGATCACCGCAGCGGGGACATACACCTCATGCAGGGGGAAGCCGTCGGTGGCCTGCCGGAGCAGGCCGTAGATGATCGTGGTGGCCGTGTGGTAATAGGACAGGGCAAAGGCCATCGGCAATGTGGCCAGGGTATAGGCGATCAGCATAATCCCCAAGGCACCGATGTACTCCGACCAGCTCAAGGCCCCAAAATTCACCGCGGGAACCAATTGGGCAAATTCCGGCTTGGGCCAGATGGCCGATAGTTTGTCCACCCCGTTATAGTCTCCCGCCAGATTGCCCCACAGGCTCATCCCCGCGCCCAGCAGACTGTGCGTAACGGTCATAATCAGCCACCAGAAAGCCGTCACCGCGAGCAGGCAGATGCAGCCATAAACCGCACTCACCACCAGATAGATCAGCGTGCGCCAGGGACGTTGCAAAGTGAAAGCGCCGCAGCGGGTCACGGCATCAAAGGCATCGGCATCGTCATAACTCACGGCGGGCAGCAGCGTGTGGCCGGCGCCCAGATAACCAATCGTAATCAGGGCAATGAGCAGCCCCAAGGCCAGCGTAATGACCATCAGCACCGGGCTGACGATCGCCCCCAGCCAGGGGATGGCCCCCAGTAGGCCCAAGCCCATGCCCGCCACCGCCAAGACCAGTACCAGCGTGGGTCCCAACGCCAGGGTGGTGGCATAACGCCGCCACTGCGTGCGCACAAATCCGGTCACAGTCTCCCATTGGGTATCGGTCTGGCCGGATAATTCCAAGGCCGTCATGCGGCTGATCCAAGCGCCCCCGCCTATGAGTAAACCGCTCCATACGAGCAGCAGCAAACCCAAGCTGCCCCAATAAGCCAAGCGCAGACCCCAGCGTACGGTCCAATGCGCATCGGGCCAGATTTCCCCTTGCGCAGGCGCGGTGCCTTTCACCAGCCAGGCCAGCGGATGATAGACCATACCGATGGCGGTACCCAGCAATGTGTCGTTGGTGGCGATAGCGTTCGGTTCCGTGGGGAACAGGCCGTTGATCAAACTCTGCGTCTCGGTGAGGTTTTGACTGCCGGTAAACCGCACGGTTCCCCAGCGCACGGGATGGAGGGCGTGCTGAACGAGAATTTCCAACTGGTTGCTTTCGTATTTGAGCAAACTGGCAAAGATGCCCTGACCGGCAAGCTGGTCCAGATCACGCAAGCGCGATTCTAACTGGTTGGCCGCAGCCACACGTTCCTGCTGGCCGCGCTGGGCCGGGGGTATGGTACTGAGGCCAGCCGAGAATGCACCCGGATTATTAGCTTGAAAGCTCTCACTTTCCCGCTGGCGCTGGAGCGATTCGTTGATCGCGGTGTAGAAACGGTTTTTCTGCCGGGTCCGCAGGATGGCAATCGCCTGTGCCGGATCGGTGGCGACCAGCTTTTCCGGGCTGACCTCGGTGGGTAGTTTGGGCTCCCCTGAAATCATCAATAACATCGAAACCAATTCGCCTTGGGTGCGCTCGCGCCGATCTTGGCGCAGCTTGCCAAAGACTTCATTCCGATTAGTGGCAAAGGCTTCGATCTCGCCCTCGAAAACCACCCGGCCCCACACCATATCAAAGGTGCGGCCGGTCAGGTATAACCCGACCAGCACGAGCATGGCCACGGCCAGCTTGCCGGGATGAATACTCAAACGAAACGCCCGTAACAGGGTGGCCATTTCCGTGCAGAATTTTTCCAGCATGAAATCCTCTCCAACTAAGATTTAGGCCGAACCAGACCCCGCCGACTGCGGGGGAGCAAGTTGAAACACCACCGGCGAAGTGACACTGGGCCGTACCGGTGGCGCGAACGCCTGGGCAAATTCAAACACATCGTCAAAATCGTGCAGGTCGTCTTCCTCGGTCTTGCGCATGTAGCCGGTATCAATCATGAGATAGACGATATGGCCGAAATCATTGCTGCGCTGGATGCCCATGTGACTCAGCACGGCCCGGGCCAGCGGACCATAACGCATGAGCGCGTAATCACGCAACCCCAGTGAAAGCTGCTGGCCGGTGACATGCCGATCCTGCGCCTCGGCTTCGCTATCGCCGTGGCCTTCGCCATGAATTTTCTGCACCACGTACGACAGACCATCGCGCACAAATTCGAACGCCTCCACGGAATAGCGCCCGTCTGCGTCCACGATATCTTCCAAGGTTAAGCCGGGTTTTTCCGCCATCAGACGCCCCCTTAAGCCAGTTTATCCATCGGGCAGGGTTCGGAAATTTCCCGCCCGGCTTCTCGGCCCAAAATGCGCAACCGGCGCACATGCTCGATGCCCTCGGCGGCCAATTGGGCAAATAGCTCGCGGACGTTCGTATGTTTGGCGTGGCTGGCATAACGATGATAAAAACTCGCGGTACGCTTTTCGCTACCGATCACCAGCCGTAGGGCCTCGTCAAAACGGGCATCATCACGGGCATCCACCAGTCGCGGCCCGACACACACCACGGCCTTATCTTCATTGGCGAGAAAGAAGCCACTGCCCGGGGAGATTTGATCCAACATTCGCTGCACCAAATCGCGATGGCCGCGCTCTTCCAGGGCCATGGCTTCAAACGCCGCACGAAAATGGGTGGAACGGGCTTTTTCCGCCAGTACGATATAGCGATAACTCGCCACCGATTCCCCATAGGCGGCAATCGCCAAGGCTTTATCATCGGCGAGGGTGTCATACGGATATGTCTTAAACTTCCGGGCCATGTACGTATATTAGCATATTTTTCAGGGCTGCGGCACCCTTATGCCCACCCCCGGCGGGTGGGTCTTAAGAATCTCGGCAAAATATCCGCGCAAGGCGGTATTCAACTGCCGTTGTTGGGTATAGAAAACATCGTTATGGCCCGTGCCGGGTAGAACGACCACCTGGGCATCGGGTCGGATTTTGGCCAGTTCGGCCTGCATCCGAAACGGTACCAAGTTGTCCTGATCCCCATGAATCAGCATCAAGGGCATACGCATCTGCGACAATTTGCTGGCGTTATCAAAACGGTGCCGGAGCAGGAGATCAATGGGCAGAAATCCATAACGGCTCTTAGCGGCATCGGTCATGGAGGTAAAGGCCGAGAATAACACCAGACCGGCAGGTTGCTTGCGCCGGGCTAACTCGGTGGCCACGCCGCTGCCTAGTGACCAGCCGATGATGACGATGCGGTTGGGGTCTACCTGCGGTTGCTTGAGGGCAAAGACCCAGGCGACTTCTGCGGCGGCATAGCAGCCCGCTTCGCTGGGCTTGCCGTCGCTGACGCCATAACCCAGATAATCCACCCCAACGACATTGACGTTATGCTGACGAAAAAAGTCATACAGCGGTTCCGCCCGTTGCATGTTCTCGCCGTTGCCATAAAAGAAGATTACGGTGAGTGGCTTGGGTGCACCGGCGATCACCGGGTCATCGTTGGCCGGGGTGTAGTACACCCCCACCCGTGGCCCCTCTGCGGTCGGCAGGAGTACATACCCTCGGCCCGGCGCGACGGCGGCACCACGACCAAAGATCGCCCCGGGGAAGACCAGATATTCCTGGCCCCACCAGCCCAGCAATACGAGCAAACCATAAGCCGATACCAACAGGATGAGCAAGCGTAGCAACATGCGGCGCCAAGTCTTTCCGGGTTTTATGAGCATCATTTCCTCGGGGCATTTCCGACCGTAATTTCGGTACAAAGGAGATCATAGACGCAAGGGGACGCACCACACAAGCGGTATTTCTTATCGCGTAAAAACAAGTTATCAACCGCAACTATTTTTCGCATTTTTTTTCTTGTCTTAAGCCCGCACGTTGTTAGCCTTAGACGTAGATACATCGTCAACGCCACGATGCTCTGAAGCCGAACCGAACGAAGTCGAACCGAGTGAATCCGTGGCTTACATCTCGCAATCACCCAACTGAGGAGAGATGGCATGAGTCAGGATACCCAGAACATCGTCATCCGCGACAACGCATACGGTGCGGTGCATTTTTCCGGTTGCGGCAGCAGCACGTTGGACCCATTGGTGGTCAGTGGCACCCGCTGCCTCAGTACCGGGTTGGCGGCCATCTATCAGTGGTTACAGGTCCAGTTCGGCAAAGTCGGGCAGGATTGGCAGGTCCTGAGTCAACGTCACTTTGCCGCGCCGATGTGTGAGCGCTTCTTCGACCAGTTTGATCTACTGATGGCCGATGGCACCGAACGGACGATCTGCTTTGATATTACCAGTTTCTACGGCCTGCAGGATCTGGATGCGGATCTGCTCAGGTATATGGATAATTAAGTTCTTTTGTTACCTTCACCGACCGGCAGCACGGGTAAACTCGGCCAGGACCGGAAAGTGGTCGCTTGGGTAGCGACCAGCCGGATTGTGGTCGCGAATAATTTTCGCGGCCGAAACAGTCCAGTCGTCGGAAGCGAAGACAAGGTCTATGGGCCATTTACCCTGCGGTCGGCCGGTGAAGGCATGATAGGTCCCCATGACGGGTTCCAGGGTGGCCGTTGGGGCGGTAAAAACGTCCCGCAACAACGGCTGCCCCCCGGTCATGCGGGTGTGGATGGCGCTGCCTTTGGTGTGGTTGAAATCGCCCATCACGAATACGCTCGCGCCGGGATATTCTTTTTGCCGCAGGGCTATGCGGGCCAGCAAATCCAGCGCGCTGGCTTCCGCGCGGACGGGATCATGACGCAGGTGCGTGACCGCCACGATGAAATTCCGTCCGGTGTCTTTCTCCCGTAATACCGCAAGCTTGTAGAACGCATTCTCCGTGATATTCAGTTGCCACTGATCCGGGCGCAACATGCCGCCCTCGCATGTGAGTAATTCGAAACGCTGGGTGCGGAAATATAATTGCAGCAAATCTTCCCCCAGCGCGGTCATAAAGCCGGTGCGCTGGGTCGTCTGGGGTGGGGCCTGCGCGGCGGTGTAGCC
>JBAXGE010000100.1:0-8430 GCA_037139555.1 Phycisphaerae bacterium
GGTCTTTGGGATGGCGGTGGGGGCGTTGGCGGGTTATCTGCAACAACGGCATGGCGCCCGGCGGGGCGGATTTACGCAGTTGCTGTTCACCGTGTTCGTGTTAACCGGGACGTTTTTTCTGGCTCAGTGGCTGGGGATGGCCTGTGTGCTGCCGGACGGGGCGATCGGAACGTGGGTGGGTAAAGTGCTGGATGGGCAGATTCACGAAACGGTGCATGGTTACAGCCGGTACAGCTTTACCGACCACATTATCCGGCCCGGCCCGGGCGGATGGATATTCTTCACCCTGCTGGATTTGGGGCTGCAATTTTTTCTGACGCTGGTGATGTATGCCGTTACGGGACCGGCAGTTGCGGCCGATGTCGCGGATGCGGAGGCGGTTACAGACGAGCCTGCGGAGGCGGGCTGAACTTGCAGGCTAAGGCGTTTTCGACTATGCTTTCCGTTCCAGTTTACGGTTTTTGGCCCTCGGTCAGAAGCCGCACTTGAGCGGGCAGATAGCTCAGCTGGTAGAGCAAAGGATTGAAAATCCTTGTGTCGCCGGTTCGATTCCGGCTCTGCCCATTTTCGCGCTGTTGGTTCACTATCTTTGGTAGGCTGGTGTCTGATTTGGATGGCCGAACGCATCTTGGTATGGTTGTATCTGTCTAAATGGGCTGGGTATTTGATCTTGGCGCTTAGGGGCGGCGAGTTTGTTGCTGCGTCGTCAAAAGCGTACTTTAACCAGATCGAGGGGCTCCTGATGAGCCACATGCAAAAATTATGTTGGGCAGGACTGGTACTGGTGTCGGCTTGTGGGGCGGTAGTCTGGTCTGCGCCGGTAGCACCGGCCACGACCGCGACGTCCGCGCCCGCCACGGCGCCTTCGCCCAAACAAGTGGCGCAAGAGCGGATCGAAGGGGTCCGACGGCACATTAATCTGTTGCAGGACGAATTACGCGAGACCACCGATCCTAAATCCAAAACCATCACCGCGCAGGAATTGGTGGATTTGCTGCTGCAACAAGCTCAAATTCTCACCGATAATGATCAGTTGCTCGAGGTTACCACCTGTTATATCAAAGCCGTTGAGGGGTTGCAGCAGGCCCGCAGCGTGGCCGGTACATACAGCCTGCTGCCGGAGGGTGAAATTCGCGCCCGGCTGAACTTTTTACAGCCGCTGGCGCAGGCCCAGAATACGGTGAATAATATGCAATTGCGTATGGCCACGGCCGCCGAAGATGCGAGTTTGCGCCAGACGTGTGTGTTGGGTTTGGCCCGGGATTTGGCCCAGGTGGAGGCGGCCAATAAGTTGGCCCAGAATTTACGGGGCGAAGTTCCGCCGGGGGTGGCGGCCTTACTTGATGCGGTGCAGAGTAAACGTCCTTTGGAACTGGCGCGGGCGCATCTGGATTTGGCCCAGAACAAAATGCTGGCGCCCGGCAGTCGTTGGCTGCATGCCCGCGCGGCGCTGGCGCTTTATAACCAAAACAGCCAGCCCGACAGCGTGGCTCAACGGACCGCCCAGGACATCATTACCCGCATGGGGTCGGAATCAACGTCCGGCAATATCGCGGCGGCGGTCATGTTGACGCTGCCGGAGGCACGCTTTACTGCGGAGGCCTATCCGGCCCTGCTGACGGGGGTGGCGGTGATACCCGCTACGGACAAGATACCACCGCGTTTGCCGGCCACGCCGGAGGCTTTACCACCCCAACGTCAGGCCACGGCGGTGGTGGGCTATACCGCCCCGATCAATGTGCAGTGGGTGGTGGTGCTGGCCAATGCCAATCTGGCCGCCACGACGCCGGCGGAAACTGTCACGGTCAAGATCAACGGCATAGCGCTCAAGGCCCAAAAATTGGAGCCCGGCATGGTGCTGCTGGTGGATTTGAAACAAGCCGAAAAAATCACTTCGATCAAGATTGAATGGTCGGGGCGCGGACCCGACGAGGGGTGGCGTTGGTGTGTCGCCGGTCCGGCCAATGTCGCGGCCACACGTCCGAAATAACGTCCAGCAAACTTATGACTGTGGGTGCAAGGGTGGAGGGGGAGAGGCCCAACGCGCTTGGTTGGGAACAGTTCAGGAGGCCAAATTCAAACTTAGATTTAAGAGCCGGCTGTGGACCAGACCCACAATGGCTTCGTTATCCAGAGTTTGCGTGGCCGGTTCCGCGTCGGACGCGGCTTCCGGGGTGCCATAGGGCATGGGGACGCGTATGGTCTTGGTGCAGAATTCACAAAGCAAATAGTGGCCCACCCAGCGCGGTGGGTAATGCAGGCTTTTTTGGCAATGGGGACACTGAAAGTGAACCATGTTCTCGACCCTTCCTGAGCAGCGGCGAAACTAAACTTCTAATCTGTGCGTCTATATCCGTGCGTAGAACCGTCATGAACCGTGAATTGTCGGGACTCAGCCCTCGACGCAGAACATTTTTATATGCTACGATAGTCTGACGCGAGAGCAAGTAATTTGTGCTAAAAAATACCAATTGGCCCAGATTCAGATTTGCGTTGTTCTGGCAGGCGTTGGCTTACAACTTTAGGGACAAGGGTTTACGTATGGAATCTTGGATTAAGCAGTATGGCCATAGTCTGCTGATTGCCACGGGGAATGCCGGCAAGGTGCGCGAGATTGCCCACGAGATCGCCGTGGTGGGCTTGGCCGACCGGCTGCGGGTGCTGGGTCTGAAGGATTTGCCCCAGCGTCCGGCGGAACCGGAGGAGGACCGGCCAACTTTTATCGGAAATGCCCAAAAAAAGGCCCAATATTACGCCGCCGTCACGGGGATGCTGACGTTGGCCGATGACAGCGGGCTTTGTGTGGATGCCTTGGGGGGCGCGCCGGGGGTATTAAGTGCCCGTTATGCGGGCGAACCCAGCAATGATGCGGCCAATAATGCCAAGCTGCTCAAGGCACTGGCCCAGGTGCCGTCGGACCAACGGACGGCCCGGTTTGAGTGTGCGCTGGCGTTGGCCATACCGGAAACCAGTCTGGCCGTGTTTACCGGGCGGGTTGCGGGTATCATGATTGACCAGCCGCGGGGCGAACATGGGTTTGGTTATGACCCGTTGTTCTTTTACCCGCCCTGGAACTGTACCACCGCGGAAGTTCCCACGGCGCGGAAGGCGGAAATCAGTCATCGCGGCGCGGCGTTGCGTCCGGCGCTACATTGGTTGCATACGGTATTGTCTTGATAAGATTTTGCGGAAAGGTTGAGTCTATGATCCTGAAAGCCCCGGCGTGTCGCAGCTATGCCATTCGTATCGTGATTTGCCTATTGATGGTGTTGTCGTTCGGCGGTTGGTATGCCTATGACGGGTTCATCGGCTATCCCACCAAGGTTGAGCAACTGATCGAGCATAGCCGCAAGGATGAAAACACCCATGGCCGCATGGAAATCAAGCTGGCGAAACTGTCCCCCGCCCACCACGCCGTATGGGTGAGTTTCAGCACGTGGAATCAGGCTGATTCCGAGACACGGCAGATGCTGGATGAAATGTTCCATGACGAGGAAGGCTGGCACAGTGATCTGGATATCAAGGTGCAAAAAATTCTCGCCGGGGTGCTGGGCTTGATCGCGCTGGGCGTGGGCTACTGGTTGTATAGTTATAACCACAAACATATAGCCTTGGATGAGACCGCGCTGGTGGTGCCCGGCACGGGGCGCGTGGAACTGGCCAACGTGACCGGCATTGATGACACCCGCTGGGAAAAAGACCAGCTCTTTGAGGTGCATTACACCACCGGGGCCGCGAGTAAGACGCTGCGGTTGGACAGCTTTGACTGGGATCAACTCAATCCCCTCCGGGAAGCACTGATCCAGGCCAAGGGGCGGATTGCGGTAGCAGAGCCGGAGGCGGAAGTACCGCCTGCGGAATAAAGTTTATTGGCTCGTAATCTCGGTGATCCGCACTTCTGTAACCGCCGCGCTATGCGCCGGGCCGGATTTTCCGTTATGGGGTAATTTTCAGGGAATATTTTTTTATGGGGGGTGTAATAAACCCAAAATCTCGGCGTTGTACTACCCATTGAGAGAGGCACTGTTTGGACGCATGGCACCTACCAGTAGGTATTGGCTGTTGTTTGTCTGTAGATATGCGAAAAATCTTATTTTGGGAGATTTGCTATGACCGAGGTTCAAAACCCGCTGGCTATGGGTGGGTCGGCCGCAGATGCGGATTTACAGGCGTTGGCTCATCTGCGTGATTCCCGGCAACGGATCAAGCAGGAACTGGCCAAGGTCATCGTCGGTCAGGACGCTGTGATTGACCAGATTCTCATCGCCATCTTCACGCGGGGCCATGCCCTGCTGGTGGGGGTGCCCGGTCTGGCCAAGACTCTGATGGTCTCCAGTCTGGCCCAGACACTCTCCTTGGGCTTCAAGCGTATTCAGTTCACCCCCGATCTCATGCCCAGCGATATCACCGGTACGGAAATGATCCATGTGGACCCCGTTACCGGCGAACGCAAATTCCGTTTTACCCAGGGCCCGGTCTTCGCCAATATTCTCCTGGCCGATGAAATCAACCGCACCCCGCCCAAAACCCAGGCCGCGATGTTGGAAGCCATGCAGGAACGCAAGGTGACCGTGGGCGGTCAGGATTACAAGCTGCCCAATCCGTTCTTTGTGCTGGCCACCCAAAACCCGGTCGAGCAGGAAGGTACCTATCCGCTGCCCGAAGCGCAGTTGGACCGCTTTCTGTTCATGATCCACGTGGATTATCCCTCGCACGCCGAAGAACGCCAGATCATGAAGATGGTCTCGGGTACCGGCGGGCAGACGCCCCAGCACGTCCTCAGCGGTGAGGACATTCTCGCCATTCAGGAAACCGTGCGCCGCATGCCCGTGACCGAGCATGTCTTCGCGTATGCCGAAAAAATTGTCCGCAGCACCCGGCCCAAGACCGATGAGGCGCTGGACTTCTGCAAGAAGTGGCTGACCTGGGGGGCTGGACCGCGGGCGAGTTTCAATTTGATTCTCGCCGCCAAGGCCAACGCCGCCATCAATGGCAATTATCATGTGAGCTGTGCTGATGTCGCGGCCATGGCACTGCCGGTCCTGCGGCATCGGCTGATACCCAACTTCTCGGCCCAGTCCGAGGGGATGACCTCGGATGATATCACCCGCATGATTTTGCAGGCCATCCCTCAGGACGCCAAGCTGGATTAACCCTCTCGCGCCCGTGTTTGGAGTCCGCTTATGGCCGCACCCATTCCCTCACTGCTGGACCCGGCAGCCATCAATCAGGCCGAAAATCTCGGCCTGCAGGCGCGGTACGTGGTCGAAGGCTTCATGGCCGGCGAACATAAATCCCCCCTGCGCGGCTTTGCCATCGAATTCACCCAGCACCGCGAATATGTCCCCGGCGATGATATCCGGCACGTGGATTGGAAATTGCTGGGCCGCACCGAGCGGCTGTATCTGAAGCAGTACGAGCAGGAAACCAATTTCCTTGCCCATGTACTGGTGGACGCCTCCGAATCTATGCAATATGGTTCAGGTGCGGTGACCAAGCTGGACTATGCCCGCATGCTGGCGGCGTGTCTAAGCTATCTCGTCCTGCTGCAGCGCGATGCGGTGACGTTGCATATGTTTGACGACGTGATCCGGGCCACGGTACCGCGCACCACCAACATGCAGTCCATCCATAACATCATGAATGTATTGGTCCGCAAGCCCCAGGGGGCACCCACGCGGCTGGGGCCGGTGCTGCATGAAGTGGCCAGTAAGATCCGCAAGCGCGGGATTGTGATTCTGATCTCCGATCTATTTGATGATGAGGAGACCGTATTGCGCGGCATCCAGCATCTGCGCTACAGCGGTTCGGAAGTGATCGTGTTCCAGGTATTCGATCCCTACGAACTGGAGTTCCCGCTGCGCGGCAATGTGGAGTTCGAAGGGTTGGAAAACGCCGGACGCATGATGACCACGCCCCAGGACATCCGTAAGAGTTATCTGCGCGAGTTGGAAGCCTTCCGGCTGCGCCTGCGGCAGGGCTGCGAACGCAATCAGGTGCATCTGGTCACGATCAACACCGCCGTGCCACTGGCGGAAAATTTAATGGCTTATCTGGCTTTCCGCCAACGTATGTTTGGCCATTGCTAACCGAGAGTGCGTATGTTTTTGAATCCATTACTATTGGCGGGCATCGGCGCGGTGAGTGCCCCCATTATCATCCACTGGCTGAACCGCCGGCAGTTCATCAAGGTGCGCTGGGCGGCGATGCGCTTCCTGCAGACCAGTGTGACCCAGAACCGGCGCCGCCTGCAATTGGAAGACCTCATTTTGCTGATCTTGCGCTGTCTGCTGATCGCGCTGGTAGCGTTGGCGTTGGCCCGGCCTGTGACCAATCTGCTGGTCGCCAGCGCCCCGCCACCCCAGACCGTAATGGTTGTGCTCGATCATTCCATGTCCATGGGCACCACCGAGGGCGCCCAGTCCACGTTCAAGCAGGCGGTCCAATGGGTGGATACGTATATTGCCAATCTGCCTGCGGGCAGTGCGGTGGGCATTATTCTGGCCTCGGACGAAGCGCAGGGCGCGATTGCCGATCCCAGTTATGATCTGGCCGGGGTGCGGGCGCTCTTGCCGAAATTGGACTTGACCGACCGGGCCAGTGATATATTGCCCAGTGTGCAGGCCGCACTGGCCGCGCTGGAACGCCGGCCCAGTACCGCCAAGCAATTGGTCATCGTGACTGATGGCCGCGGCGCGGCGTTTACCGCCGCACCGGAAATCGGACGCCTGCTGACACTGAACCAGAGCCAGATCAAATCCCGGCTGCATGTGTTGGGCACCCAGCCGGTGCAGAATATCGCCATCACGAGTTTCAATATGACCACCGCGCTGCCGGTGGTGAATCAGCCGGTGCGGTTCGAAGTGCAGGTGGCCAATCTGGGCACCCGTGCGGTGCAGGACCTGCCCGTCACGCTGGCGCTGAATAGCGAACCGGCGCTGGAGTCCGTCAATATCGCCCGGCTGGATCCGGGCGAGACCCGCACGCTGACCATGTTCGCCACCTTCCGGGATGCAGTGCCACAATCGGCCATCGTGCGTATCCCACGCGATCAGTTGGCCGCCGATGACATCCGGGTGCTGGCTGTCACGCCCACCCGGCAGGTGCAGGTGCTGATCTTGGATGGCGATCCCGGACGCGAACCGCGCGAATCCGAATCGTTCTATCTGGGGTACGCCCTGCGGCCCTTTGTGCAGAACGCGGACACGCTGAATTGGCTGCAGACCCGGATCGTCAATCCGGCGGAACTCGAAACGGCGAATCTGGATGAATATGATCTGGTCATCATGGCCAATGTGCCCGATCTGACCTTGCCCGCCACCCAGCGGCTGGCCAGTTATGTCGAGGGCGGGGGCGGTTTGCTGATCGGACTGGGCGACAAAGTGAATGCCCGTTTTTACAATCAGGAGCTGGGGTTGCGCTGGGGACTGTTGCCCGCCCAGTTGGAAGAGCCGCGCGGGGACGCGGTTAAAAATTACAAACCGTGGACGTATCAAGCGGAAGGGTTGCACCATCCGGTGGTACGGATCTGGACCGATACGGGTCTGGCCACATGGCACGATGTGCGGACTCTGCGGAAATATGATGTCCGCGCCTGGCCGGTGACGGCCGCCTCCGCCACCACCGCACCAGCGGGCAAGGCCATTTCGCCGTTCCAGACCATCGCCAGCTATCAGGATGGCTCGCCCGCCTGGCTGGAGCGCACGGTTCAGGAAGGCCGGGTGCTGATGACCACCAGTACGCTCAATACCGCGTGGACCGATTTGCCGGTGCGGCCGCAGGTGTACGTGCCGTTGCTGCACCAGATTGTCGGTTACGTGGTCCGGTCCAATCAGAGCCGGCCCGACCCGATGGTGACCGGCACGCCCATCCGCACGCTGGTAGCCAATGAATACAAAGGCCAGACGCTGATTGTCCACAGCCCGGCCCGGGAAACCGATGTGGTGCCGTTGCAAAACGGGGTGACGGTGGAAGAAGTCGGGCTGCGCCAGCAGGTGCGGATCACCGATACCCAGCGGGCGGGCCTCTATCGGCTGACCACCAACAACGACCAACTGGTGACGTATCTGGCGGTCCAGCCGGTGGCGGCGGAATCCAATATGCAGGTATTTTCCGAGGCCCAGCGCACCAATCTGCAGGCGGCGGGGGTCACCATTACCACCCCTGAGCAACCGCTGGCGCAGCAGTCGGATAAGCCCAATGGGAGCGAATGGACCACCTGGATTTTACTGCTGGCGTTTTTGGCCGCCGGGATGGATATGGCGTGCGGTTGGTACTTTAGTAAGTCGAAATGATTACCATGATGAACTGGTTACTCAATTGGGCAGGTGCGGACAGTCAGCCGGGCGACCGGCTGGCGGCGCTGCGCGTGTTATTCGCCACCGAGGTGCACGCGGGCTGGTGGTTGTTGGGGGCGATTCTGCTGGTGCT
>JBAXGE010000101.1:0-8284 GCA_037139555.1 Phycisphaerae bacterium
TCGCTGCACGGGGTGACGTTTGACCTGTTCCCCGGGACGGTGTGTTATCTGCACCTGAACCATTACCATATGGTGATGCTGATGGCGTTTGCACCGCGACTGTTCTCAGACCTGATCCTGCTCTCCCGGGTGCACGATGTCCAAACCACCAGCCGGCGGGTGGTGGTGCGTTATGTGGTGGGGGATGTATACAATAATATATCCCAGTTTGTGGGTATGACCACCCGGATGAACTGGGTGCCGGAGTTGTTGCGACCGTGGCAGCGGAATGAAACCGAGACGGCGGACGAAACCCCGCCGGCGCGGGAATAATGCCGGAACCGGCTGGACTTTCGTAGCGGCATCGGGGATAAAGGGGGTATAAGTTACGAATTGGTGGCCGACGACTGGGAGCGTGCATGTTTCGCCTGTTGGCATTATTACAACTGACCCGGGCCGCGCTGGCGTTTACGGCGGTGGCGGATGCGTGGGCGGTATTTTTGCTGGCCGCACCGGGCTCGTTGGGTGCGGTGGAGCGTTACGGCTGGGTGGGGGCGATCGGGCGGATGGTGCTGCTGGGGTGTATTTCGGTGGGGTTGTATGGTTTTGGGATGGTACTCAATGATTTGATGGATGTGCGACGCGACCGCGTGCTGGCGCCGCGGAGGCCGCTGCCCAGCGGGCGGTTGGGGGTGCGTACGGCGCTGGTGGTGGCGGTGGCACTGCTGATGATGAGCCTGTCGGCGAGTGTGCTGCTGAGCATGTGGGAAATTGTCGGCGGGCATGCCTGGGTGCCTTGGGGGATGTTGCTGACCATGCTGACGGTGTGTCTGATTGTGGCCTATGACGCCGCGACCAAATATTTTGGGGCGTTGGGGCTGCTGACGCTGGGGCTGATCCGGGCGGTGCATTGTCTGATCGGGAATGTCCACGCGGAGGCGATGTTTTTGCCCATGTTCCTGTTCACGCATGTGCTGCTGATCAGCGTGGTATGTTACCGGCTGGAACACAAACGCCCGCGGATGGGCAAGTGGGATGTGCTGTTCACGGTGGCGGGTTTGGTTGGGGTCAACGGGTTTTTTGTGGCCCTGATGTACTGGCGCGGCGGGTTGACCCCGATGAATTGGGGCTTGCTGTATGGCCCGGCGCTGGTGGCGGGGGCGTATTTGTTGTGGGCGTTATTCTACACATTTGTGTATCGGCGGGGGTTGTATAGTCCCCGGGAATTGGGTGGGCGGTTGATGGTGATGGGCCTGTTTTGGCTGTTTGTGTACGATGCCGGGGCGTTATTGGGCAACCGGCAGTGGTTGGCGGGTATGGCGGTGATTGGTCTGTGGCTGTGTGCTTTGGGCCTGTTTTTCGGGATCCGGGCCTTGGCGGCATTGCAGGCGGGGCGGAGCAAATTTGAGGCCGAGGTCAAACCGAACGGGTCCAAGGCCGTATAATGTAGAGTTCTTCATGTCGACCCGGTGCCCGGGGATATGGTGACAAATTGCAGAATATTATCCCTTAGGTGTCCGGCGCTTTTCGTTTTGCGTAATCTAGGGGATAATGGTGCGTTACTTTCGGCGAAAGGAGCCATTATGAACGTGCGTAAGTTATCTCAGTGGTGCGGAGCGTTGGCGTTGGTTTCGGGTTTGGCGTTGACGGCGGGTTTATCGGCGCAGGCCACGGCCCCGGCTACTCAGCCGGCGGTGAATCCGGTCTTGGCCACGATCAATGGTCAAAGTGTGGATCGGGCGCGTTTCTTTGAACTGCTGATGGCCATTCACGGGCCGCGCATGTTTGAACAGGTTTTGGAAATGGAATTGGTTCGTCAGGCGACGGTGGCGGCGGGGATCACGGTCGGTCAACCCCAGATGCAGGCGGAACTGGATCGCGTGACGGCGAGTTTTGAAGCCCAGGGGATTCCCAAGGCCCAGCACGATGCCGCGTTGAACCAGCTTTTACAGCGCCAGGGCGTCAGTTTTTTGGAATTCCAGATGGGCCTGCAAAAGGCTGCAGGTTTGCGGGCGCTGGCCAAGGACAAGGTCAAGCTGACCGAAGCCGATTTTGCCAAGGCTCAGGAGGCCGAATATGGCCCCAAGTTGCAGGTCCGCGTGATCAACGTGGGCACACTGGAAGGCGCCACGCAGTTGCGGCGCGAAACCGAACAAACCAAATTGAGCGCCAGCGAAGCGGCCACGAAATATAACTGGCCGATGGAAGTGGTCACCATTCCCGAATCTGCAGAAGGTTTGGTGCCGGCGGTCAAGAACGTGCTCTTCACCAGCGCCAATCCACTGAAGGATTTTGAACTCTCCGCGGGCGTCCCGATGGACGGGGGCGTGCGCGTGTTCCAGATCGAAAAGCGCATTGAGCGGGTTAAAAACGTGACCGAAGCCGCGAAGACCAAGTTCCGCGCGGCGGTGGTGGAAAACGTCGAGAAACAGTGGGCCGAACAGCACCTGCGTTCGCTGGTGGGTAATGCCCAGTTGAATATCATTGATCCGCAACTGTCGGTGTATTATGCCGAAGTAATCCGGCGTACCCAGGCGGCGGCGACGCAGGCCGCCACGCAGGCCGCGGCGACCCAAGCCACGACCAAACCCAAACAACCCTGAACCCGGTGAATTAACTTTGACGACACAAGCCGGCGGGGTTGCGAAATGCAACCCCGCCGTTTTTCTTACGTAGGAAGCAAAGCCATGGCCGGCGGAAGTGATCAACCTTTTACCATTGACGTATCCACCCGTTTGCGGCGCCTGCCGCCGTATCTGTTTGCGCGGATGAACGCGCTGAAGGCCCAGAAGCGCAAGTCCGGGGCGGACATTATTGATTTGGGCATGGGCAATCCCATTGACCCCGCGCCGCAGTTTGTCATTGACAAGCTGGCGGAAGCCGCCCAGGACCCGCGCAATCACCGTTACTCGGCCAGCGTGGGTATCTATAACCTGCGCCGCGAAGTGGCGCTGAAATACAAGCGGCGGTATGGCGTGGATCTGGACCCAGAAACGGAAGTCATCGCCACCATCGGCAGCAAAGAGGGCTTTTCGCATCTGATGCTGGCGCTGTTGTCGGCGGGCGATACCGTGGTGGTGGGCGATCCGGCGTACCCGATTCACATGTACGCCGTGGCACTGGCGGGCGGGAGCGTGATCTCGGTGCCGCTGGGCAATGATCAGGCGTTTTTGGAACGCATGGAGCATGTGTTAAAAAATCTGTATCCGCGGCCCAAGATGCTGATTCTGAATTATCCGCACAATCCCACCGCCATTACGGTGGAGCCGGCCTTTTTTGAGCAGGCCGTGGCGCTGGCTCGGAAATATAACGTGCTGGTCATCCATGACTTCGCCTATGGTGAGACGTGTTTCGACGGGTACAAGGCCCCGAGCTTCCTGTCGGCCCCGGGGGCCAAGGAAGTGGGGGTGGAAATCTGCACCATGAGCAAGCCCTACAATATGGCCGGCTGGCGGCAGGGGTTTGTGCTGGGCAACCATGAAATGGTCCGCGCGCTGGCGACGATCAAAGGGTATTACGATTACGGGCACTTTGCCCCCATCCAGGTGGCCAGCATCATGGCGCTGCGCCATGGCGATGAATTTGTGGCCGAACAGAGCCGGGTGTATCAGAAGCGGCGCGATGTGCTGCTGACGGGGCTGCGCAAAATCGGCTGGGATGTGCCCACGCCGCGCGCGAGCATGTTTGTCTGGGCCCGCGTCTCTGAGGCGCATCTGGCCGGGCAGAGCACGATTGATTTCTGTTATCGCCTGCTGGAAGAGGCGGATGTGGCCATCGCGCCCGGGCGCGGCTTTGGCGAATGCGGCGAAGGTTATGTGCGCATCGCGCTGGTCGAAAACGAACTGCGCATCAAGCAGGCGCTGCGCCAGATGGATGCCGCGCTCAACGGCCGCAAGAAGGCGCGTCCGGTCAACAAGCCCACCGGCCGGCCCGAAGAACAAAGCCACATGGATTCGATTATCGGCGGTTGATTGCACCAAGGTATTTGCGAAGGACCTGTACCCATGACCATGCCCATTGGAACACTTGCCTGGACGCCCGGCCGCGACTTTTTATTGCTGGCCGGCCCGTGTGTGATCGAAAGTCTGCAGATGTGTCTGGACATCGGCGGCGCGGTACGTGATACGGCGCAGCAGCTGGGCATGACCTATGTGTTCAAGGCCAGTTTCGACAAGGCCAATCGTTCCAGCGCCAATTCCTATCGCGGCGAGGGGCTGGAAGCGGGATTGGATATCCTCGCGCAGGTACGCAAGATTCTGCAGGTGCCGGTGGTGACGGATGTGCATGAATCGGAACAGTGCGCGCCCGCCGGTGCGGTGGTGGATATGCTGCAGATTCCCGCATTTCTGTGCCGGCAGACAGATTTGCTTTTAGCGGCGGCGGCCACAGGCAAGCCGGTGAATGTGAAGAAGGGGCAGTTTATGGCCCCGTGGGAGATGGGCAACGCGGTGGAAAAAATCCGCAAGGCGGGCAATCATCACGTACTGCTGACCGAACGCGGCACGTTTTTTGGCTATAACCGGCTGGTCAATGACTTTACCGGCATCCCGCAGATGCAGGCCTTGGGCGTGCCGGTATTGTTTGATGCGACGCACTCGACGCAACTCCCCGGCGGATTGGGCCACGCCACGGCAGGGCAGCGCGAATATGTGCCGCTGCTGGCGCGGTGCGCGCTTGCCTCGGGGGTGGATGGGCTGTTTATCGAGACGCACCCCAATCCGGCCAAGAGCCCTTCGGATGCAGCGACGATTTTCCCGCTGGCCGACCTGCCGGCGCTGCTGGAAGAATGTCTGGCCATCCGCAAGGTGCTGAGTTAAGCGATACTTGAAACCACTGATGGACACGGATGAAATGCATGGGATATTGCGCGCTGAGGGCAGTACATTTGCCCGGTGGCGGGGCGTTGGTTACGATGACCGCCGTGGCGATGGACGATGCTACCAAACCCCGTGAAGTGGTGCCATGATCGGCGGCAACCAGTTAGGACAATAAGATGAATGGCATGGCACAAGACATTATTGGATCGCACATTGATATGCGCTTGGGTTCGGCGCAGGTAAAAATGGTCGTGGCACGGACCGGGGTGAAGATTTTCGGCAAGGAAAAATTGATCTGGGAATCCACTCTGGTGCTGACGGATCAGGGGCAGAAGGTATTTACGGGTGAACCGTACTATCAGGATTTTGTGTATCATTACGTGCGGCAACGGCACCCGAACGCGGTGGCGATGGCTTTGGATGGTTCCGTGCAATTACCGGATACTCTGTTGAACGCTCGGAATCCCCCCTTGCAGGCAATCAATGACGCCTTGATCCTGGTGGGCAAAGAATTATCCGCAGCGAAATGGCGCATCGGCGAGAATCTGGTCCTGTGCTTGGGCGGGGGCGTGGTGTTGTTGGTCCTGGGTGTGATCGGGATATTCACCTTATTCGCTCTGGCGCTGGGTCTGCACGCGTTGATCGGTGCTTTCGTCCTGCTCAAGCTCGCCAGCGATTTGGTGGATCGCGCCTGTCAGGTCCAACGCCGTCACCGTATGGTCATGGCGTTAGTGCGGGAAATTTCCGATCGCTGCGTATTGCCGACGGAAGCTCTGGCCAGCCTCCGGACGCCGTTGACCGGAGTGTCTGCCTCCGGCGTGTTTGTGCGGACGTCGTCTTCGGTGCCGGGAGGCACTCCGGAGCCGGTGGCCGCGCCACCCCCCGGCGTATCGGTACTGGCCGGCCTTGTCAGTGTATTGGCCATCATGACGATGGTCTGTCCGGGACTTGGTACCATCGTCGCGCTGGTGGGTTTATTACTCACCTATAAGCACTCGTCCTGGGCGCGGGTATTGGTGGGGGTTGCTTTGGCCGTCAATCTGTTGATGTTGTTGCTGGTCGCGGTGGTGACGCTACTCGGGAATAAGGCGCATTAACTGCGCGTGCCGGTGCGGATGGAAAAATGCCTAGCGCTGCCCAAGGTGCTGAGTTAAATTGGGAACCGGGTTGGATGGACAATCTGGATGTGAAGTCTACGCGGTGACTGTCATCGACAATGAAATGGTACAAACGGAATCAAAGGCCCGGCGGAATTGAGTCAAGAAGGCTAAGTCGTTGTTTTTCTTTTTTAGTTAAATTCCGCGAAACGTGAGAGAACAGTATCACCAGCAATTGCTTGTAATTATTATATGCCTCGTCGCTGTATACGCGCCCCTTGTGTAAATCGGTTGCTAGACCGATTGCCATATCCATGTAGTAGGTAGGGATGGTAAAATCAGACAGGTCATACCATCCGTTACGCCGGTCTTTATTGCTGTATTTTGCCTTTAAGTGCAGGTCGCAATCACCCCTACAGCAGCAATACAAATGTATGTAATGATTCACCGTCACAGATGGCGCAGTCACCTTTGTGTTCGAGGTGGACCAAAGCACCACAAGCCCCTGAGGTGTGGGCTCCAAAAGATTCTTACCGCACCAAGCACAGGGTAACTCAAGCGGCTCGGAAAATATCTCTGCGGGTAATGGATGCTCGCGTTCATAGTGGTTAATCGAGTTAGGAAAAAATCTTTTCGCAAGACTTCTTCCTTTGGGGTTGGTTAAAAGAGCGCCTTCAATTTTTTCCTGATCATAGATGTGTACTTCGTACGGAAGTCCTTTGGCGTTAAACTTTGCCGCCAAGCCACTACTGGGAATGGTGGAATAAAAACCAATAAATCCATCGCAATTGTGCGTATTTACGCGGTCTGCGATATCAGATTCGTCTTGTGGACTAACGGATTTGCCTGAATGCGCCTTATGCTTACAACTTACCAACCATTTGCGCTGTGATACGCTGACAATGCCATTGCAGCATTCTTCAGCAATCAAATCACTTCCCGCATCGGCGCCACGATTGGGTTCTTTGAGAATTTTGAAGCCCACTAGCTGGAGAAATTCTCGCGCAAACAATTCAAATGCATCTCGCTGTGGACCAGCAGAAGCATCAGGGATTTCTTTGAAATCAAGTATCGGCATACCGCACAGTTTGACGTTTACACACAACGATGTCAAGGTGTGACGTGGTAGCACACCATCTTGTCTTGAAGGTGTTGTGGGTATTGGTGCTGGGCGTGAACGCCATGATTAAAGTGTTTCCACCGCCACCTTACCACCTGCCCGACTGGATTCCATCGCGGCGAAGACCATGGCCAGCGAATTGAAATTATCGCGGCAGTCGCATTGGCTGCGGGTGCCGGTGCGGATGGCGGCGAGGAGTTCGCGCAGGCCGCCGTGCTGGCCTTTGGCGGGCAGGGCGGGTACCGGGATGGTCAGCGGGCTCAGGGGGCGCATGAAGCCCTCGTCACCGCTGACGATCTGGCCGGTGGGGGGCTGGTCGCTGGCGTAGATGATGGTGCCCTTGGTGCCGGTGATGCGCCAATCGCCGTTCCAACTGGTGTGGCAGCCTTCCGCGCACCAACTGCCCCGATACATAAAGCGGGCCCCGTTGGATAGCTCGAAACTGGCCAATGCGGCGACATTGCCCTGATACCAACTGCCATGAGGATTATATTCTTCGCACCAGACGCGCTGGGCATCCAGGCCGCTGAACATGCGGGCCATGTCGAAATGATGGATGGACATATCGAGGATGAGCGGGCTTTCCATGGTGTCGCGGAACCCGCCGAAATGGGCGGCGAGGAAAAAGTCGCAACAGACGCTGGTCACGGTGCCGATGGCCCCGCTGGCGATAGCGCTACGGATGGCCTCGTGCTGGGCGTCCCAGCGGCGCGACTGGCTGACGATGTAGGTGCGGTTATGCTGCGTGGCGGTGGCGACCATGCGCCGGGCATTGGCGAGGCTGTCGGCCATGGGCTTTTCGCCGATGACGTGCAGCCCGGCTTGCAGCGCGGTACAGGTCACATCCGCATGGGCGGCGGGGATGGTTAAGTCCACCACGAAATCGGCCTGCACCTTGGCCAGCGCTTCGGGCAGGCTGGTGGCGGCCAGGGCGCCGGTGAGTTTGAATTCATCAATCCGCTTCTGGGCGGATTCCAAACGCAAATCCACCACTGCCACAACGTTGAGCTTTTCGGCCAAGAGGGCGGGGAACCACGATCCGGCAATGCCACCGGCACCGACGACAATAACACGTTCGTTCATGTAAAAAATCCTCAACGTAAAATAGCCGTTTCGATTTACCCCAGGACCGGCATGCACACGGTCGGGGCGCCGATTTCGGGCAGTTGGTCAATCGCCTTGAGGGCGGTATCAAGTTGATGCTGCGGGGCGGCGTGGGTCATGATGACCACGGGCACAAACTGGCCCTGATTGGTTTCATGCTGCACCAC
>JBAXGE010000102.1:0-8049 GCA_037139555.1 Phycisphaerae bacterium
GTCCAGTGCGATGTTGCTGGCCAAAGCCGGGCTTAAAGTGACGGTGGTGGAGCGTTTGGATCGGGTGGGCGGGCGCAGCAGCATGTTGGCGGGGAATGGCTTCAAGTTTGATCTCGGGCCCACGTTCTTTTTATATCCCCAGGTGTTGGAATCTATTTTCCGCGCCTGTGGTTATGACCTGCGGCAGGAAGTGCCCATGGTGCGGCTGGACCCGCAATACCGGGTGATGTTTGAAGCGGGCGGGCAGATTGATGCCACGGCCAATCTGCGGGCAATGAAACAAGAGGTGGCAAAATTATGCCCCGCCGATGCCGAGAAGCTCGGCGCCTTCATGACCGACAACCGCGCCAAGCTCAAGGCTTTTGCCCCGTGTCTGCAGCATCCGTTCATGAAGTGGAGTGATCTGCTGAACCGGCACATGCTGAACCTGTTGCCCATGCTCAAGCCCTTCCAGAGCATTGACCAGCATCTCAAACAATATTTTTCCGATCCGCGCGTGCGGTTGGCGTTCTGCTTCCAGAGCAAATATCTGGGCATGTCGCCGTTCAAGTGCCCGAGTATGTTTTCGATCCTGTCGTTTTTGGAATATGAGTACGGCGTATTTCATCCGCTCGGTGGCTGTACGGCGCTGAATACCGAGATGGCGCGGATTGTGAAGGAGTTGGGCGGGGAAATCCGGCTGGCCGAACCGGTGGAAAAAATCATCTTCGAAGGCCGACGGGCGGTGGGAGTGGTGACGCGGCAGGGCGAACTGCGGGCGGATGCGGTGGTGATCAATGCGGACTTTGCCCAGGCCATGAGCAAGCTGGTGCCCAATAACCTGCGCCGCAAATGGACCGATGCCAAGCTGGAAAAGAAAAAATACAGTTGCTCGACCTTCATGATGTATCTGGGGATTGACGGTCTGGAAGAGGATTTGCCGCACCATACCATTTGCCTGAGCAAAGATTACCGGCAGAACCTGCGCGACATCGAGGACGACCATGTGCTGTCGGACAATCCCTCGTTTTATGTGCAGAATGCCTGCGTAACGGATCCCCGGATGGCCCCGCGCGGGTGCAGCACGCTGTATTATCTGACGCCGGTATCGCATAAGCACGAGAATATTGACTGGACCCAGATGCGGGCGGAATACCGTACGATCGCGCTGCAGAAGATGGCCGGGACGCTGGGTATCAAGGACCTGGAAAAGCGGATTCAATTCGAAACCGTGGTCACACCGCTGGATTGGGAACATGGCTATTCGGTGTTCCGCGGGGCCACGTTTAATCTGGCCCATACGCTGACGCAGATGCTGAACTTCCGGCCGCATAACCGCTTTGAGGATTTGGATGGGGTGTATCTGGTGGGGGGCGGGACGCATCCGGGCTCGGGTCTGCCGGTGATTTATGAGGGCGCGCGGATTTCGGCGCGGTTGCTGGTGCAAGATTTGGGGCTGGATGCAGGCTTTATTGATGGGGCGGCGCCCCAATTGGAAGTGCTGGAAACCCCGGCGGTCGCCACGGTCTAAGACCCTTCTTGACGGGGCCGGGAGGCTCACGTGACAGGCATGATTCCTTTAACCTCCGCCGAGCGCGCCTGGATGGCATCGGATATCCGTACGCGTCTGGACTGCGTGGCCCGCTGGCGTGATTTATGTGCGGCTCAGGCGGATGCGTTTGCGGATGCGTTGGCGGGTTTGCCGAACCGGACCCGGCGCGAGTCGCTGGCGGCGGAGGTCATGCCATTGCTGGAGACCATGGCGTGGCACCAGCGCCATGCGGCGCGGGTGCTGAAAAGTCGGCGTTTGCCCCAGGATTTGATGGGGCGATTGCTGCGGCCCGCGTGGGTGGATGCCCTGCCGCTGGGGCGGATTCTGGTAATCGGGCCGGGGAATTATCCCGTATTTATCGCGGGCAGTCAGGCGCTGCAGGCATTGGTGGCGGGCAATGTGGTAATCGTCAAGCCGGGGTTGGGGGGTACAGCGGCGCTGGAATTGTTGCGCGCGTTGTGGCTGCGTGCCGGAGGGCCGGAAGAAGTCTTTACCGTATTGGGGGAAGACCCTGCGGTAGTGCCGGCAGTGTTGGAGCGGGGCGTGGCGAAGGTGCTATTGACCGGCTCAGCGCGGGCCGGGCGGGCAGTGTTGGCGTTGCTGGCGCCGTATGGTGTGCCCAGCGTGATGGAATTATCGGGGGCCGATGCGGTGGTGGTGCTGCCCGAGGCGGATGTGGCTTTGGCAGCGCGGTGTATCGCGCTGGCGCTGACGTTCAATGGCGGGGCGACTTGTATCGCGCCGCGCCGGATTCTGGGCACACCGGCAACGCTGGCACGGCTGGAGGCGGCGCTGGTGCCATTATTGCACTCGGCGGGCGTGTGTGCGTGTCCGCCGGGGATTACGACCGCAGTGGGCGCGGCGCTGCAGGATGGTCTGCATCATGGCGCCCGGCAGGTGTGTGGCGGGATCGCGGCGGGGGGGATTGCGCCGCTGGTCGTGGCGGATGTGCCGGCTACAGCGTCATTGGCTACCGAGGAGTTTTTCGCCCCGGTAACGGCGCTGATCCCCGTGGCGGATATGACGGCGGCGGTGGCCTTGGTCAATGGTCATGCGTGCGGGCTGGGGGCGGGGGTGTTTGGGCCGGTGGCGGCGGCACAGCGCATCGCCCGGCAATTGGATGTGGGCATTGTGCAGATTAACGATCTGGTCGCCCCCACGGCGGACCCGGCGCTGCCGTTTGGCGGGGTACGGGTGAGTGGGTTTGGCCGGACGCGCGGGGCGGAGGGGTTGCTGGAATTAACCTCCCGCCGGGTGCGCGTGGCCGTGCGCGGGGGACGCTGGCATTTGCGACCCCCGGGGCCGGGGGATGAGGCACTACTTACCGCCGCCATTCAGGCGCGGCACCGCCTATCATTGGGTACGCGGTTACGGGCCGCAGGGCGCTGTGTGCGGCAGGCGCTGGGCAAGCAACAGACATAGGAGCTGGCGATGGGACAATATCAGGTTGGCGTGATCGGTGGCGGACTGGGCGGACTGGCGGCGGCATGTGTGCTGGCCGGGCGCGGGTATAAGGTGGTGCTGCTGGAGCGCAATAGCTGGGTGGGGGGCAAGAATGTCCTGCTGGAGACCGACGGATTTCGCTTTGACATGGGCCCCACGATTCTGCTGATGCCGTCGGTGCTCAAGCGCATCTGGAAAGATGCGGGCCGCAAGCTGGGGGATTATCTGGACCTGATCGAATTGGACCCACAGTGGCGCTGTTTTTATGAAGACGGCCGGCAACTCAATTTGTGGCGCAATCCCGGCTCAATGAGCGAGGAGCTGACGCACTTTGCGCCGCATACGGCGGAGGAATACCGCAAATTTCTGGCCCTGTCGGGGCGGCTGAACGAGATTTCGGAAAAATATTTCTTTTACCGCAGCGTGGGCAATGTCCGCGACACGTTTTCGATGACGGGCATGTTCAATCGGCAGGTGCTGCGCGATCTGCTGGATATGCGCATGGGCCGGACCATGGCCGGGACGGTGCGGAAGTTTGTGTCGGATGGCCGGGTGGCGCAGATGCTGGATCACTTCACGCAGTATGTGGGTTCGAATCCGGAAAAGGCGCCAGCGATTCTGTGCGCCATCGCGCAGATGCAGACCGGCGAGGGCGTGTGGTACCCGCGCGGCGGAACGGCGGCGTTGCCCGCGGCGCTATCGCGGCTGGCGATTGATCTGGGCGTGGATATCCGCACGCGCTGCTTTGTGCGCCGCATCGTCACCGAGGCGGGGCGCGTCACCGGCGTGGTGGTGGATGATGGTGAGTTGATTCCGCTCAACGCCGTGGTCAGCAACAGCGATGTGGTGCGTACGCATCAGGAATTGCTGCCGCGCACGGTCAGTGAACCGTTTATGAACCGGCGCAAATATGAGCCGGCCTGTTCGGGGGTGGTGCTGTATCTGGGGCTGAACAAACGCTACGAGCATCTGGCGCATCACGATTTTGTCTTCTCGCGCGATCCGCACGAGGAGTTTGACAGCATTTACCGCAAGGGTGAACCGGCGCCCGACCCCACGGCGTATCTGTGCGCCCCGGCCAGTACCGAAGCCAATGTCGCCCCGCCCGGCGGCGAGGCGCTGTATGTGCTGGTGCATACGCCATATCTGCGCGACCATCACGACTGGAAGGTGATGTTCCCCGCATATCGCAAGGTGATTATCGAGAAACTAAAACGCTGCGGGCAGATGCCGGATTTGGAAGAACGCATCGTAGTGGAACGGCATTTGACGCCCCAGGATATCAATGACCGCTACCACGTTTTGCGCGGGGCGATTTACGGGCTGGCCAGTCACGGGCGGTTCAATGGTGCCTTCAAGCCCAGCAACCGCAGCCCGGATGTGGCGGGGCTCTATCTGTGCGGCGGGTCCGCCCACCCCGGCCCGGGCATGCCGATGGTCATGATGTCCGGCTGGATCGCCGCGGACACGCTGGATCAGGACCATTATGTGCAACCCGCCAAGGGCGCCGCGGCGCTGGTGGGGGGGTGAGGTGGTTTTTCGGGTGGGGGGCATGGGCCAGGCTTGCTCTTTGACAGGGCTGGGGAGACAATGCCGTTTTAAGGTGGATTGGTCCGCTTATATTTTGCGAGGTTGACGCACATGGCAACGCATCCGGCTCCGTTGGGTTTACGTCCGAGTTTTGGCTTTGGGGATCGCACCGGCATGGCTACGCCGGGGCATGTGGCGGCGCTGTTGTCGCTGTCCAGCGGGATCGAGCCGATTTTCGCCCAACAGTCCATCCGGGAAATGACCCGCACGGGGCGGACGCCGCAGGATGTTATGGCCGATGCCCTGCGCGGGATTGTTGCCGCGGGTTACAAAGGCCCCCATGCGGCCGATGCCGACCATTTGAAAACTGCCGTAGATATCCAGCGCACCGCCGCGGCGGGGTTCTGCTTCTTTACCATTGATCCCAGCGACGATGTGGACACCAAGGCCGACGATTACAATGCCGCCGAACTGGCGGAAAAATTCGCCGCGGCCCGCGAATATGCCCCGTGGTATGACAAATATCAGGGCAAGACGATCATGCTCAACACCGGCCGCGCCGTGGCGCTCAGCCCCGAGGCCGTGCAGCGTTGCGCGGTGAAGTATGGCAAGGCCATCCGCAAGGCGCTGGACCTGGCGGGGTATATTGACCAGGCCTGCGGCGCACTGGGCAAGGCGTATGAAATCGAACTCTCTGTGGATGAAACCCCCCAGCCCACCACGTTGGCGGAGCATTACATCATCGCCGACCAGTGCCTGCGCGGCGGGATGAAGCTGGTCAGTCTGGCCCCGCGTTATGTGGGCGACTTTGAAAAGGGCGTGGACTACAAGGGCGACATCAAGAAATTTGAACGCGAACTGGCCGACCATGTGGGCATTTCCGCCCTGCTGGGGCCGTACAAGCTGAGTTTGCACTCGGGTTCGGACAAACTTTCGATTTACGCGGCGTTTGCCCGGCTGACCAAGGGGCGCTTCCATGTGAAGACCGCCGGGACCAGTTATCTGGAAGCGCTGCGCGTGGTGGCCCGGCACGAGCCGGCGCTGTTCAAGGATATCGTGGCGTTTGGCCGGTCGCGGTATGACACCGACCGCAAGACGTATCACGTCTCGGCGGAAAATTCGCAGGTCCCCGCCACTGGCAGCGCGGCAGAACTGGAAGCCCTGTATCTGGAAGACTGGGCCACGGTGCCCGCGGGCAAGGGCTTTACCAATCCGGGCCGGCAGATTCTGCACTGCACGTTTGGTTCCGTGTTGACCGATGCCCGCTTTGGCCCCGCCGTGAAGGCGTGTTTGCAGGCGCATCCCGATACCTATAAGCAGGTGTTGCAGGTGCACTTTGCCAAACATCTTGAGGCGCTGCGTTCGGGTATGTAAAGCAACCTTCGTCCGCCGGGCGCGGCGGATCATAAAAATATACAGGAGCATGACGTATGGCGTTTCGTAAAGATTTCGTCTGGGGTGTGGCCACGGCCAGTTATCAGATTGAGGGCGCCTGGGATGCCGACGGCAAAGGCCCCAGTGTGTGGGATATGCTCGTGCGCAAGCCTGACGCCATCAATCACGGCAGCACCGGCGATGTGGCGTGCGATCATTACCATCGTTATTTGGAAGATATCAAACTGATGCAGGCGCTGGGCGTGAAGGCCTATCGCCTATCCCTGAGCTGGCCGCGCATCATGCCCAATGGCATCGGCACGGTGAATCAGGCGGGGCTGGATTTTTATTCGCGCGTGATTGACGCCTTGCTGGCGGCGGGGATCACACCGTATGTGACGCTGTTTCACTGGGATTATCCCCTGGCGCTGCATCAGCAGGGCGGGTGGTTGAATCCGCTGGCGCCCGAATGGTTTGCGGCGTATACCAAGGTGGTAGCCCAAGCCTTGGGCGATCGCGTGCGCAACTGGATGACGCTCAATGAGCCGCAATGTATTGTGGGTCTGGGGCATCAGGCGGGTACGCATGCGCCGGGCCTGAAATTGAATTTCTCCGATACGCTGGTGGTGACACACCGGGTGCTGCTGGCCCACGGCCGGGCCGTGCAGGTATTGCGCGAGTTCTGTCCCCAGTCACCGACCATTGGCTGGGCCCCGGTGGGGATTGTCAGCATGCCCACGCCCGAGACGCCGGAAAACACCGCCGCCGCGCGCAAGGGGATGTTCGAAATTACCAGCAAGGGTTTCTGGGTTAACACCTGGTTCAGCGATCCGGCCATCTTTGGCCACTATCCCGAAGACGGGGTGCGGCTGTTCGGTTGGGACATGCCCAAGTTCCCCGCTGCCGATATGCGTACGATATGCCAGCCGATTGATTTTTATGGCGTGAATATCTACAACGGCGCGCCGTGTGCGGACGACGGCAAGGGCGGGGTGAGTTATCTCAAGCGGCCCGAAGGGTTTGCCCGCACGATGTTCGATTGGCCGCTGGAAGAGCGTTCGCTTTATTGGGGCCCCAAGCTATTGCAGGAACGCTACAAGCTGCCGTTGATGATCACGGAAAACGGCATGAGCGGCCACGACTGGGTGGCGCTGGATGGCAAGGTGCATGATGAATACCGCATTGACTTCACGCGGCGCTATCTCCAGCAATTGCGGAGGGCATGTGCGGACGGGGTGGATATCCGCGGCTACTTCCACTGGACCCTGATGGATAACTTTGAATGGGCCGAAGGTTACAAACAGCGTTTCGGCATGATCCATGTGGACTTCAACACGCAGGTGCGCACGATCAAGGAATCGGGGCACTGGTATCGTAGCGTGATCACGGCCAATGGGACGAATTTGTAATGGGTCACGGTTGGGCGGATGCACATATCCATATAGGGGATGAGCGCTGGCAGGGGGCCGGCCCGGCCCGGCTGGAGGCGGCCCGCGCGGCGGGCGTGCGCGTGTGGCTGGATAATGCCACCGATGCGGGACAATGGGAGGCGGGATTGGCGCGGGGCGGGCATGGAGTGGTGCCATTTTTGGGCATTCATCCCTGGTGGGTGGATCAGAGCGCGGCGGACGATTTAACGCGTTTGGCGCGCTTGGCGGAAGCCTTGCCGGTGGGCATCGGGGAAATCGGTTTGGATCAATGGATTACGCCCCGGGATGAAGCCCGGCAGGAGCGGTATTTTCTCGCCCAGTGTGATCTGGCGCTGGCGTTGGATCGGCCGATGACGGTGCATTGTCTACGGGCGTGGGCCTGGCTGGAACGGCTGCTGGCGACCCGGCCACACTGGCCGCGGCTGCTGCTGCATGCCTATTCCGGCCCTCCCGAGATGATTGCCCCGCTGGTGGCGGTGGGGGCGTATTTCAGTATTGGCGGCGCGGCGCTGGAGCCGTGCAAGGCCAATCGCATACCCATTATGCAACAGATACCCGAGGACCGCTTGCTGGTCGAGACCGATGCGCCGTATATGCCGCCCCCGCCAGTGTGGGGTCCGCATAATACTGATAATCTAAACCCACCCGCGAATTTACCCAGTATCGCCCGGGGGCTGGCGCAGCTATTGGCCCGTGATCCGGACCAGTTCCAAGCGCAGACCTGGGCGAATACACGGGCCT
>JBAXGE010000103.1:0-8043 GCA_037139555.1 Phycisphaerae bacterium
ACCTTACCCGCGCCCGAAAAGACCGCCCCCAATCAGTCCGAATTATTCGCCCCCGAGCCCGCGCCCGACCCCATCAAACCCATTCGCGACGTGCTGCGCCAGGTCGCCCCGCTCCCCGGCGACCTGCTCGACCTCGCCCGCTGGATCAGCAGCTATTACTGCTGCCCCATCGGCATGACCCTCGCCGCTATGGTCCCCGCCGCCGTCAAACGCGCCGCCCGGCTGCCCCAGCGTCAACTCCTCAACCTCACCACCCCCGGCGAGCCCCTCCCCGAACTCCTCGCGCGCATCAAACTATCTGCCCCGGCCAAAAAAGCCCTTACGCTCCTGCACCCCGCATTACTCACGGCCCCCGTCGAACTGCAAACCGCCATGCAGACCGCCAATTGCAGCAAGGGCATCATCCAGCGCCTGATCACACAAACCGTCCTTACCAGCCGCCGCGAAATCCTCTTCCCGCAAATGGCCGAACCTGTCCCTGATGCCCCCGATGCCCCCGCGGAACCCGACTTCGCCCTCACGCCTGACCAAACTGCCGCGCTGGTCGCACTGGAGCCCCTACTCACCGCCCCGCGCTTCGCCGTGCGTCTGCTCCACGGCGTCACCGGCTCGGGCAAGACCGAAGTCTACATCCGCGCCATCGCTCAGGTCCTCGCCCAGGGCAAATCCGCCCTCGTGCTCGTGCCCGAAATCTCGCTCACCCCCCAAGCCGTCCAGCGCTTCACCCGCCGCTTCCCGCGCATCGCCGTCCTGCACAGCGGTATGCGCGACCAGCTCCGCCATCAGCACTGGCACGCCATCGCCGGCGGTTGGGCCCAGGTCGTCGTCGGCGCCCGCTCCGCCGTCTTTGCGCCGCTACCCAATCTCGGCCTCATCATCGTGGACGAAGAGCACGATGGCTCGTATAAACAGGACGAAGCCCCGCGCTATCATGGTCGCGATGTCGCCATCAAACGCGCCCAGTCCGCGAATATCCCCATCATCCTCGGCACCGCCACCCCCGCGCTGGAAACCTATCACAACACCCGCACCAACCCCAATTTCGCCCTGCTCGAACTGCGCCAGCGCCCCCCCGGCATCAAGATGCCCACCGTCCGCATCGTGGACATGGTCCAGGAACAACGCAACCGCCGCGGCCTGCACATTCTCTCCATGGCCCTCGAACGCGGCCTCACCGAAACCCTCGCCCAAAAAGGCCAGGCCATCATCCTGCTCAACCGTCGCGGCTATGCCCATTACATCACCTGCAACCGCTGCGGCTTTGTGCTGATGTGCACCAACTGCGACGCCACCCTGGTCGTCCACCGCGCCCCGCACGCCGCCCCCAACGAGACCGGCGGCTACAATCAGGTCCGCTGCCACTATTGCCAGACCACCACCATGCTCCCCAGCGAATGCCCCGACTGCCACGCCAAATTAAGCCAACTCGGCCAGGGCACCCAGCGCGCTGAAGATGAACTCCTGCGCAAGTTCCCCGGCCTGCGCCTGGCACGCATGGATTCCGACACCATGGAACGCCTCGCCGATTACGAGGCCACCCTCGCCGCCTTTGGCCGCGGCGAATTGGATGTCCTGCTGGGCACCCAGATGATCGCCAAGGGCCTCGACTTCCCCAACGTCCGGCTGGTGGGCGTGCTCAACGCCGATGTCGCCATGGCCATGCCCGATTTCCGCGCCGCCGAACGCACGTTCCAACTCGTATGCCAGGTCGCCGGCCGCGCCGGCCGCAGCACCGACCCCGGCCGCGTCTTCGTGCAAACCTATCAACCCCAGCTCCCCGCGCTGACCAGCGCCTGTCAACACGACTATGCCGCCTATGTCCAAAATGAATTACCCCAGCGGCAGGAATACCACTACCCCCCCTATGGCCGGCTGGTGCGGATGGTCCTCGCCCACAAATCCGACACCCTCGTCCGCCAACACGCCCAGGCCCTCGCCGACCTCGCCCTGCGCACCGCCGAACACTTTAACCTCCCCGTCACCATCTCCGGCCCCCAACCCCCACCCATGAACCGCCTCATGGACGCCTACCGCTTCGAAATCATCCTCTCCGCGCCCACCGCCGGCCCCCTGCAACAAATCCTCCACCAAGCCCGCCGCAGCGGCCTGCTCTGGCAAAGCCAAATCCCCGTCCAAGTAGACGTAGACCCCTTGAATATGTTCTAAAAACCCCGGAACCACACCTCTAACTCCCCTCCTTAACCAAGGAGGGGTGCCCCAAAGGGGCGGGGTGGTTGGCATCCCCCCAGCCAAAATGTTTTTTAATCTCCATCAGCACCGCCGTCGTCCGCTCAAACACCAACCGATTTTCAAACCGTAAAACCTTGATCCCAAAATGGGCCAAAAACAAATCCCGCTCCCGGTCATATTCCCGCGCGCTGGCCGTATAATGCCCCGCCCCATCCAACTCAATGGCCAGGCGTTCACTCGGGCAGTAAAAATCCAGTATATAACCACTCACACTATGTTGCCGCCGGAATTTGCGTCCCTCCAGTTGCGCTTGCTTCAACAAGGTCCAAAGCTTTGCCTCCGCCGGCGTCAGATGCCCGCGCAATTCCCTGCGAAACGTCCGCAGCCCCGGCAAATTATGCACCTGCAAGCCAGTCTTCCTCCCCATCTAACACCCCTCCTTACCCAAGGAGGGGTGTCCCGCAGGGGCGGGGTGGTTGTTTCCTACGGCCAGTTGGCCACTTCCCGCCAACCCGCCCCCCAGATTAAATGCCATACACATTCCCATAGTGCCTAACTCTCATACGCATTAAGTCCCGAAATCTCGCGCCCTTACGCGCGTTTTTTGCTTACCGCCATCAATTCCGCCCTCAGGGCCCGTTCCCCGCGACCGCGCGCTTCCCATCCCCAGCCCCAACGGGGCGTCAGGCGTAGAGCCACGGGCGGCAGCCCATGGTAACGGACCCACCCCCAAAATCCCAGCCCTGTAACGCCACCCCCCAGCGTCCCATAGGGACGCCCCGATAATAGCCCACCGTTTCAACGGTGGGCACCCCTGACCCCCTGCACAGGTTTGATTAAGCCCCGCCATCATGTTCTAATTTCATTATGCAACTTACCATGGACACTCACCTCGCCGACCACTATCACAGCGGCTCCCAGCGTGCGCGCATCATTACCGAGGCTTGGGGGGAAACCAACCTTTATTGTCCCAACTGTGCACAAGCCCAAATTACCCGCCTCGATAACAACACCAGAGCCAGCGATTATCGCTGTGCCAATTGCAATTTTCTCTACCAACTAAAAGGCCAAAAAATCCCCTTTGGTAAACATATCAACGATGGCGCCTATAGCGCCATGATTGCCGCACTTCGCAACAACTCAACCCCCAACTTTTATTTTATGCATTATGACCTGTCCACCTGGCAGGTAAAAAACCTGCTCTTGATTCCCAGCTTTGCCTTTCCCGAATCGGCCATCATCAAACGCAAACCACTCAGCACCACCGCCCGCCGTGCGGGTTGGGTGGGCTGCAATATCGCTTTGGGTCAAATCCCCCTCGAAGCCCGCATTGCTGTGGTAATTGATCATCAGGTTGTTCCCGCGTCCACCGTGCGCGAAAAATACCAACGGCTCAAACCTCTCGCCGCGTTACCCATCCAACAGCGCGGCTGGACACTGGATGTTCTTAATGCCATCCACACTCTGGGCCAACCAGTATTTACCAACGACGATGCTTGTCGGCTCGTTCCCAAACTCCAAGCGTTGTACCCCGACAACCACCACATCAAAGACAAAATCCGCCAGCAACTCCAAGTCCTCCGCGACTCCGGCCTACTCATTCACCGCGCCCGCGGCTGCTGGCAAATCCTCCCCCCGTCCCCCACCTCTTAACTCTTACTTCTTAACTCTTAACTACCCCATAACCAATTTGTAATTCGTAATTCGTAATTCGTAATTTTCCCCCCATTTCCCCCCCAGCCCACTCTCCGTTACAATCTAATACTTTGACTTTTTAGGCCCGATTACGAGTTCACCCTTATGAGCACGATTGACAATCCGCAGTACCAAGACCGCCTCGCCCGCCTCGAAAAGTGGCGCGCCCTGGGCGTGGACCCCTTTGGCCAGCGCACCGATGACCTCATCTCCACCGCCGACGTCCGCGCCCTCCGCACCCCCGAAACCCCCCACGAAGGCACCGCCACCGCCAAGGTCGCCGGCCGCATCGTGCTCCTGCGCGATACCGGCAAGCTCATCTTCATCACCATTCAGGACTGGACCGGCCGCCTGCAGATCGGCCTGAGCAAAAAGGCCCTCGAACCCCAGTGGGACCAGGCCAAACTCCTCGAACTCGCCGATACCCTCTGGGTCGCCGGCAAGGTCGGCCATACCCGCACCGGCGAAACCACCATCTGGGTCGAAAGCTTCGGCCTGCTGGCCAAGGCCCTGCTGCCCCCACCCGACAAATTCCACGGCCTCTCCGACACCGAAACCCGCTACCGCCAGCGCTACGTGGACCTCTTCGCCAACGAAGACACCATGAAAACCATGCTGCACCGCACGCGCATGATTGATTCCATCCGCGACTTCCTCCGCCAGCGCAAATTCGTCGAAGTCGAAACCCCCATGATGCAGGCCATCGCCGGCGGCGCCGCCGCGCGCCCGTTCATCACGCACCACAACGCCCTCGATGTGGACCTGTTCATGCGCATCAGCCCCGAGCTCTACCTCAAGCGCCTGCTCGTGGGCGGCCTGGAACGCGTCTATGAAATCAACCGCAACTTCCGCAACGAAGGCATCGACACCCGCCACAACCCCGAATTTACCATGATCGAAGTCTATCAGGCCTACAGCGATCTGGCGGGCATGATGGAACTGACCGAAAGCCTGGTCGTGCGCCTGGCGAACGAACGCCGCGCCGCCACCGCCACGCCCGAGGCACCGGCCCCCGACGATCTCAAACTCCCCTACGGCGACCGCGTCATCAATTACGCCCCACCCTTCGCCCGCGCCAGCTACGGCGACCTCTTCGCCCAGCATGTCGGCATCAGTATGTTTGACGAACCCGCCGTCCGCGCCAAGGCCCAGGAGCGCGGCCTGCACGCCCACGCCACCAAGGCCGTGGACGTCCTCGTCGGCGAACTCTTCGAACAACTCGCCGAACCGGCCCTGCACGCCTACGACCAGCCGGTCTTCGTCTACAACTATCCCGCCGCCCTCTGCCCCCTGACCAAGCGCAGCATCAGCGATCCGCGCATCGCCGAACGCTTCGAGCTTTACGTCGCGGGCATGGAACTGGCCAACGCCTATACCGAACTCAACGACCCCTTCATTCAGGAAGCCACCTTCCGCGCCCAACTCGCGGGCCTCAAGGACGAAGACTCCATGGCCAAGATGGATGAAGACTACGTCAACGCCCTGCGCCACGGCATGCCCCCCGCCGGCGGGCTGGGCATCGGCATTGACCGCCTCGTCATGCTCATCACCAACCACACCAGCATCCGCGATGTGGTCCTGTTCCCCATGCTCCGACCGGAGGTCACCGCGCCCAGCGTACCGCAACCCTAACCCCGTTGCCCGCCTGGCGCCTACGAGCCTATGTATATCCTGTTCCTTACCCTTCGCTACCTCACCCGCAAGCTGATTGTGGCTTTCCCCATTCTGGTGGTGGCCCTGTGCGTGATGATGATGATCATCGTCAGCAGCATCATGGGCGGCTTTGTGCAGCGCGTGCTCGACGCCAACCGCAACCTCATGGGCGATATTATTGTGGATGCCCGCGGCCGGGCGGGCTGGCCGCGCTATGAGGAAGTCCTCAAAGAACTCCGCGCCATGCCCGATGTCGCCGTCGCCACCCCCGTGGTCCGCGCCTATGGGCTGATCAACTTCCCCGAACAGCGCGCCAATACCTGGGCCCAGATCGTCGGCATCGACCCCGAGCAACGCGCCCAGGTCAGCCCCTTCCAATCCACGCTCTTCCGCCAATATCAGGCCCCGCGCCAAGCCGTGGAGGACCTCTCCCCCTATCTGCCCGCCACCGGCAAGGCCCTCGCCGATGCCTCCGACCAGCGCTTCATGGCCCTGCAAAAAGACTACGACGAACTCTACGCCGAAAGCTTCCGCCTCGCCGGCGACATGACCACCAAGGGCAAACAAACCGGCCTGACCATTACCTATTTCTCCTTCGCCGGCGTCCTCGCCCTCGGCGGTGGCACCTGTCTGGCTCTGGCCATCTTCAAGTCCCGCCGCTGGCCGTGGCTGGTGGGGTTGGCACTGCTCGTGGGTGCGGGCACCTGCTTTACGCTGGGCTTCATGCACATGCGCCGCTTCGAACGCATGGACGAGCGCATGGACCAGACCACCCTCGATCTGGAACGCGCCTACCGCGTGCGCAATTACGCCGACAACCTGCCCCCCACCGCCGTCATCGCCGACCGCGCCGCACTGGAAAAACTGCTCATCCCCGCCATCCCCAACTTTGACGTCCCCCCCGGCATGATCCGCAACAACGGCCAGCCCATCCCCCAGAACGGCTGCATCGTGGGCGCCCAGATGGGCCTCTACAAACGCGACGGCAAGGGCAACTTCCGCCGCGATGTGAACTTCCGCTTCCACCGCGCGCTGCTGACGGTTGTACCCGTCACACAAAAAGGCAACCTGCTGGTCAATCAGGCCAATCAGGACGAATTCACCGTCATGGATGACACCTACTCGCGCGTCTATGACGTGGACAGCACCTTCGTCTACGCCCCCTTCGCCCGTGTGCAGGAAATGGCCTTGATGAACGCCTTTGGCGAAGGCGACAACGCCAAGCCCGCGCGCTGCTCGGAAATCCTCGTCAAGATCAAAGACGCCAACCCCGAAAAAATCAAAGAAGTCGCCGCCCAAATCCGCGGGGTCATCCGCCGGCTGGGCGAAAAATATGTGGACCTGCAGATCGAAGGCGTGGATGTGCAAAGCTGGGATCAGAAACAGGCCAAGTACATCGGCGCCGTCCGTAACGAAAAAACCATGCTCACCTGCATCCTCGGCCTGATGAGCATGGTCGTGCTGGTGGTCATCTTCCTGATTTTCTACATGATCGTCCGCGATAAAACCCGCGACATCGGCATCATCAAAGCGCTGGGCGCCAGCGAACTGGGCGTCGCCAGCATCTTCCTGACCTACGGTGCCTTCGTCGGCGCCGTCGGCGGCCTGCTGGGCATGGGCGCGGGCGTGGTGTTTGTCTGGAACACCAACTACATCCACGACCGCATCCTCTACAACATCTTTGGCCTGATGATCTGGGACCGCAGCATCTATCTTTTTGACCGCATCCCCGACACCGTCAACTGGTGGGAAGTGTGGATGTATGTCGGCCTGGCGCTGGTGGCCGGCACCTTTGGCGCGCTGATCCCCGCCCTCAAAGCCGGCGTACAGGACCCCGTCCGGGCGGTGCGCTATGAGTGATACCACCCCGCTGCTGCTGCTGACGGATATCCACAAGCATTACCAGATGGGCCGCGACCGGCTGGAAGTCCTGCGCGGCGCGCACCTGCGCGTCGAAGAGGGCCAGTTCGTCGCCCTGATGGGCGCTTCGGGCTCCGGCAAGTCCACCCTGCTGCACATCGCCGGCGCGCTGGACACCCCCGACGCCGGCAGCGTCATCTTCCGCGGCCAGGACCTCGCCCAGATGGCCAATTCCGCCCGCCACCGCCTGCGCAACGCCAGCTTCGGCTTTGTCTTCCAGTTCTATCATCTGCTGCCGGAACTCAGCGTGCTGGAAAATGTCCTCATGCCCGTGATGGTCGGCTGCGGCGTGTTTGGCGTGGCCAAAGTCCGCCAGCAACGCGCGGTCGCGCTGTCGCTGCTGGAACGCTTCGGCCTGGCCCAGCGCCTCAAACACCGCCCCAAAGAACTCTCCGGCGGCGAACGCCAACGCGTCGCCATCGCCCGCGCCCTGATGAACCGCCCCGCCCTGCTGCTGGCCGACGAACCCACCGGCAACCTCGACAGCGCCGCCGGCGGCGAAATCATGCGCGTCCTCCTTGAACTCCACCGCGACCACGGCCAAGGCATCCTCCTGGTCACCCACGACCCCGCCATCGCCGCCCT
>JBAXGE010000104.1:0-7941 GCA_037139555.1 Phycisphaerae bacterium
AAATCCAACTCCGGCGGCCGGCCGGTGGCGATATGGCAAAACCCGCAACTCCGGGTACAGACATTACCCAAAATCATCACAGTAGCCGTGCCCCGGGCCCAGCATTCACCCATATTGGGACACTTGGCGGATTCACAGACGGTATGCAACTGGTGCTTTTCGACCAACTCGCGTAACTGCATATATCCCGGCCCGGTGGGGAGCTTGACCTTCAGCCAGGCGGGCTTGCGTCCCGGCAGGGTATGGTCAGGCTTTGACTCGGGTAGAACGGTTAAATTAATGGATTTCGGGCTGGTCATATCCAACAACTTCCCAAAGGGTACAGTTCATAACACGGGCAATTATATAGCGCTACTTGCCCAAGGGGTACCCGAACCCGGATTGTCCTGGCTACGTAACATTCATGACCGTTTTCTGTGGTATAATGGCCCCAGTTGAACAATGGAAAGGATTTCCTATGGGTCGGCCATTTGGGCTAGGGATAGCGATATGTTCACTCTTCTGGGCTGGCATTGCCCAAAGCGAAGACGATGCCGTCACCGCCTTTGCGACATTGCCTGCCGCGACTGCACCAGCAACCCAACCCGCCACCCAAAGCGCCCCAACGCTGGTTTGCACCTTGGTCCCGACCGACACTGATCCGGCACACATTTTCTATCCTAAAGATAAAGCCGTTTTTCCCGTGGCCTTGAGCAATCCTGGTGAAGCGCCATTGCCGGCGCCGGGATCCATCATATTTGGTCGCTGGGAAGGCCCGGCTTTTGTTGTGGTACAAAGCCACCTGCTTACTCCCGCACTCATTCCCCCCGGTGGACGTTTACGCGTGGATGTGCCGGTCGAATTTGCCCAGACGGGTCGTTATGAATTGCGCATCGGTAGTCAGGTTGTGGCTACAGGTATGCCCATCCACTGCATCCTGCCCCCGCGCACCGAAGCGCTCAAAGGCCAGCCTTCGCCCTGGTTGGGGGCCATGCCTGATGAACTCATGGGTAGCTCTGCCGCAACGGTGACTGATTACATTCAACATACTGCAATTCAAACGCTGGTCTGGGATTACCCCTGGCATGCGCCCAATCGTCCCCTGATAACCCAGGAAGCCGTGGATCAATTGGTGGCCGGCGTGAAGGCCGGTTCGGGTCAATTGATTTTACGAATCGGAATCCGAACTCAGGCCCACGCCGACCCGCGCGATGTCGCGGATTTCAACGAATTCATGACGGCACTGGCCAAGCGGGCCAAAGGTGTGCTGACGGCCGTGGTCGTGGCTCCGCTGGAAGCAGATCAGGCCCAGGCCAGTTATACCAGCTATTACCTCGCGGCCTACGCCGCAGCCAAACGTGCCGATCCTAATACCCGGCTCTTGGCCACCGGCATGGCCCTGCGTGATGCGCTGTATCTCACCGGCCAACCCGCCGCCGCAGGACTCTCGTGGGGTAAATATCAAGACGGCATCGGCAGTCGTCCCATGGCGGGGGAGTTGGCTACCGCACTGAAACTGGCCGCAGGCCGTAAACATGACGTATGGGTGTTACCTTGGGCCGCTTGGGATGGTCCTGTGCCCGCCGTCGCATTACCTGCGGTTGCAGCCTTGGCGGCGGGGGCCACGCGTGTACCCCTGACCGGATTTGATCATGGCACTAAGGCCCATTTGTTCACCGGGGCCACCTATGTGGGCCGGGTGCATGATGACCAACCCTATTACCTCGCAGCCTATCAGGGGCAGGGTTACGGTGTGGTGGCGTTGGCGGGATTGGGGGCGGGGACATTGACAGATTTGAAATGGCCTGAAGCGGCCGCACGCATGAATACCGGTACTGCAAAACCCGCCACCCTGAGCGTTCCCGATCCCGATGGTTCGATGCGCGTGGTGGATAATCAGGGACGCCCCGTGGAATGTCGCAAGGGAGATACCCTGGTGATCCCATTAGGGCGGGAGATGGTCTATCTGCTAGGTATTGCCACGGCGGAAGATATGCTGGCGTTATTGCGGCCCCAGTCGGCGGTGGGTTTACCAGCCGAATTGTCGCAGATCGCGCCCAAAGAATTACCCCAATAGATAATTTGCCCGATTGTGGATTACGTTTCCATAGGCGTATAATGTGGGGCATCTAACTGGCGAAAGGAGCCATGCATATGAAAGTAGCTACGATTGAGACCAACAAGGGTAAAATTCGCGTCGTGTTGTATGCGGATCGCGTGCCCAAAACCGTTGCAAACTTTGAACAACTTGCCACCAAGGGCTTTTATGACGGCCTGAAGTTCCACCGCGTCATCGCCGACTTTATGGTTCAAACCGGTTGTCCTCAGGGCACTGGCACCGGCGGACCGGGATACAAGTTCGGCGATGAGTTCCACCCCAGCCTTAAACATGACGGACCGGGCGTGCTCTCGATGGCGAATGCCGGGCCGAATACCAACGGTTCACAGTTCTTCATCACCCATGTGGCCACGCCGTGGCTGGATAACAAGCACTCCGTGTTCGGACGCGTGCTGGAAGGCCAGAGCGTGGTCAATGCGATTGCCGCCGGTGATAAGATGCTCAAGGTCACCGTGGCCGATGAGCCCGATGCCAAGTAAGTAACCCATGGCCGCGTCAGGCGTGCGCCTGACGCGGCTTTTTTAATTGTTGTATTCGCCCCAAAAGAGTGCCATATGGAATACCGTTTCATCCCCAAATCCGACCTGCGTGTTTCCGCCCTGTGCTTTGGGAACTTTATTTACGGCTCCTTCATGTGGGGTAAAACCGCTGCCGATGCGCCCGAGGGTGTGCGCTTGCAGAATCTGGCCTTTGATCTGGGGGTTAACTTTTTTGACACCGCCGATGCCTACGACAACGGCCGGGCGGAAGAACTGATGCGGCCCACGCTGGCCTATGCCGGGCGCGACCGCATCATCTTGAGCACCAAATTTGGCTACGACTTCCATAGCGATCCCGGCACTGCCGGTTCGCACCGGGAGCGCAAACAGGATTTCTCACCCACCTTTATTCGCGCAGCGCTGGAAGCCTCGCTCCAGCGTTTGGGCACCGACTATATTGATCTCTGGCAGGCGCACAATATCAAGCTGCCCCACATGGTGCCGGAACTGCAGCAGACCTTGGAAGACCTGCGCCGGGCGGGCAAAATCCGCCAGTGGGGACTGGCTCTGGGCCCCGCCATTGGCTGGCGTGAAGAGGGCGTGATTGGTATCCGCGATTGGCATGCGGCCACCATGCAGACCGTATTCAATATGTTCGAACAACACCCCGGCCGTGAACTCTGTGAGCTGGGCCATGCCTACGGCAGTGGCATCATCGCCCGGGTGCCCCATTCGTCGGGGATATTGCAGGACATTTATACCCCCGACATGAAGTTCGATGACCATCGCAAATTCCGCGATAAAAACTGGCTGATCTATGGCATCAAGAAACTTGAGTTCCTGCGCCATATCCAACGTGCCCACGGTGTGACCATGGCGGAACTGGCCCTGCAGTGGCTGATGACCTGGCCAGCCATGCTCAGTGTGCAGCCGAACATTATGAATGAAGTCGAATTGCGTCAGTTCGCCAGTGCTTGTGCCGGGCAAACATTGAGTGCCAATGAGATGCGCGAAATACAGGATTTGGTGGAATCGGATTTTGGTCTGGGAACCGAGGCGCACGCGTGTGAACTGAAGAGCTCGATAGACCCCTCCGGGCGCACGTCCAGCCATTATCAGGGGGGACAGCCCGCCAGCCTTCTAAGCCCAATTTCCGTGTGATTAGGCGCTCCGGAACGCGTTCAATACCGAACTGAGTGTCGCCTTGACCGGCTGGCCCTTTTGCAGCTTGTTATTCGCCACAAAGCCTTCCGGACGGAGTTGTAATTCCTCGATCAGCAACTCGCGCAAATGCTGCATCACCGGCGGGACCCCATTATTCTGGGCCGCCAGATCAAACACCTCATGCGGGTCATTGGTCAGATCAAATAATTGCTCCTGGCCGCTACCGCTGAACCAGACATATTTGTAACGTAGTTCCACGATGTAGTGGACGCTCTGGCCGAACATCAGATGTTCGCCATGCAGATGGCTGCGCCAAAGGGTTTGCTCGCCGCGTGCCAGAGGCAGGACACTGTGGCCATCCAAACCCGCCGGCGGGACCAAACCCGCGCACTCCAGCAGGGTGGGCATGACATCGCGTAATTCCACCAGATCGCTTACCACCGAATTGCCCCGAATCCCGCTGTCCTTGGGGCCATAGAGCAAGAATGGTATGTGGGCGGAGCCTTCATACGGCAGGCCCTTGCGCCAGAGATTATGATCGCCCAGCATTTCGCCATGATCGGATACAAACGCAACGTAGGTCGGACCCACCCGGCATTCATGCAGTGATTCAATGAAGCGGAAAATCTGCTGATCAATATGGCTCATGTGCCCGAAATATCCCGCCCGGGCACGCTGTAGTACATCGGGGGGGAACTTGCCCACAAAGGTTTGTGGCTTGCCCGCGTTATCAAAAACTTGCAGGGGCTTGGACCATGCACCCTGCGGCGGGGGGGGCATCTGGGCATGTAAGTATTGTTCAAACGCCCAAGCCGGGGGGTCATAGGGTGTGTGGGGGCGTTGGAAGCTCATATAAAGGAAGAACGGTTTGCGGGGATCACGCCGCCGCAGGAAATTGATGGACTGACTGGCCACCCAGTTGGTTGGGTGCAGATATTCCTCATAGCCCCATGGCCGGGCAATATTACTGTTACAGTCAATCCCATGGTCCGCATAGTCGGCATCGGGCCGGCCTACTTCGTTGCGGAACCATTGCAAATAGTCATCAATATGCGCCTGATTGGCGTTGTTCCGGCGGGCGAAGTGGATATAGCCGTCATGCAGCAACACGTTCTGGAACCCCAGTTGGCTGCGTTCCGGAAATACATGGAGTTTGCCTACGGCCTGCGTCTGATACCCCTGGCGGGTGAATTCCGAGGCGATGGTGACGGGATAATCCCACGGCACCCCATCCTGATAGCCACAACGGCCGTGCTGTGCCTGAGCTAAACCTGTATACAGCGCCGCCCGGGCTGGAATGCAGCTCGAACAGGCCGAATAGGCCCGATCAAACCGTGCGCCCTCACAGGCTAAGGAGTCCAGAAAGGGTGTGCGTACCACCGGATGACCTGCCGAGGAGAGGCAGTCACCACGCCATTGGTCCGCACAAATCAAGATAACGTTAGGTCTTTGAGATGCCATACCACGATTATATGAGTGGGGCCGTAAAAGTGAAGCGAAAAATTTCGCGTTTTTATATGGGGCCGATTGCGGTAATTGGATTTGAACCAGACCACGGTCAAGTTGGCTCTGTGTGCAAAACGTGCCAGATAAGCATGTTTTGCGACACAATTTGTAAAAATATGAAAATTGGCACATTTCTGGGTGGTGTTTAGGCGCGATATGGCTGAGCGGAAGCGGTGCAGATGGTTTGTTTCAGGACATATTGCTAATAGTGAATCGTCGGTTTTATGCTTGACTGGCGTGGCAATTTTGGCGATAATACCTGCATAAGTCAGCAGGAATGGGCGAAAATGGCTGACTTTGAAGTCCGTGTATCGCCCAGAAGTTAGGCCGGTAAACGAGCTTAGCAAAAATAAATAAAAATAAATAAAAAAAGGCTTGATTCTGGTCCTTGTCTCGTGTAAAGTAATTCTGTCTCAAGTTCTTCGTCACCACGTGATGTGTTATCTCGGGTGACAGGAGCGGAGTATAAAAAGGGGTTTGATATGAAGCTCACAAGTTTGGGAATGGGCGCGATGATCGCTCTTGCAGGGATTACCGCTGCGGCGGTGCAAGCTGCCACGATTGTCCCGGGATCGGTTGTTACCGCTAACGCGACCGGTATCGGTCAGTCGTCGGTGACCACCGGAGCTGCTTATTCGCAGTTAATCAATCCGGACACCGTGGTTGTTGTTGGCGCTGCGTGGGAAGCCAAGAATAATCTGGACATCACCAGCATTAGCTGGGCTGGTCAGAGCTTCTCGCAGGTTGTTGGTACTGCCAGTACGACCCGCGAAAATCCGACGCAGAATTACACCGAATCGGAATATTGGATTGCCAAGCCCGAACTTGGTGCCATTTCTGGCGCTTTGACGGTGACTTGGAATGCTGCTACTTCCGAAGCCAATGACGTCTTGTTCATCACCATCCAGACGATCCAGAAGGTCGCTGGCGAGGCACGTGGCTCGGCGGGTGGTAGCAACTATAACACCACCATCACTCAGCCCGTTGCCACCACGGCTTCTGGCGAGCTGGTTCTGAGTTTGTTTGTCCATGGTGCGGCCTCGGCCTCCACCGTGGCTTCGTCCTCGACCCCCGGCGCTGCGACTGTCATCGTTAACGATGTCAAGCCCGGTATTGCCGGTCTGTTTGAATCCATTACCTCGGTTGCGGATAACAGTGGCCTCACCAGCCATACCTACACCGTTGCCAGCACCCAGGGCGGCCCGGCTTACAGCAGCCTGTCGGTTTCGGTTTTGGCTTTCCCCGTGCCCGAACCCACCAGCCTCTCGCTGTTGGCCGTCGGTGCGGCTGGCCTGCTCCTGCGTCGTCGTAAGACGGCCTAAGTTGGCAGTTCAGTACATGTGATTACACAACGCTGCGGCAGCCATCTGGCTGCCGCAGTTGTTTTTGCGTTATCCAGCAAGCCAAGAAATATGTCCACGCTCCCCGCGTTGTCCTCTTGTTGTCTAACCGTGTGAACGTCATCTTTTCTGCGAGAGCGGTACGATGCACAACCAAACCAAATTACACCAGGGCTTCACCCTCGTTGAACTGCTGGTGGTGGTGGCGATCATCGGCGTGTTGATCAGCATCATTGTGCCCAGCGTCGCCGGGGCCAAGGGGCAGGCCAAGAAGATGGCGTGTGCGGCCAATATGAGTCAGTTGGTTAAAGCTCTACACGTATACTTCGGTGAAAGTGATGGTCGTTTCCCACCCAATGGCACCATCATCCCCAAAGGCGCGGGCTTGGATCCCTTACTATCGGTGAATGATCAGGATAAATGGCGCCTCGACAACGGCGCCATCTTTCACATTCTAAACGGCCAACGCAAAATCTATCTTTGCCCGGAAGATGATCGCCAACGTTTAAGCGCCAACGCGCTGGTACTTGATAATGCCAATCAGGTGCAGGTTGGCGGTAGCAAGGGCGAAGGCTTCTGGTCTTACTCGGTAAATGCGGTGACGAATTCCCAAGGCAAGTTTCGTTTGAACTTTCCCAGCAAGCCCTGGCCTGATCCACTTAATATGTCGCGTGTGACCGATCAGACCAGCTTCGTTGTTTTTATCGAAGAAGATGCCCGGTCTTCGTTTAATGATGAAGTATTCGATCCCCCGGCTTTCAACGGTGGTGACAAACTCACCAACCGCCACGGTGGTTTTGGTAATGTGGCTTTCTTGGGTGGTAATGTGGAATCAGTGCGCGATGTCTTATTCAATAACGTTCCATCCATTGGTGGCGGGGGGGATATGCAGGCTGCCATGCAGTCGCCGTATACCCGTTGGTTTTTCCCCGATGGCGGTGCCTTCGCCTTCAAATAAAAAACACCCCACAGGTCATGTGGGGTGTTCAGGTTCATTGATTATTATTCCCTGTCCGCGCGGTTATTTCACGCTGTCATAAATCGCAATGTGATTACGGATCATCAGCGAAGACAAACCGGGATAGCCGGGATCGCCTGCAAAGGCTTCCCGGGCCAGTTGCTCCAAGCGCACTTTGTCGCCGATCTTTTCATAAAATTCCGCCGCTCGAACCTTCAGCGGAATATGCCGCGGGAAATCGGCCAGTAGTGCCTCATAATAAATTTTGGCATTGTCATAGTCGCCGATGCGTTCATAAGCCCGGGCCACGCGCAGACGGTCTTCGTTCTTGTTGGCAAACATGCGGGCTTCGATCTTACGCGTCGCAGTGGGGTCCACACCCAGTAAATTCTTGGG
>JBAXGE010000105.1:0-7921 GCA_037139555.1 Phycisphaerae bacterium
CAGTTGGCGCGGATCAAGGTGGCGGGGTATGTGGGGGTGGAGGCGCCGGTGGCGGAACGGCCGGAGGAGTTTGCCACGCTGTTGGCGCGGTATGACCTGCGGTATATCGCGATGATTTTTACCCAGGGGGCGAATGGGGCGGAGCATGGGGCGTCGTATCGGCGGGAGTTGGCCCGGGCGGTGGCGGCGGGACCGGTGAAAATCACCGCCCATAGCGGGCGGGATAGTTTCAGCCGGGAGGAGGCGCTGGAGTTTTATGCCCAGTGTGCGGCGGAAGAGGCGAAATATGCCGTGCCGGTGGGGCATGAGACGCATCGCGGGCGGGTGTTTTTTACGCCGTGGACAACGGCGGCGGTGCTGCGGGAGTGTCCGGCGCTGCGGTTGTGCTGTGATTTTTCCCATTGGTGCTGCGTGTGCGAGTCCATGTTGGAGGCGTATGCCCCGGAGGTGGCGTTGGCGGGCAGCCGGGCGGTGCATGTGCATGGCCGGGTGGGGTATGAACATGGACCGCAGGTAACCGATCCGGCGGCGCCGGAATATGCGGGGCATGTGGCCCGGCATGAGGCATGGTGGCAGGCGATCTGGACGGCCCAGCGGGCGCGGGGGGAGACGGTGGCGACATTTACGCCGGAATTTGGCCCGCCGGGATATCAGCATACGTTGCCGTATACGCGACAGCCGATCGCGGATTTATGGGGGATGTGTGGGTATATGGCCCAGCGGACGCGGGAGCAGTGGGCCCAGCGGGAGTGAATCCGGTGCACGCAGGTTACGGGATGGGGGGATAACCGAGGGTGATGAGTTCGGATTGGGCTTGCTGGCGGACGCCGCCGCCGGGGTCGGGATGGGTGATGGATTCAAACGCACAAGTTCGGGGCGCAGTGATGGTGGGTATGGTGGTGGTAAGCATAAGATGTCCAAGTGCCTTCGCACATAAGCACACCAATACCACACACCCCACACCCGACCTTGGTTAGTTTATACGTTAAGTCGGACAGGTGCAAGCATTTGCCCCTCGGGGCATTTGGGTTTAGCATGGGGGCACGTTATTTATTAAGGAGCGTGCTATGGCTTTACCTCAATTGAATGCGGCGCTGTTGGCTTCCGGGCATAAGTTTGCGGCAGGCGTGAAGGTGTCGCCGGTACGGGCGTTGCCGGAGCGGGTTTTGCAGTTTGGGGAAGGCAACTTTTTACGCGGGTTTGTGGATTGGATGATCAATGCCATGAACGACAAGGGGTTGTTCAATGGCAAGGTGGTTTTGGTGCAGCCGATTCCGCAGGGGTTAAGCCCGCAGATCAATGCCCAGAACGGGCTGTATACGCTGATTCTGCGCGGGATTCAGGGCGGGCAGAAGGTGGAGGATATTTCGATTATCAGCGCGGTGAGTCGGTGTTTGAATCCGTATGGCGAATATTCGACGTATATGGCCTGTGCGGACCAGCCGGAACTGCGGTTTATTGTGTCGAACACGACGGAAGCGGGGATCAAGTTTAGTGCGGATGACAAGCTGACGGATGCGCCGCCGGCGTCGTATCCGGGCAAGCTGACGCAGTTCCTGTACCGGCGGTATCAGACCTTCAAGGGCGATGTCAGCAAGGGGTTGATCATGCTGCCGTGCGAACTGATCGAACGCAACGGGGACAACCTGCAGCGGACGGTGAAGGAAACGGCGCAGCATTGGCAGTTGCCGGCGGAATTCAGCGCGTGGCTGGATGCGGCGTGCGTGTTCTGCAATACGCTGGTGGACCGGATTGTGACGGGGTATCCCAAGGCGCAGATGGCGGAATTGACGGCGCGGTTCGGTTATGAAGACCAGATTTTGGACACGGCGGAGATTTTCCACTTCTGGGTGATCGAAGCGAGCAAGGATATCAAGCATGAGCTGCCGCTGGTGGAGGCGGGGCTGGATGTGGTGTGGACGACGGATATGAGCCCGTACCGCGAACGCAAGGTGCGCATCCTGAACGGGGCGCACACGATGACGGTGCTGGGGGCGTATCTGGCGGGGCAGAATATCGTGCGCGGCTGCATGCAGGACGAAGTGATTCACAAGTACATGCAGAACGGCATTTTCCAGGAAATTATCCCCACGCTGAACCTGCCCAAGGATGATCTGACGACGTTTGCCAAGGCGGTGAGCGAACGGTTTGCCAATCCATATATTGATCACGCGCTGCTGGATATTTCGCTGAACAGCGTGAGCAAATACAAGGCGCGGATTCTGGGGACGGTGAAGGATTATTACAAGCTCAACAAGCATTATCCGGCGCGGTTGACGTTTGCATTGGCGGCGCTGATCGCGTTTTATCGCGGGAGCGAGATCCGGAATAATGCGTTGATTGGCACGCGCAACGGGCAGGAATATATGATCCGCGATGATATGCCGGTGCTGGAAGCGTTCCAGCAAGCATGGGCGGGTTGCACGGGCGACTGCAAGTGTACGCCGGAGTTCTGCAGCGAGCTGGTGAACAAGATTCTGGCCCGCAAGGATTTCTGGGGCGAAAATCTGGTCGAGACGCTGCCGGGCTTTGCCGGGCAGGTGGCAGCGCAGTTGCACGCGATCCGCAATTTGGGTGTCCTGGCCGCGATGGCCAAGGTGGCCTAAGGACGCATGACGGTAAATTGGCGGAAAATCCTCATTACGGGTGGCGGTTTGGGCTTGCTCAAACCGGCGCCCGGGTCATGGGGTACGGCGGGCGCGGCGGCGATTTACTGGGTGCTGGTCTGGGGGCAGTGGGTATCCATGCCGGTGGTGTGGATGGTGCTGTTGGTGGGGGCATTGGGGGCGTCGTGGTTGCTGGTGAAGCTGGCGCCGGGGGCGATGCGGGATTTTGGTGATGAGGACCCCGGGCAGGTAGTACTGGATGAGTATGCCGGATTTTGGTTGACGGTGACGTGGGTGCCGGTGGTGCGGATTCCGGGGATCGAGTCGGCGGGGCTGAGTTTGTTTGTCTTCACCTCGGGGCTGTATATCTTGTTCCGGTTTTTCGATACGTTGAAGGTCCCGCCGGGGCGGCAATTGGAGCGGTTGCCGGCGGGGTGGGGGATTCTCTGTGATGACCTGTCGGCGGGGTTACAGGCGAATTTGGTGGCCCAAATCATCGTACGTTGCTGGTTTATGGGGTAAGCAGTTTTCTCGGCGAATTTGCCCGCCTATGATTGCCGCATAACCAAGCGGAGTTTTTGGCAATGAAAATTCATGAATATCAAGCCCGAGAATTGTTGGCCCAAGCCGGTATTCCGGTACCCCCATCACGGGTGATCGAGTCTGCGAAAGCGGCGGCGGAGGCCTTTAAGGCTATCGGGGCACCGGTGCAGGTGGTCAAGGCGCAGGTGTTTGCGGGCGGGCGCGGCAAGGCGGGGTTTGTGAAGCTGGTCAAGTCGGCGGCAGAAGCGCAGGCGGCGGCGGAGTTTATGCTGGGGCACCGGATGGTGTCGGTGCAAACCGGGCCGGAGGGGATTGCAGTCAAGAAGCTGCTGATGGCGGAGGCGGTGGAGATCGCGCATGAATATTATCTGGGGATCACGCTGGATAGGACGAAGGGGACGCCGGTGGTGATTGCCAGCGCGGAAGGGGGCGTGGAGATCGAAGAGGTGGCGCGGACGAAGCCGGAGGCGATTATCAAGGAGCACCTGCATCCGCATCTGGGGTTGCAGCCGTTCCAGGGGCGCAAGATCGCGCAGAAACTGGGCTTTACCGGCAAGCAGCAGAATATTGTGGCGGGGATTATTGTGTGTCTGGCCAAAGTGTTCCTGCAGCAGGATGCGGGGCTGGCGGAAATTAATCCGTTGGTGTTGACGCCGCAGGGCGAGGTGCTGGCGCTGGATGCGAAGGTGAATTTTGATGACAACGCACTGTTCCGGCATCCGGCGATCACGGATTTGCGCGATGACAGCGAGACCGATGCGCTGGAGGTGCGGGCGACGGCGGCGGGGCTGAATTATATCAAGCTGGACGGGAGCATCGGGTGTCTGGTGAACGGCGCGGGGCTGGCGATGGCGACGATGGATGTGATCCAGTTGCACGGCAGCAGTCCGGCAAACTTTTTGGATGTGGGCGGCGGGGTGAAGGCCGAGGGGGCGATTGAGGCGTTCCGGATTATTTTGTCGGACCCGAAGGTGAAAGGCGTGCTGGTGAATATCTTTGGCGGCATCGCCAAGTGCGATCTGATCGCCGAGGCGCTGATCAAGGCGGGCACGGAAGTGGGCTTCCGCGTGCCGGTGGTGGTGCGGCTGGAAGGGACGAATGTGGAGCAGGCGCGGGTGCTGCTGGCGGCGGCGCAAAAGCAGTTGCCGACGATGCAGACGGCGGTGGATTTGAATGATGCGGCGCGGAAGATTGTGGCCGCGACCAGTCGGGCCTGAGGCAGATTATTTTTACGGACTTTTAGACGGATAACAACCATGGCGATTCTCGTTGATCAGAATACGAAGGTCATTTGTCAGGGCATCACCGGCTCGGGCGGCGGGGCGTTCCACACCAAGGGGTGTCTGGATTACGGCACCAAGATGGTGGGCGGGACGAGTCCGGGCAAGGGCGGGACCAAGGACGTGAATGGCTTGCCGGTGTTTGATACCGTGGCGCAGGCGGTGACGGCGACGGGGGCGAATGCGACGATGATTTTTGTGCCGCCGGGGTATGCGGCGGATGCGATCTGCGAAGCGGCGGACGCGGGGATCGGCGTGATTGTGGCGATTACCGAGGGGATTCCGGTACTGGATATGGTGCGGGCGAAGCGGTATCTGGCGGGATTTCATGGCAAAGTGAAATTGATCGGGCCGAACTGTCCGGGCGTGATCACGCCGGGGCAGTGCAAGATCGGGATTATGCCGGGGTATATTCACACACCGCCGACGGCGGGGAAAAAGAATGTGGGCATCATCAGCCGCAGCGGGACGCTGACGTATGAGGCGGTGTGGCAGACGAGCAGTCTGGGCTGGGCGCAGAGCACGTGTGTGGGCATCGGGGGCGATCCGGTGAAGGGGTTGGATTTTGTGGAAGTGCTGGAACTGTTCCAGAATGACCCGGCGACGGATGCAATTGTTATGATCGGCGAAATTGGCGGGACGGCGGAAGAACAGGCCGCGGCGTATGTAAAAGCCCATGTTACCAAGCCGGTGGTGGGCTTTATCGCCGGGCGCACGGCGCCGCCGGGTCGGCGGATGGGACATGCCGGGGCAATTATCAGTGGCGGAGAGGGTACCGCAGCGAGTAAGATTGAGGCTATGCGAGCGGCAGGTATCGCAGTGGCGGATTCTCCGGCAGACATCGGCCGGACGTTACTGGAGGCGGTTCGCAGTTAAGCGCAGGGAAATCCGACATGGATGGCCCCCAGGCACACGCACTCGCGGATCGTTTGGAACGACAAATCACGGCGTCGCCGGTGGTGGCGGTGGATGTGCCGTCGCATCGCTGGCAGGCGAATGTGCTGCTGACGAATTGTGTGGGGCAGGTGATCCAGCGGGTGTGGGCGTACGGACATTGGGTGGCGTTTGATTTCTCGCATGGTTTTTCGTGGTTGATGCAGTTGCCGCCGCGCTGTCAGTGGAAACTGGCGGTGGTGCCGGCGGAGGCCCCGACGGGGACGGTGGCGGGCAAGCCGCAGAAGCGGTTGCCGTTGCTAAGGGTGACGCTGCAAAAGGGGCTGGTGGCGGCGCTCTATGGGAATCCCGCGTTTTATATCGTGCCCACGCAGGAACTCTGGAAGCATCCGCAGATGCAGAATCTGGGGCCCGACCCGATTGCGGAAGAATTTCAGGCGGCGGATTTTCTGCGGGGGTTGCAGGCGAATCTAACTAAGACGGTGGCGGGGGCGCTGCTGGATTCGAGTATTGTGGCGGGGGTGGGGAACCGGTTGAAGTGTGAAGTGTTGCATGCACTGCGGTTGGCGCCGACGGCGCGGCTGCGGAATTTGATGGGGTCGGAATTGGCGGGGCTGGTGCAGACGACCACGACATTAGCGCGGCAGATGTACAAAACCCAACAGAATCACGAGCATGATATTTATCCGTACCGGGTGTATAACCGGGCGGGTGAGACGTGTTTGAGCTGCGGGGAGCCGGTGGTGGTGGACCGCAGCGGGGGCGATGGACATTGGACGTGGTATTGCCCGGCGTGTCAGACCAAGGGACGCGATGCGACGCTATTTGAGGGGTTGCCGATCTTTGCGCAGACGATGCAGCCGACGCTGGGGTTGCGGGCGGCGGAATAAAAGGCTCATCCGGCATTTCCGGGGAGCTTTGGGTATTCTGCCCCGACGGGGCAATATTTCTATAGCCCAGGGCAACGCCCTGGGGAGCCGTGTCCGATCCCCGCGCAGTGCTCTGTATGAGCACCATTTATAACTGCAAATCGTGCTCCTTCAGAGCACCCAAGGCGGGTCGCACTAAAACCCAGGGCGTTGCCCTGGGCTTTATAAATGCCGCCCCTTTGGGGCGAAGACCAAGTCGGTTCTCCGGAAATACCGAATGAACCGAATAAAAGTGGGATGGGTACGGGGTAGGGGCGCGGGGATTACTTGCGGAAGCCAATCAGACGTTTGACCAGCATGGTGGCGCGGGCCCAGCGGAAACGCCAGCGGAGACGATTGAGCTGGGGGTCTTCGGGGGCGAGGTCTTCGGCCTCGTTGAGCCAGAAGCGGGCGCGGGGCAAATCTTTGGTGAGAATATAGGCCAGCGCGAGATTGTGCATGGCGAGCATGTGCTTGGGCTGGCTGCGGAGCGTGAGCTTGCACTGTTCGATGCCTTCTTCGAGGCGATGATTGAGCAGCAGGGCCACGGCCATGTTGTGGCGGGCGGTGGTATGGTTGGGATTTTTAGTGACCACGCGCTGGAAGGCGTTTTCGGCGGCGGTGTATTGTTCCAGACTGATCAGCAGACTGCCCAGATCGGTGGCGACTTCTTCGGTGAGGTCGCGCTGGGCGAGTTCGGCGTTGGCGTGGAAGATGGCCTCGGATTTGTGGCCCTGATTTTTGAAGATTTCGGCCAGGCGCAGATGGGCCCCGGCATAGGTGCTGTCAATCCGCAGGACGCGGCGGAACTGCAGGATGGCGGTGGCCTCGTCGCCGTGGCGGTGGGCCAGTTGGCCGAGGTGATAATGGGCGGTGGCCTCGTCGGGTTCGAGTTCGAGGACCTGACGGAATTTGTCGTTGGCGGAATCTTCCTGGCCCATTTCGAGCATGAGTTCGCCGAGATCGAGCAGGGTGTCAATATCGCCGGGGTTGTGACGGAGCTCGTTGAAGAAATGCTTCTGGGCTTCGCCGTACTGGCCTTTGGCCCAGTAGGCGTTGGCGATTTCGGTATGGACGCGGGGATATTCGGGCTGGAGTTCCAGCGTTTGCTGCCAGCACCAGAGGGCTTTGTCGTATTGGCCGCGGGCGTATTGGGATTCGCCGATGTGGAAGTAGCAGTGGGGGCAGCGTTCTTTGTATTGCCGGGCGAGGTAGAACATTTCCTCGGCTTTGTCGTGGTTGCCCTGTTCGGCGTAGATGGCGATGCGCTGGCAATAGGCCGGTTCGTAGGTGGCGTCGAGGGCTTCGATGCGGTTGAAGATGTCGAGGGCTTCTTTGAGCTGGCCGAGATGGGCGAGGTCGGCCCCGATGGCGTTGAGGGTTTCGAGATCGTTGGGATCGGTGGCGAGGACCTTGCGGTAGGCCTCGAGGGCTTCTTCGTAGCGTTCCATGGCGTCGAGGGTGAGGCCGAGGTTGAAATTCCAAGAGGTGTTGTAGGGATTGATGGCGATGGCCCGGCGGAGTTCGCGCAGGGCTTCCTCAAGCTCGCCCCGTTCAAAGAGGTCGTGAGCCTTCTCGGCGCGTTTTTCTGCTTCATCCCAGTCAGCCATGAAACACATACTCCTGGCGCTTTATCTCTGTCATTATGCTAACAAAGTCGGGCGGTCAAAGCAAAGGGGAAGGGGGTGGG
>JBAXGE010000106.1:0-7872 GCA_037139555.1 Phycisphaerae bacterium
CAGACCTACAGCCTGCTGGTGCAGGAGCGATACTATCCCACAACCATCGCGCATGAACTGTTACAGGGGCGCAGCGTGCTGGAAAGTGCGGCACGCACCAGCGGGTATCTGTTCGCCATCATGGGCGTGACGATGGCAATTATGCAGGGTGGATTGGTGGGGCGGCTGGTGAAACTGGCGGGGGAGTTGGCGTTGGTATTGGTGGGGGGTGTGATCATCGCGACGGGGTTGCTGGCGCTATCAGTGGTAACCTCATGGAGCGGATTTGTAGCCGCGTCGGTGGCGCTGGCGGTAGGCAGTGCGCTATGGTCGCCGTGTTTGAACGCGCTATTGAGCCGTCATGCCGGGCCGGAGCAGCAGGGGGCGGTGATGGGGGTGTATCAGGGGTTTGCCAGTCTGGCGCGGGCGTTGGGGCCGCTGTTTGCGGGCTTGGTGGCGACGCAGATCAGTCTGCCATGGAGCTATGCGGTGATTGGTTTGATCGTGCTGCTGAGTGTGGGGCTGGTTATGCTGTGGCGTCCGACGCTGGCGTTATCCCCAAACGCGGCCCCACCTGCCAGCAAATGAGTTTGGCCACCAGATAGCCCAGCATGGCACCCATTATCACATCGGAATAGAAATGGGCCTGCATCAGCACCCGCGACCAGGCACACATCACCGCAATGGGGATGACCAGCCAGACAGATTTCGGGTTGAGATAAATCAGCACAGCGGCCAGTGCAAAGGCCAAGGTGGCATGGCCGGAGGGGAAAGCAAGATCGCCGCCCTGCTGAAAACCGCGGAACCATTCCCAGTAATTATCCCCGCCATTGCGTGAGCCGTCGAAGAATTGGCCTTCGGGTCGCAGGCGTCCGGTAACGCGGCGGATGAGTTCGCCCATTAACCCCGGCCCGGCGGTAGCCAACGCCAATAGCAGTGCCGCGCGCCAGCGATAGCGGGTATAGATGAGTAATGCCGCACCGATCAGAACCAGCGTCAGCGGTTCGGCCCACGTGCGGAAGACCAGCAGGGGGCGTTCATATTTTTGATACACTTGGGAATTCAGGGGCGGAGCCACGCGGCAATACCACGGGGCGTCGGGATGCTGGGCAGGGTCAACGGCCAAAGCTTGCCATTTATAGCCTTTGCTGTCCCCCATAAACCAGCGGGTGGCCCGCCAGGCTTCGCTGTCGAGGTGGGCATGATTCCACAGCAGCACGGCAATGGCCAATACCGCCAAGGCGCTAAAGATGCCCAGCAGGGGGGTAAAAAAAACAGGGGACGTGCGGGCTAAAGCAAGTTCGGTCTGCTTAGTCATCGCACGTCCCCCGAGTGATTCAAGAGGCAGTTAATCAGGCCTGAGCGCTGGGGGCTTCCGCAGCGGCTTCGGGCTTGGCGGCATCATTTTCAAACTGGGCGGTCGTGGTCCGACGACGCCGGGGCTTCTGCTGCCGCTGGTCGCCATCTTTCGACGCCTGGGGTTCATCACGTTGGGTCCGGCTGGCCTTGGCTTCCACCAGCGTGCTGGTGATTTCCTTGAGCATCAGATCCAGCGCCCGCATGGCATCATCATTGGCCGGGATGGCGATATCCACCATATCCGGGTCGGAATCGGTATCGATGATACCGATCACGGGGATGCCCAGCGTGCGGGCTTCGCGGACGGCGATGGCTTCGCGCTTGACGTCAATGACCAGCACGGCGCCGGGCAGACGGTTCATGGTGCGTACGCCCGACAAGTTGCGCAGAATCTTGCGATATTCGCGCTTCAGGCTGGATTCCATTTTCTTGGAGAATTTCTTGCTCACATCGGGCGCCTGCAGGGTGGCTTCCAACTCTTCCAGACGCTGCAAACGGCTGCGGATCGTGCTGTAGTTGGTGAGCATGCCGCCCAACCAACGTTCCGCGACGAAGGGCATGCCGGTGGCCTTGCCGATTTCTTCCACCACGGTCCGGGCCTGCCGCTTGGTGCCCACGAGCAGGACATCTTTGCCGCCGAGGACGATCTGATTGAGGAACTTTTTGGCGACCAACACACCTTTGAGGGTCTGGCGGACGTCAATGATGTGGATGAGGTTGCGTTTGCCGTAGATGAAGGGCTTCATCTTGGGGTTCCAACGGCTGCAGCGGTGGCCGAAGTGAACGCCGGCTTCGATGATCTCTTTGACAAATTCCGGATTCGCCATGAAATGGCTCCTATAACAAGCAGCGATCCCAAACCCGGGCCGGGGCCGACACGCCTGGTGTCGCGGGGTTGTGCATCGCTTCGGCCCGATTAACGTCACTACCCTGAGGGTAACGACTACGGGCAGAACAAAAACGCCACCGATTCGCAATGACATACGCTATGTCATCGAGGGGGCAACCCGACCGAATTGGGCAATATACCCCGTGGGGTGGGTTTTGGCAAATGCTAAGTTACGCAAAGAGGTGTACTTAGGGGGCATTATACCCGCATTACCATGGACTCGGCCGGATGACTGCGCCCAACCCTACCTTCTGGTCCTTTTTCCAGTGGCAAGTTTGGCCCCCATAGCTTAGATTATTGGGCCAACCGACTCATTATGGCGCAAGTGGTGCCACGATGTTGGCGGCGGATCTTTTCAGGAACATGAAACATGCAGCCGACCTCGTACGGTAACTTTTCTCCCGACGGCAAGGAATTCGTTTTAACCAACCCCTTGCTGCAACGGCCGTGGATGAACATCTTGTCGAATGGTAACTGGTGTTATGTGGCCAGCCATCTCGGCGGGGGTTATTCATTCCGGGGCAACCCGACGGTGGAACGCATCACACGCTGGCATATTGACGGCGTGCCGCGCGATACCGTGGGCAAGTTTGTGTACCTGCGCGATGAAGAATCGGGCGCGTGGTGGACCGGCAACGGCTATCCGCCGACCAAGAAGCTGGACCGCTGGGACTGTCATATCGGTCTGGGCTATAACCGCATCACGGCGGAACAAGAAGGCATCGCCAGCGAGATTTTATATTTCACCCCCATGCCCGATGCCGTCAAGGCCACCGGCGATGATGTGGGCGATCCCTGCGAACTGTGGAAAGTGAAGCTGACCAACAAGTCCGACCGTAAGCGTGTGATCTCGGCGACGAATTACTGCGAAGTGGCGATTGGCAACTGGTTTGAAGACACCTCGTGGCGCGAATTCTATCTGCTCTTCAACCGGCAGAACTTCAAGAACGGCGTGCTCTACACCCGCGCCACGCAATGGGTGAAGTATATCGGTGGTTGGCAGGCAGCCAATTCCAACGCCAACAATATTCCCTACGACAAGGCGGTCTTCACCGCCAGTTCCGCCCCGGTGGTGGGTTATGAGGGCGACCGCCATGAGTTCATCGGCTTCTATCGTGATCTGGCCAATCCCCAGGTCATGGACAGCGGCAAGCTGCGTGATGTGGCGGCGATCGGTCGCGATGCGTGTCATGCCCTGCAACACCGCTTTGAGCTGCAGCCCGGCGAGAGCGTGGAATATGTGATTGTTCTGGGCACCGTGCCCAGCGACAAGGATGCCAGCAAGCTGATGAAGAAATACGGTACACCGGCGCTGGCCGATGCGGCCTTTGCCAACAATCAGGCCTACTGGACCCGCGTGGTCTCCACGCCCACCATCGAAACGCCCGATGGCGATTTGAATAACATCGTCAATTACTGGTTCAAGTATCAGGGCTCGAATCTGAGCTGGTGGAACCGCAACACCGGTTACTGCTATTTCGGCATTTACAACTTCGGCATCCGCGATGCCTGTCAGGACGCGGTGTCGCGTCTGCCGCAGGACCCCGCGTGGGTGCGCGAGCATCTGGTGAAGCGCATCTTCATCTGGCAGTTCGAGCAGGGCGACTGGGCGCATGGCGGGAACTTTGTGTCGTACATCGGCACGCGGACGTTCCATTCCGACGACCCGATCAATCCGCTGTTCATTCTCTCGCGGTATGTGCGCGAAACCGGCGACTTCTCGATCCTCAAGGAAATCACCCCGTACCTGCAACCGCAGGGCGGCGCCAGCAAGAAGAAAGCCAGCATCTATGCCCACGTCATGCAGGGCTTGGACTTCTTCTTCAAGCATTTCTCCAAGCGTGGTCTGCCGTTGATTCTCAAGGCCGACTGGAACGATGCACTGGATCAGGTGGGCAACGCCCACAAGGGCGATTCCACCATGCTGGCGGCCTGGGCGGTGTATTGCATCCGCGAGTTCCTGCCGTGCATGGAATTCATGAAGGACAAGAAGGCCGTCAAACTGTATACCGCGCGGATCAAGAAACTGACCGACACGATCAACAAGATCGCCTGGGCGGGCCAGTGGTACCAGCGTTCGATGCACGACAGCGGCTGGGAAATGGGCGTCAAGACCAACAAGTACGCCAAGATCTGGAGCGATCCCAACAGCTTCTGTATTGTGGCGGGCATTGCCGATAAGAAACGCACGGCCAGCATCCTCAAGTCGTTCGACAAATACCTTGACGACCCGATCGGTACCTATCCGTTCTATCCGCCGTACATGCAGCCCGAACCGCGGGCCGGCATCATCAGCCGCTTTGCCCCGGGCACAAAGGAAAACGGTTCGATCTTCGGGCATTGCTCGCGCTGGCGCATCTGGGCCGAGTTGGCCGCCGGGCGCGGCGACAAGGGCTATGAAATCCTGCATAAGATGCTGCCCCCGACCCGGCACGAGGCCGATCCCGATCTGTACCGCATTGAGCCGTATGCCGCGTGCCAGTTCATCAACGCCAAGGAATCCGACCGTTACGGCGAAGGCTCGCACAGTTGGGCCACCGGCACGGCGTGCTGGACGCTGATTGTGGTTTGGGAAGGTATGCTGGGCGTGAAGCCGGAACTCGACGGCCTGTTCATTGACCCGTGCCTGCCCAGCGACTGGACGTGGGCCAAGATGACCCGCAACTATCGCGGTGCCACCTACGCCATTAGCATACAGAAACCCAAGGGTATCCAGAAGGGCAAGGTCGCCATCACAGTGGATGGCCAGCCGATTGTCGGCCAGACCGTTCCCGCCCTCGGTGATGGCAAGGTTCATGACGTGGTCGTGACGATCAGCTAAGGTTGCTCCCCAATGATCTGAGTACACCCGCCCCCGGCCTATAAAGCCGGGGGCTTTTTGTTATGCAACGTGGGCAAAGAAAAAGCCGCAGGGGATGAGCCTGCGGCTTTGCGGGATTATTTAACGGTCCGATCAGCGTTTACCGCTTGATCGTGGCCAGCGTGATTTCCGCATCGGCGGGATCGTTCAATCGGGCCACGCCTTCGGAGATGGCGGCCTGACGGACGGCTTCGGCCACGGCCGGGGCTACGCGGCGGTCAAACGGCGACGGGATGATGTAGTTGGCTCGGGCTTCGCTGCCGACCAAATTGGCGATGGCCAGTGCGGCGGCCACTTTCATACCTTCGGTGATCTTGGTGGCATGCACATCCAGAGCCCCGCGGAACAGGCCGGGGAAGGCCAGCACGTTGTTGATCTGGTTGGGATAGTCGCTGCGGCCGGTGGCCATGATGGCCACGTGCGGGGCGGCTTCTTCGGGCATGATTTCCGGAACCGGGTTGCTCATGGCAAAGACGATCGGGTCCTTGGCCATGTTTTCCACATCCAGTACCGTGATCTGGCCGGGCTTGGACAGACCCACAAACACATCGGCGCCCTTGATCACATCATGGATGGTGCCTTTGCGGTTTTCGGGATTGGTGTGGTCGGCATACCACTGTTTGACGGGGTTCATATTCTCGGTGCGGCCCTTGTAGATGGCGCCGGAGGTATCCACCCCGACGACATTCTTGGCCCCGGCATTCATGAAGATTTTGCTGCACGCCACGCCCGCGGCGCCGACGCCGCAAACCACGATGCAGATTTCGTCCATTTTCTTGCCGACGATCTTGAGCGCGTTGATGAGTGCCGCCAAGGCGACAATCGCTGTGCCATGCTGGTCATCGTGGAAGATGGGCATATCGAGCTCGGCTTTGAGGCGTTCTTCAATTTCGAAGCAGCGCGGGGCCGAGATGTCTTCCAGATTCACGCCGCCAAAGGTGGGGGCGAGGAGCTTGACCAGTTTGATGATTTCTTCGACATCCTTGGTGGCGATGCAGATCGGGAACGCATCCACGCCGCCGAATTCCTTGAACAGTTGGGCCTTGCCTTCCATGACGGGCATGGCGGCTTCGGGGCCGATATCGCCCAGCCCCAGCACGGCAGTGCCGTCGGAGACGACCGCGACGGTGTTGCGTTTGATGGTCAGACGCTGGGCCATGTGTTTGTCATCGGCGATGGCCATGCACACGCGGGCCACGCCGGGGGTATAGGCCATGGACAGTTCGGCCGGCCCCGTCAGCGGGGTTTTGCCCACGACACTGAGTTTGCCCCCATTGTGCAGGTCAAACGTGCGGTCATGGATGGTGATGATTTTGATATCCGGAATCCGGCACACGGCGGCGGCGATTTCCTGTTCGTGCTTGAGGTCGCGGCCATAGGCCGTGATTTCGCGCACCAGTTCATCGCGGGTTTCCGACAGAATGGTGACACTGTTCAGGTCTCCGCCCACGCTGGCGATGGCGCCGGCGATCTTGGCGAAATTGCCCGCACGATTGGGAATGCGGACGGTGATTTTGAGACTGTACGCAGCAGAAGGCATGATGGCCATGAAAGAGATTCCTTTAACACAGAGCACAGGTGCGAGCAGAGTTCCCGGACCGCACAAACGGGGTTGCCAAAAAGAAATGCGAACGGCAACAAATTCTTCCTCAGTATGCACTGTATAAGGGGAAAGACGCGGTCTGTAAAGTGTAACGGATAGATATATCCACAATTTGTATTTGGATGATTTTGGTGCGGATTTGTGGGTCAACGGTGATTGGCTGACCGTCGGAGAATTACCTGATTGGCGGTATGTTTGGTATGGGCTATTCCGGTGTCAGATTTACTTGCAGCCCGACTGGCTGGAGCTATAAAAATAGGCATCACGCGCAGGTGTGATGCTTTAATAGATAAAGCTTGTTTGGTCGGGTTGGATCAATTGCGCTTACGGCGGCGCAAGAGCAGACCCACCGTTCCGATGCCCAACACACTTAACGTGGTGGGTTCGGGGATTGCGGCGATAAAGCCATTGCGCAGCAAGATATCGCCAAGATTATTGGTATACCCGGCGTAGTACTCGCTGCTAATGCTCATATACCGAACCACAGATACGTCAACGTCAATCGTTTCCACGCCGTTGGGTGCATTAGCGCCTGCATGCGAGTGAACCAGAAGCCTGCCCGGCTGACCACCGACATTACTTCCCCAAATGTATGAATTTGGCGAAGTTTAGCTCAGACCGAGCCATTTATGCCACTGCTGGGGTGTTACTTCTTGCAGGCTATTGACTGCCAATGGGGTCAGGCGTTGCGTTTAAGGTGCTGGCGGGGCGGCTGAGGCCACCGAAGGTCAAGCCGGTGTTCGTGAATCGGCGGGCATGGAAGCCCGGTCCGGACCATCCGTGGAACCGCGACCCGGTCGGTCGGGCGCGGCGGCCGGGCGGGCCGACTCCGGCTCCAGCCTTGGCTCCGGCTGCGCCTGCGCCTCAGCTTGCGCCTGCGTCGGCCCGCCCAGCCGCGATGGCGCTATCTATGGGATCAGAGTGACAGATCTACTTCGGCTATGAGGGTGACATTTCTACTTCTTGACAACACGCCCGCCGGGTTGACTTGCACCCGATAGGTCATTAGATTGCGCTTATTGCTTAACAAAGGTTTACCATGACCCGCTGTTTCCCGGCTGTTGTCCGTATGATCTTAATCCCCGCGTGCCTCCTACTGGGTGCCTGTGGCAGGGATTCCACTCCCCCCAAAACGGCCGAGTCCGTCCCGGTGGTCGGCATGACCCCCGCCGAAACGCGCCA